>NZ_JBHSPA010000030.1:4185-8548 GCF_042656245.1 Nonomuraea insulae
TGCCGAGGCCGGGCCGGACGGGTGGGCATGCCGGGCAGCATCGGCTGCGCCCAGGGCGGTTTCGGCCGGATCCACGGGCCGCTCGGCGCGGCCGGGGCGGGCGGCGTGGGTGGGCGGGGCACGCGGGTGACCGGGAACGGCAACGCCAGCTGACGCCCCCGCGCGGCGGCCGATCCGGTGGGCCGTGCACCTGTGCGCGGCGTGGGTGGGAGGTTCAGCGGCAACTGGAGCTGCTGGGGGCCGTGTTGAGCGGATGGGTTGGGTGTGTTCACCGGTGTTCCTCCCGTGGCGGCGGGCCCGCTCGTCGGCTGTGGTCTGCGTGGGCCGCCGTGCGGCCGGGGCCGGGCGGGGCCACGCCGTGCCCCGCCTGCAGCGCCGAGTGGACGGTGGCGCCGCTGCGCGGCCCCGGCCCTGGCGTTCTTCGTGGCGGTGCGGGCCGCCCGGCCACCCTTGGTCAGCGCGGCTCTGGCTAGGCCGAGGCTCTTGTAGACGATCAAGGCTTTGACCAGACGGGTCAGCAGCTGGGGTTGGGCGGGCTGCCAGACCGAGCGGGCCACCCAGCCGGGGATCTTGATCAGGATGAACAGCAGGCCGATCAGGACCAGGGTGTCGATGGCGCGCATGACCGCCGGTTTGACCGCCGCCACGGCGAGGTCGCCGGCCGGGGTGGCGAAGGCGTCGGTGGAGTCGGTGAAGTACACCTTGAACGCCAGGATGAGCACGAGCGCCTGGAGTACCTGCATGGCCAGGACGCCGGTGAAGGCGCGCCACCACAGCCGGGCGATGTGCTCGGTCTGCGGCAGCGCGTGACACAGCAGGGCGAGCGGCGCCGCGATCATCAGGAACAGCAGCAGCGCGACTCTTATGACCGCGATGAACGCCAGGATCAGGCCCATCACCACGGCCAGGCCGATCATCCAGATCAGGAACATCTGCGGGGCCTGCAGCTGGCCGACCGGGTTGGCGAGTTTGTTGGCAATCAGGTCGCCGGCCCGCCGCCCGTCCACCCCCTCCTGAAGCAGCGCCGCGACCAGGCCGTTGGCCAGCTCGATGGCGTACTGGCAGACGGTCAGCGAAAAGTTGAGCGCGATCACGGCGACCACCACGCGCGGCGCGACCTCGGCGGCGGTGGTGGAGGTTTGCACGCTGCCGTACGCCATCACGATCACCCCGCCGGCGAGCACGAACAGCGCGAGCAGGGTGTTGGCCACCACCCGTACATGTGCCGACAGCTCCTGGACGCGCCCCAGCATGTCCGGCGGTGGTGTCGACAGCAGCAGCGTGCCGACGATGTGGAAGGTCGGCTGGATCGCCTCGGTGACGATGAGGCCGAACCAGCCGTTCAATGCCCGGTTGAGCTTGCAGCCGAAGTCCAGCCAGCCGCACTCCTCCGCCCCGCTGGCCTGCTCAGGTCCAGGTGCCGGTTTCGGTTTCGAGGCGGGAGCTGTGGGCTCGGTGCTCGGGTTCGGGTTCGGCTGGACCGGCGGCGTCAGCATCGGCCCCGTCGGCACCGTTGGGGTCGGCGTGGGTGCGGGTGCAGTGGGCGGTGTGGGCTGCGGGTTCGAGGTCGGCGCGGGGACGACGGGAGGGCTCGGCTCCGCGGCGGCCAGGGCAGCCGTGACGGTCAGCGTGATGGCGATGATCGTGAAGATCTGCACGATGCCACGGCATGTGATGGCCAGGAGCGTGCTCGTCCTGCGCCGGCGAGGTGGCGGGTGGCGAGTCATGAGGAACCGACGATGCCTTTGAGGACGCTGACCAGCAGCGGGGCCAGAACGGCGATGCCGTAGCCGAGGGCGGCGTAGCGCAGGGTCTTTTCTTGGCCGCTTCCACCTCGCCGGGGTCGCCGCCGGCCAGGATGTAGCGCACCCCGCCCACGGTCAGGAACAGCGTGGCCAGGGCGACGAGCAGGCCGACGATGACGTTGCGCAGGTTGTCGATCACCGCGTTCAGCGAGGCCGGCGCGGCCAGAACCCGGCCGGAGGCTGGGAGGAGTCCGGCGGCGTCGGCGTTGGTGGTGGCCGCGATGGCGAGGGCGTATTCGAGCAGGGTGCCCAGGACGATGCAGCCGAGGATCGTCAGGGCGATGAGCAGGACTTTGAGGCTGTGGGCCTGGGATGAGGAGCGGGTGCGGCGTGGGCGGGATGTCATGTGCTGCCTTCCTGAACGGGTCGTGCTGGATGCGGTTGGGCGGTGCGGTGAGAGGGCGGCGCGGAGGTGCCGGGTCCGGCTGCGGGGCCGGTGGGCGTCCTCCTTCAGCGGGATGGGCTGGTGGGTTGGGCCGGGTGACAGGGACCGGTGACCAGGTACAGGTCCTCGCTGCCGGAGCCGCGGCGCCCTCCGCGCTGCCTTCTCACCGGTTAAAAGACCTGGGTGAAAGGCCGAGATAGGACATCGGGGCCAGCGGATTTTGCGCAGTCTTTGCTGGCTGCTCGCCGTGCGATCGCTACAGGTCGCCGCGCTGGAGCGCCTGATGCAGCGCGGTTTCGGCGCGCTGGCGGCGCTTGAGCGCGGCGCAGTAGAGCAGGCCGCGGCGGCGGCAATAGGAGCTGAGCGACACGCCCTCCAACCGGGTGAAACAGATCAGCTCCGCCTCCAGTTCGGTGATGATCTGCTGGGCGACCGCCTCGGCCAGGAACACGTCAGGATGGCCGGCCGGGTAGGTGAGCGGCTGCTGGCCGCTGTCGGCGCGGTCGGACAGGTCGGGGTCGGCCAGCGGGCCGGGTCGGTCGGCGGCGTGGACGCGGATGACCGCGATGTGGGTCAGCCGGGAGACCCGGAGCAGCGGGTGGGACCAGGCCAGGTTCACCCGGCAGAGGGCCTCCATGTAGGCCGTGAGCACGTCGGCTTCCAGGTCTTCGCGGTCGATCCGCTCAACCACGGTCTTGCCGGCGAGGGCGGTGATGAGGCGGCGCAGCATCGGGATCGCCAGGGCGACGGCGGCGACCATCCACGCTCCCCGGTGGGTGCGGGCCTGGCCGATGAGGTGCCGCCACACGTGGTCACGGGTGGTGCGGGAGCAGGACGGGTGCAGCAGCATCGCCTGCAGCTCGTTCAGCGGGATCGGCCGGGCCGGAAGCCCGTGCCCGAGCAGCGCGCCATCGAGCGAGAGCGGGGCGGGGCCGCGCATGAGCAGGGTGAAAGCGTGCTCGGCCACATCCAGCGGCAGCGACCCGCCCCGGCTGCATGGGCTACCGCCGCGGCTGCCGGTGCCCTCGTTGGGCTGCGTGGTGTCCGCGTCGAGGTCGACGGTGGGCAACGCTTCGACCCAGCGGGCCGTGGGCGCACTGTTCAGGTCGGCCCGGTCGGCGGCCGGGCCGGTCAGGATCGGGCCGGTGGCGGCCGGGTTGGTGGTGGCGTCCGTGGCGAGGCGGAGCGAAGGGTGAGACATGGCGAGGCTCCCGATGAGGCGTGTTCGGTTCGGACGTCGCCATGTCGCCAGAGAGGCCGGACAGGAATCGGGCAGGAAATGATCAGACATCGGGCACGGCAAAGATCACGCCAGTTTGGGGTCACGCTCCGGAACCATGGATGACCTGCGAAAACACCAAAATGCCGGGCTTGTGCGCGTCGGGTTGACGACAAGCGCGTCCCATGACGTCGCGCCCGGAAAGTGGTGTTGACCTGCGGTAACCGGATGCGGCCGAAAGTCACGGGTCAAGGTTGCGTCAAGCGGTGGACCGAAGCGCGGACCCGTGTTGGTTCTGGATCATCTCTGCCGGGTTCGGGCTGCAGTGCGGCTGGTCAGAGGCCCTCATCCGGGTTACGTAGGGGCAGAGTGCTGGGCGCGCTGGTGCGGAGCATGCGGGCCTCGGCTTGGGCGTTGGCGATGACGGCCGAGACGGCCTCGGCGGAACGGCGGGCCGCCAGTTCCCCGGACCTCCTGGGGCGGGTTGCGGCCATCAATGATGAACAGCGCTCCGTCGTCGATGGCGTGGGCGCGTACCTTCCAGCCGAGTTGGCGCCCCGCGGCTCGCCCGGGCCTCGGCCGCCTCGCCCAGTTCGGCGACCGCTTCGCGGGTGAGGACGAGCTGGCTGCAGAAGTCGCGCTACTCCGGCTTGAGGCTGGCGGTCATCATCGCCTTGACCTGGTTGATGAGCTTGGCGAAGCGGCGTTCGGCCAGTTCATCCTTCCGGCTTGGCATGCAGATCGCCTCCCACTGATACGTCGTAGTGCGCCGTCTTGCCAGGGTAGGTCGCACCGGTCGCCGGTGTTGGTGACCTTTGGCGAGGAAGGTTGAGGGTTCTCGCCGAACGTTGAGTGAGGGGAGGCCGCAGGTGAGAGGACTGCGCAGCCCCTTTAAGAAGTCCTAACAAAATGATCTAGGAATACTGGTGATCGCCTTCGAGTTGATCACGGCGT
>NZ_JBHSPA010000031.1:0-281642 GCF_042656245.1 Nonomuraea insulae
CGTCGGCAGCAAGCACGCCGTCGAAGGCATCACCAAGTCGGTGGCGCTGGAGGTCGCCAAATCGGGAATCCGGGTGAACGGTGTAGCCCCCGGCCCCACAGATACCGGCATGCTGACTCGTTTCACCGGCACGTCGGAGAACAAGGCGGCCCTCGTGACGCAGGTCCCGCTGGGCCGCCTCGGCCTGTCAGAGGAGCTGGCCGACGCGATCGTGTTCATCGCATCGGATGAGGCCTCGTTCATCACCGGCCACATCCTCAACGTCGACGGCGGCATGACGACCAACTAGCGGTCACCGGAACGCGGTGACCGCCTTCACGCGTTGACCTGGAAGACCGGTCTGTCTAGCCTTGTTGTACCCGGTAGAAGTCGCATAATCCGCCGACAGGAGCAGTAGACTGTACCGCCAGTCTGAAAGAAGGAACCCCCATGCCCGGCAAGGTCAACGCCTCGAATCCATCCGTGCGCGAACGTCTGCTGGCCGCCGCCGACGACCTGTTCTACCGCGAAGGCGTCCAGACCGTCGGCATCGACCGCATCGTGAAGCAGGCCGGCGTCGCCAAGGCGTCGCTCTACAACGTGTTCGGCAGCAAAGACGAGCTGGTGCAGGCCTACCTGGACGCGCGCCACGCCGACACCCGTGAGCTGGTTGAGCGCTCCCTGACCCGGTTCCGGACACCACGTGAGCGTCTGCTGGGGGTTTTCGACGCGCAAGGCCAGCTGTTCACCGAACCCGACTTCAACGGCTGCGCCCACATGACGGCCAGCGCAGAGGCAGCACACGGCAGCGTCGTCGAGGGCGCCGCGGACCGATACCGGCTGTGGGTGAGAACGCTGTTCACGGACCTGGCACGAGAAGCCGGCGTCGCCGACAGCGACGGCCTCGCGAGGCAGCTCCACCTGCTGTACGACGGCGCAGGAGTCTCGGCACGCATGGACCGCGATCCCTCAGCCGCGACGACCGCCCGCGCGGCGGCCGCCGCACTGTTCGATGCTGCGGTCAAGGATGGGAGTGGGGTCGGCTCCAGGTAGTAATCCGGTCAGACCCGAAGGCCGCCGAGCGGCCATAGGCCTGCCTTATGCCCGCCCCAGGCTTTCCTCGGCGGTCCACGAGATGCGGATGCGCAGGTCGTCGGGGGATGGGGAACCCGGTTCGGCGGTGAGGACCATCAGGCACTGTCCCGAGCCGTCGGGGCTGCTCCAGGTGTCGCAGTCGAGCGTGAGATCGCGTGATCTGCTCGCCGGGGACCGCAAAACCGGCGCCTTCGCCGTCGACGACATCACCGACGCGGCCAACACCGTGCTCGGCGGTTTTCTCCTGGCGGTCCTCGGCCGGTCAATGGCCGGAGCCGACGCCACCTTCCGCCACCAGCTCACCGAACAGACGATTCGCGGCATCCTCACCCGCTGATCCGAATCAGGCCTGGCCGAGACCGTTCCGACTACGCGCCGACTACCGGAGGGG
Organism: Nonomuraea insulae; assembly: GCF_042656245.1. NCBI lineage: Bacteria > Bacillati > Actinomycetota > Actinomycetes > Streptosporangiales > Streptosporangiaceae > Nonomuraea > Nonomuraea insulae. The sequence goes on from NZ_JBHSPA010000031.1 coordinate 1,466, forward strand.
GAGTCGCCTCACGCGGTCCTGCCGCGGGGAACGACTCCGCAAGATCTTCCCCTTGCGCGGCGGGTCGCCATCACCGCCCGCCACGACACCACACAAAGATCGCCAGACCCCCACGGCGCGCTGATCGTCACAACTCGGGGTCGTCGTCGGCGGCGGAGTCGCGCAGCTCCCGCAACCGGCCGGGCAGTTCCGGCCGGTTGAACGGGTACGTCCCGTGGAAATTGATGTGTTCCTATGGTCATCTTGGGCTTTTGAGCGTTTGTACTGGTCAGCGGTTTGATGCTGTGTAAGGCATGTTAGGCAAGTAGGCCGTCTGGTCTTCGACGACCAGTGATCTCCGTATGGCTGTGCCTGTCAGGCCCCGTCGGTGGCCATGGCCTCGAGGAGCCTGAGGGTGGGATCGTCGTTCAATTGGTGCTTGGAGCGTTCGGCGGGCCAGGTTGAGAAACCGTCGTCGGGCCAGCGTGGGACGACGTGGACGTGCAGATGAGGCACTGACTGCTGTGATCCGGGGCCGCTGGCGTGCAGGATGTTCGCTCCTCCGGCGCCGAGTGCTGCTCGCATGGCGCTGGCGAGTTCCTGGACGAGCGACATGGTTTCAGCGAGGACGTCCGGGGGCGTGTCGAAGAGGTCTGTGTAGTGCTGGGTGGGAATGACGAGCGTGTGGGTTTCTGGCCACTTGCCGCAGGTCGGAGCGAGACGATCTGTTCAGGCGCGTGAGGCATGTTGACCGGCGCTGAAGGCATGTTGCCTCGCGAGCGCGCTCTGGTTCTTCGAGGAGGCTCGGCGGGCGTCTCGACGACTTTCGGATGATTGGTCCGCAGCATGTTGATCTCTAGCATGCGGGCGACGTGAACGAAGAGCCTTTGATCGTCGGAAGGTGCGGACGGCCCTTTCTGCGCACAATCTGCACGTCCTGCCCCAAGGGTTCTGCACACCGTCGTGCGAGCATCCCGGGCATGTCCAGATACGTGATGATCGCCGTGTTGGCGCTGCTGATGGCGGGTTGCGGCTCGGCAGCGAAGAGCGCTCCCGAGGTGGCTGGATACGTCAGGACTTATCTGCAGGCGCACTCGGACGTCAAGCGGGTGGCGACGAAGGGGGTTCAGAGCGCCACTGTGGTCATCAAGGGGCGGGACCAGGACGTCTCCGCCGATCTGGGCGAGGGCTTGCGCGGGCGACTCATTCGGACGGGCGATGCGGCGTACATGCAGATGCTGGGGGAGGAGGTGGCGCCGGGCAAGGTCTGGGACAAGATCACCGAAGAGCACGAGCCGTACAACTTGCTCGGCATCGGTGTGGTGACGGGCCAGGCCATGACGCTGGTGAACAGTCATCGGGTGCATGAGATGCTGGCCGCTCGGGGACGGGTGAGCGGCCCCGCGTCCGACGGTGGGCTCGACCGTTACACGGTCGCCATCGATGTGCGGGCGGCACTCGACGGATTGGACCTCGATGCGTTCCTGGAGGTGTACGACCCGCTGCCACTCATGCAGGACACCGAGGACGAATACGTTAAGGTACGGGCCGGCGACCGGGCGGCGCAGGCGCGGCTGCGCGGCGAGTTGCTCAAGGAGTTCGGCACGCAGGCCACGTACGAGCTCTGGCTCGATGCCCAAGGGCGCCCGGTGCGGCAACGACTGACCGCGAAGACGCCAGTGGAGATCACCTTCTCCGATTGGGGCGATACGACGGTGATCGCTCCTCCAGCCGATCAAGTCCGGGTCCTGACGCAGTAAACCGGCGTCGCTGATCTCGAGCCGGCGCACCGCCCGGGATCACGGCGTCGAGCAGGCGCTGGCCCGCCCGGTCGGCCGGCCGAAGGCCGACCCGCGCGACAAGCGGATCGAGGCACTGCAGGCGGAGGTCGAGCGACTGCGCGCCGAACTCGGCCAGACCCGCCAGGTCATCGAGGTGCAGGGAAAGCTCTTCGCGCTGCTGGATCAGCTCGCCACCAGCAGCGAGACGCCACCGAGCCGGGGCGAGCAGTGATCGAGACCTTCCAGGCCGCCCAGGCCGTGGCGATCGAGGAACTGGTCCCGCTGCTCGGCCGCCGTCGTGCGTGTGCCGCCGCCGGGTGGCGCAGGCGAGCTGGTATCGGCATCACCGCCAGAGCCCGGCCCCGGTCCGGCCGGCCCGGTCACGCAAGCCGCACCCGGCCGCACTGTCGGCGGCCGAACGCGATCAGGTCCGCGCGGTACTGAACGAGCGCTTCGCCGACGCCTCCCCTGCCACGGCCTACTACAGCCTGCTCGACGAGGGCGTGTACCTGGCGTCGCAGGCGACCATGTATCGCATCCTGCGTGAGCACGGCGAGGTGGGCCGGGACCGGCGCCGGCAGGCCACCCATCCACCCCGGGCCGTGCCCGAGCTGGTCGCCGACGCCCCCAACCGGGTCTGGGCCTGGGACATCACCAAGCTCCGCGGCCCGGACAAGGGAGTGTGGTACTGCCTCTACACGATCATCGACCTGTTCAGCCGGTACGTCGTCGGCTGGATGGTCGCCTCCCGCGAATCGCCTGACCTGGCCAGACACCTCATCGAAGCGGCCGCCCGCAAGCACGGCATCGACGAAGGCAGCCTCACCCTGCACGCCGGCCGCGGCAGCTCGATGATCTCCAAGACTCTGGCCGAACTCCTCATCGACCTGGGCGTGGCCAAGTTCGTCTTCTGTCAGGAGTTCTACACCTGGTACAACCGGGATCACTTCCACTCCGGGATTGGCTACCACCACCCCATCGACGTGCACTACGGTCGCGCCGCCGCCGTCCGCGACCGGCGCGCGGTCGCCCTGGCCGCCGCCCACGCCGCACACCCCGAACGGTTCACCAGCGGCGGCGTGCCCACACCGCCCGATCTGCCCGGCCCGGCCTGGATCAACAAGCCCAAGACCGACGAACCGAAGGACGCCACAGAGAAGACGACACAGAATTAGCCCAGCTCAACTGCCTTGATCAAATTGACGGGTTCCGTGGGGCAAGGGAAGTGTGCAGCGCCTGGAGCAGCCGGTTGAGTTCGGCCTGATCGGCGTGGTCGAGGCCGTGGAGGAACGCGGCTTCGATCTCCGTTGCCGACCCCGCCAGATCGTCGGCCGTTGATCGGCCGGCCGGGGTGAGGTTGATGACGCGTCGCCGCCGGTCCGATGGGTCGACGTGGCGGTCGATCAGCTGCTGGTCCGCCAGGCCGTCGAGGATGGGGACCACATTTCTGGGATCGACGGCGATGAAGCGACTGAGAGCCTGCTGTCCCAGCGGCCCATGTTCGCGCAGTGCCAGCAGGACCGCGTGCTGGGTCGGTGTCAGGTTGTGCCGGCGCAGCATGCCGGTCCAGCTTCGTTCGGCCAGCGAGCCGAGTCTGGCGAGCAGGTACCCGGTCCCGGCCTCGAAGGAGAGCTGATTGTCGTGCTGACCCTTCATGCAGCTCATCATAAGCCATGGTATACATGATTCATGAAAGACATGAATCATGATGAATTGAGTGAGGGCATACCTGTGAGACCTACCTATCTGGTGACCGGAGCCACCAGCGGCGTAGGTCATGCCATCGCCGCACAACTGGCCGCCCGTGACGCTCGCGTCCTGCTCGGCGCCCGCTCGGCCCACAGCGGCCATACCGCCGCAGCCGCAATCAAGGCACAGATACCAAGGGCTGACCTCAAGGTCATGGCCGCCGATCTGTCGGACATGAAGCAGGTGCGATCGCTCGCCGAGCAGGTGCGGCGACACGCCACCCGTCTCGATGGCCTCATCCTCAACGCCGCCGAGGTCCGCACTCGCCGCGAACTCACCCCCGACGGGTTCGAGGTCAACTTCGCCACGAACTACCTCTCCGGATTCCTTCTGACACAGCTGCTGTTGCCGCTGCTCACCAACTCAGCGCCCGCGCGAATCGTCGCCCTGTCGTCGTCGAATCACACCCATGTCAAGAGCCTTGATCTCGACGCCTTGCCCACCGGCAGCGACTTCTCACACACCCAGACGTATTCGACAACGAAACTGCTCAATGTGATCTTCGTCTCCGAACTCGCGCGGCGCCTTCACGGCACCAGCGTGACGGCCAACGCCGCGGATCCAGGATTCGTGCGCACCAACCTCGGCCGCCATGCCACGGGACCATTCGGCCTTTTCCTCAAGGTCATGCGTCCCTTTCAGACGTCCCCGGAGAAGGCCGCCCGCACACCGGTCCACCTCGCCACCGCGCCCGAGGTCGCTGCCACCAGCGGCGGATATTTCGCCAACAGCCGCCCTGCGCCGCCGAGTCCGCTCTCCCAGGACCCGGCCATTGCGCGGAAGCTTTGGGACTTCAGCGTTGCCCTCCTGGGGCAGGGCAACCTTGCGTCCGGCGACGAGCTCATCTGACTGCCCATGGCCCGCATCGTGTCATGGGGAATCGTCCCGCCCGTTCACATCGCACCGTAAGCCTCTGCGCAAGCTGTTCACTGCTTCTGGTCGGCCTCTGGCAGCGACTGGTCAGGTGTGGTACCTGCGCGCGGCGGTGTCAGGGCTGACATCCAGCACGGCGGCGATCTCGTCACAGGTGGCCCCAGCCGCTCGGTCGGCGGTGAGAGCCGCGGCCAGGACGGCGCGGGCCTGGGCGAGCAGGGGGCAGCGCGGTGTTGGTGTAGCCGGCGGTGGGGCCGGGTTTCCAGCCGGTCTGCTGGGTGGACGGAGCGAGGTCTTCCGGGTGCAGGTCGTGGGCCAGTTTCCCGGCGGCCTGAGCGAAGTGTTCAGCCTGGTCGCGGAGATGGCGGCGCTGCTTGCGAGTGCCGTCCTGACGTTGGTGCCGCTGGGCGAGCGAGCGCCGGCGTCTGGCGCGGGTCCGGCCGAAGACCCACCGGCAGCTGTCGGAGCAGTACTTGCGAGGCCGGCCGCCGCGGGCGATGGGCGGGGGCAATGGTGCCTCGCAGTTCAGGCATTGCTCGGTTCGAGATGTTAGCGTCCACGGGAGTGGCGTACGAGTTTGAACCAGTTCGTCACCTTGATACCCGTGCGGGAAGATCGATGTGACATGAGGGCGGCCACTCCGCGATCCTTCACAGCTGTCGAAGGCATACGAAGGAGCACGAGAAGTGGCCGCTAAAGACATTCTGCCTGCTCAGGGTGAGTGGTTCGACGAGCATCGGCGCTGGCCTCGCCCGATGTGCTGCGCGAGATGGTCGTGCGGATGGCGCAGATGATGATGGAAGCCGAGGTCGAGCAGCGCTGCGGTGCCGGGCTACGGCGCGGTGTCGGAGGCACGGACGAACTCGCGTAACGGCTATCGGCGACGAGGGTGGGACACCCGCGCCGGGAACGACGTCCCTTGGGCCAGCGGGAGGCCACCCACCGGTTATCCAGCAGGGTGGTCAGCGGCATGTCCAGGTCCTCGGCGTACTGGGCCAGCGACTGCCGGACACCGAACGGCTCCTCCCCCGGGGCCGGCGTGCCAGCCGCCCCGCGGGTTCATCGGCTCGATCTCCAGGGCGTGATCGCCGAGCATCATCTGCGTGCGTCCTTGGACGGCGAGCTGTTCCAGCCCGTCGGCGACCAGTTGCTCGTAGCGCTCCCGCGTCACCTTCCCGATCATGGTGGCCATCGCGCCCCTCCTCACGTCCAGCACCTCTCACGAGTGCTAGCGCGAAGTCTCCACCCGCGCACAATCGGCGACAATGCCCTGGTTACAGACTTCTCCCCGCCCCGCCATATGAGGACGATTCGGGATCAACGGTCTCTGCCAGTATCAGAGCTCCGAGTTCGTACCTGGATCCGCTGGTGTCATCGGATTTGTCAGGGGTACGGGACGGGGAACGCGGGGGCGTTAGCAGGCCGGGGGCCGTCCGCGGCGTATGCACATACCACCGGGACCTGTGTTAGGACGCATGATGACTGACAGATTCGCCCGTGCGCTGGGGTGGACCAGCCTCGCGCTGGGCACGGCGCAACTGGCGGCGCCCAGGACCGTGACCCGTCTGTGCGGCGTCGACGACGCGCCCGGCGCCACGACCATGGCCAGGCTCGTCGGCGGGCGCGAGCTCCTGCATGCCGCGCTGCTGCTCGGCGCCAAGAACCCCGCCCAGTGGGCGTGGACCAGGGTCGCCGGCGACACGATGGACCTCGGCGTCCTCGGCAGGGCCGCCGCCAACCGCACGGGCACTCGCCGCACCCGCGCGCTGTGCGCGCTCGGCGCGGTCGCCGGGATCGCCGCCCTCGACGCCGTCTGCGCCCGGCGCGGCACCGCCAAGGCCAAAGGCCCGCTGCAGGTGCGCGCCTCCATCACCATCAACAAGCCGCGCGAAGAGGTCTACCGCTTCTGGCGGGAGCTGGAGAACCTGCCCTCCTTCATGGTCCACCTGGACTCGGTGCGCTCCCTCGACCAGCGCCGCTCCCGCTGGAAGGCCAATGGCCCAGTGGTCGGCCTGGAGTGGGAGGCCGAGATCATCGACGAGCAGGCCGGCGACCTGATCGCCTGGCGGTCCGTGCCCGGCACCGGCGTCGCCACCGCCGGCCTGGTCGGCTTCACCGACGGCCCCGGCGGGCGCGGCACCGTCGTGGACCTCTCGCTGGAGTACGGCATGCACGGGCGCAAGCTCGCCGCCACCGTCGCCCGGATGTTCGGCGAGCACCCCGAGCAGCAGGTCCGCGACGACCTGCGCCGCTTCAAGCAGGTCATGGAGACCGGCGAGGTGGTCCGCTCCGAGGGCAGCCCCGAGGGCCACCGCGCCCTGCGCCAGCTCCACCAGCACCCCGCACAGCCGATCGGAGGACGGGCATGAAGGCCAACGTGTGGACGGGCCGCAACCACTTGGAGATCCAAGACGTCCCCGACCCGCAGATCCTCAACGCGCGCGACGCGATCGTCCGCGTCACCTCCACCGCGATCTGCGGCTCCGATCTGCACCTCGTGGACGGCTACATCCCGACCGTCAAAAAGGGCGACGTGCTCGGCCACGAGTTCATGGGCGAGGTCGTCGAGGTCGGCCCCGGCGTGCGCAACCTGCGCCCCGGCGACCGCGTCGTCGTGCCGTTCCCGATCGCCTGCGGCGCCTGCTTCGCCTGCGAGGACGGCCTCTACTCCCTGTGCGAGAACTCCAACCCCAACGCCGGCATGGCCGAGAAGCTGATGGGTCACGCGCCCGCCGGCATCTTCGGCTACTCCCACATGCTGGGCGGCTTCCCCGGCGGCCAGGCCGAGTACGCCCGCGTCCCGTTCGCCGACGTCGGTCCCGTCAAGATCGAGGACGGCCTGCCGGACGAGAAGGTGCTGTTCCTGTCGGACATCTTCCCCACCGGCTTCATGGGCGCGGAGATGTGCGACATCAAGCCGGGCCAGACGATCGCCATCTGGGGCGCGGGACTGGTCGGGCAATTCGCCGCGGCCAGCGCGTTCCTGCTCGGCGCCGACCGGGTCATCGTCATCGACCGGTTCCCGTACCGGCTCAGGCGGGCACAGCAGACCGGCGCCGAGGTCCTCAACTACGAGGAGGTGAACGTGCTGGACGCGCTGCGCGACATGACGGGCGGGCGCGGCCCCGACGCCTGCATCGACGCCGTCGGCATGGAGGCCCACCACCCGACCCCGGCCATGTACGCCTACGACCGCGGCAAACAGGCCGCCCGGCTGGAGACCGAGCGCCCCTACGCGCTGCGCGAGGCCATCATGGCCTGCCGCAACGGCGGCGTGGTGTCCGTCATCGGCGTCTACGGCGGAATCGTGGACAAGTTCCCGATGGGCTCCGTCATGAACCGGTCCCTGACCATCCGTACCGGCCAGTGCCACGTGCAGCGCTACACGGGGCCGCTGCTGGACCGGATCCGCGCGGGCGAGATCGACCCGAGCTTCGTCATCTCGCACCGGATGCCGCTCAGCGAGGCGCCGCGCGCGTTCGAGCTGTTCAAGCACAAGCAGGACGAGTGCAACAAGGTGGTGCTCACTCCGTAGCGCCGGCCTTGGCGGTTCCAGCCTGTAATTCCTTCGAGGGTCAGTGGCTGAGGTAGTAATCGCCAAGTACTGGCGCGATATGACTGGCTGCTTTGTTTGAGCTGCGTGGGATGGCGTCCAGATGCCCGGCCACGCGACGGGGGTCAGTGTTCGGCGGCGGGGGGCGAGGTGTTCGGTGACCTTAGCCATGGCTTCGGGGCCGGGTTTGACGTAGCGCATGGCGGTGCGGAGGTCTTACCCATGATGAGCTGCAGCGGGATCTCGGCGTCGGCGAGGTGGGTGGCGGCGCCGTGGCGCAGTTGGTGCAGGTCAGGCCCGTGCCCGCCAGGGGTTTGTCGGCCAACGTATGCGGGCAGGTGCGCTTGGCGCTGCTGGAGGCCCGCCCGGCCGGGCTGACCGCCCGGCAACTCGTGGCCGCCACCGGGTTGAGCCTCTTTCAGGTTCGCAAGGGCATCCTCTACATCCGGGAGGTCTCGGCAATGGCCAACCTGACGCCGCTGATCTGGACCTACGCCAGCGGATACGCGTTTGCGTCCATGCCGGATGACTGGATCGTCTACGAGCGCTCGCACCTGCGCACCGAACTAACCCGGATCGGCCGGTTCCTGTCGTTATCTAGGGTGCCGAGAGGGCGTCAGGCATGTGAGGCAAGTGGCTTCCGTGGAACGTGTCCGACAGGTTATCTGGGGTTGTCAGGCACGTCGGTCACCTGGGGACCCATCCTTTAGGCTGTCGCCCGGCGCCCTGTCGCACTGCGGCGATCGCGAGTACAGCAAGTCCGTACGGGTGCCCGGCCACCGCCAGGGCGTCAGGGCCTTGTCGACCTCGCGAACAGACAACCCAGATAGCCATGCCTCTACCGACCGTGACTCTCGTCCTGGGCGGAGGAATCGCGAGCGGTTGAGTCGCCGCGGCCCTGCCGTTCGCGCCTACGGCGGGCGGCGCGCTGGGCGATGAGTGCGGTGATGAGGTTGAGGGTTGCCACTGCTAGCGGGATGAACTCGGACAGGTGCTGCATGGTCGTGTGCTCCGTCGATGGCTACATGGGCTGGAGCGGTTCCGGCCCGGTGTTTCCCATTGGCGGCGTGGGCGTGGTGTCCGGCAGTTGTCTCGGACCGGACGGACGCTTCGGACGAAAACGAGCGCACCGGCCTCGATGAGGCGGAAACTGGAGACACCGGCAGGAGGCGCGAGCCGGCCGGGCCTCCTTGTCCGGTGAGCCGGCAGGTGAAGGAGCCTTGATGGGTCCCAACGAAGCAACGGCAGCGTCCGGCTCGTCGGCTACGCCACCGAACCCGGCCGCGGTACGCACGTGCGAGCAGTTGGCGCAGGCCCTGAAGGCTCTGGCCGGGACGCGCGGCCCTCAAGGCATCGAGACCGCCGCAGGCAAGCTGAAGCCGCCAGAGAGCCTGGCCAAGTCGACCGTCAGTGACATGTTCATCAGGGGGCGGCCCAGCGAGCGGACTCTGGCGGTGTTCCTGCGCGTCTGCGGGGTGTCCAGGGATCGGCATGAGGCGTGGCAGGCGGCCCGCAGACGTGCTGTGGGCGAGGACGGCGAGCCGGATCTTGCGCGGCTGGTCGACCTGTTGCCGGCCGGTGATGCCGACCCGGTGGCCGATTTGGGGGTGCACGCCGCCATCGACGTGCCCGGCGCCGCCGGGGACCTGCCGGTCTATGTGGAGCGGGACACCGACACCGACCCGGCCGGCGTGCGCGCACTGATCCGCAACGCCGTCGCCGGTGGGCAGGGACGGCTGCTGCTGCTGGATCGAAGGTGCCTTCTTAGCGGGCTCGGTCGTAGACCATGGCGATCTCGCCCAGTTCGCCGCTTTGCTGGTGGATGAGCATCCACTTCGAAGCCGGCAGGCCATCGTCGAACAGTCGCTGCCCACCCCCGGCGATCTCGGGGAAGATCATGAGGTGCAGCCGGTCGAGCAAGTCGGCCGCCAGGAGTGGTTTGATGATGCTCGCGCTGCTGTTGAACGAGGATGTCGCCCTCACCAGTGGCCTTGAGGTCGGTAACGACGTCGGCGGCGGGGGCGTTTACCACGCGGGTGCGTTCCCACGGGGCCTCGGTCAAGGTGGCGGAGAAGACCACCTTTTCCGTGTCGACCAGCCACTTGGCGTATCCGCGATCACGTGGGTCGGCGTTCTCGTCTTTGGCGACCGCTGGCCAGTAGCCCATGAATCCCTCAGCGTTGAGTCGGCCGAGCAGCGCCGTCGTCGCACTCTCCCAGATGCGGTTCATGTGGTTTCGCGCGACCTCGCTGGTCACATAGGGGGCGAACGCGGCGAAATCGCTGGGCCCGCCGGGACCGTTGTAACGCCCGTCGAGGGTGAGGCTCAGGTTCGCGGTCACCCTGCGGCCGGTCGAGTTCGTCATTTGGTGCTCCTTGTATGGGTGTCGTGCTCGGTGTTGTGCGTGTCCGCAGCGAGGGTCGCCGCGAGCTTGTCGAGGCTCTGGCCGAAGCCGATCTCGATGCCTGCGATGAAGTCCGCTGAGTCGACCGTGCTGTCGGTGACTTGGAAGTGGACGTCGAGTTCTGTGCCCGTGTCGGTGGGCCGGAGGCCGAGGTCAAGGTGGGCGGTGAAGGCGAGGCTGCCGTCGGGAAGCTGGGGGGAGAGCCGATAGGCGAGGCGCTCACCGGGGCGTACGTCCTCAACGACTCCCAGCGCGCGCCCGGCGACCAGGTCGGAGCCGTCGACGTCCTCGGCGTCGCGGTACTCATGAACGATCCGCCCACCCGGTCGCGCCTCGAAGACGAGCTCGGAGACGCGCAGGTCGGCCGGCGTCCACCAGCGGGCGAGTAGAGAGGCCTCGGTCAGGTGGTGCCAGACCTCTTCCGGGCCCGCTGGCAGCGACCGGTGGAACGTGAACGAGCGGCCATCGGCCCACCCCGGCTCCTTGGCGGCGAGCCGCTCTGCGTGGAGGCTGAGCTGGTAGCGGTCGTAGGTCTCGCGCGAGCCGCCGGCTTGGTCCGCGGTGTCGGCCAGCCGAGTGAGCGCAGCCGCCAGTTCCCGCAGGGGTGCGGGCCGCAGCGCGTAGACGCGGCGCTGGCCGGAGCGCTGGGAGGTGACGACGCCGGCACGCTCAAGGGCCTGCAGATGTTTGGTCGTCTGCGGCTGGCGCGCCTGGGCGAGCTGAGCGAGAACACCGACCGGCCGGGGCCGCTCGGCCAGCAGGCCCACGAGCCGCCAGCGGGCCGGGTCGGCCAGTGTGGTGAGAAGTGCGTCCATGTCGAGAAGTATTCTCCACAACGAATATTCGTGTCAAGGAATATCTCGGAATGGTCGGGCAGCATCGGGATCGGGCAAGCCCGCTACTAGAGGATCGAAGACACCTTCTGAAAAAGCGGCGCCGGGCCGAGGCGCGGTTCGCCGCCAACACCAACCATGTCATCGCCAAGCAGATCGTGACCGAGGCAGAACGCACCGGACGTGGGATCGCCCTGGAAGACCTGCGGGACATCCGCGAGCGGGTACGGCTTCGCAAGCCCCAGCGGGTCACGCTGCATTCCTGGAGCTTCCACCAACTGGGCGGCTTCATCGGCTACAAGGCGGCCCGCGCCGGGATTGCCGTCATCCACATCGATCCTGCCTTCACCTCCCAGCAATGCTCCTCGTGCGGGCATGTGGACCGCGGCAACCGGCTCGATCAAGCCTCTTTCTCGTGTACGTCGTGCGGCTTCGCTGAGCACGCCGACGTCAACGCAGCCCGCAACATCGCCGCACGCGGTGTGACGGGCTGGGCAGTGAGTCACGCTGCCTGACGCGGACCAGACCGTCGACGCCATCGACGGCGAGGAGCTGCAAGCTCGGTCGTTCACGACCGAGAAGCTGACGCATGTAGGTCACGTGCGCTGCGCGCGGGGTGGCCTCGACGATGAGTTCGTCGGCGATGGTGAAGATGGGCCGCACCGAGGGTGTCCTGAGCGCGCGCATGGGCCAGGAACTCCCACCCCACCTCCGCCTGCTGGTCTTTTACATGGGCCTGCTGATGCGACCTGGACGCCCGTCGGCGCTGACACCCGACCGTGCGCTCGTGCGAGCCCGCAAGCGCGCCGTAGAGGCGGTGGTAATGGTCGATGTGCTCGAAGAAGCCGGTCCATCGCTCCAGCACCGGCGTGCCGGGCTGGTCGGTCATGGTGCCGAGCAGCTCGCCCATGGCCTCCTCGAAGATCTGCTCCACGAGCTGGTACTTGTCGCGATAGTTGCGATAGAAGGCGGCCCTGCTCACCATCGCCCGCTCGGTGATCTGCCCGACCGTGAGCCGCTCGAAGCCGTGCTCCTCGATGAGCTCGACCAGGGCCTGCCTGAGCAGCGTACGGGTACGCCGGACCCGGACGTTCTCCCGAGACATCTCGAGCCTCCTGTCCAGGTTGAGACGGAACACCGCCGCCTCGCTCAACCCGGCCGACCTGCTGATGACCGCAGGAACGGTACGCGAGATGGTCCCGCTGGACTTCCCGTTCGTCCCCGGCACCGACGACCTGGCCGGCACGGTGACCAAGATCGGCCCCGGCACACACGGGTTCGAGGTGGGCGAGGAGGTGTTCGGCTTCGGCGCGCCGCCGTCGTTCGCCGCCGGCGTCGGCATCCCCGCCGTCACCTCCGGCGCGCTGGCCGAGTACGCGACCTTTCAAGCCGGGCCGTACCTGGCCAAGCGGCCGTCGAAGCTGAGCGCGGTCATCGCGGCCGCGCTGCCCAGCACCGGTATGACCGGGCTCGCCGTCCTCGATCGCGGACGGTTCCAGCCGCGCGAGACCGTCCTGGTGATCGGCGCGCCCGGCGGCATCGGCAGCGTCGTCGTGCCGCTGCTGGCCAGGCAGTGCACCGTCATCGCCAGCGGCGCCGAGCCCGACCGGGACTACCTGCGGGGCCTGGGCGCCGCCGAGGTGATCGGCTACCGCGACAGCGACCTGACCCAGGAGGTGCGGCCGGCGTCACCCCGAAGGCGTGGACGCGGTGGTGAACCTCGCGCTGACGGGCGAGGCGGTCATCGCGGCAACCCAGATGCTGCGCCCCGGCGGACGACTGCTTAGCACCACTCCCGGTACGCCCGCCCACCCGGCGGTCACCACGGTGATGGGCACCACCGACCTCCGTCCCTGCACCCTGGATACCCTGGCCGCCCACGTGCTCGACGGCACGCTGCCCGAGCCCGCGACCAGGACCTATGTCCTGAGGGATGCGGCGCGCGCCTACCTGGACCTGGCGCACGAGCACACCCGCGGCAAGATCGTCGTCATCGTAGACACGGAGACCGCCCGATGAGCATGCGCGCGGTGGAATACGACAGGTACGGTGTCGATCACGGCCACGTCGGGCCGATGCTCCAGGCACGTTCTCCAGTCCTGAGGCGAGTCCTGTCACCACCGTGATGTAGGCCTCGGGCGATCCACCCGCGGCCCGCCTGTCAGGCGTGCCCGGTGATGAGGTCCGCGAGCCGGGCGAGGAACGACGTACGCGGGCGGGTCCGCTCCCTGGCGTCGGCCGCCCGGTAGAGGCCGTACATCGCGTGCACTCCGAGCCAGCGCAGCGGCTCGGGCTCCCATCGCCGCACGGTCCTGCCCACCCACGGCAGGGAGGTGAGCTCACTCTTCTCTCGCAGGATCAGGTCGCGGAGCGTTCGCCCGGCCAGATTGGCGGTGGTGACGCCGTGGCCGGTGTAGCCGCCCGCCCAGCCGAGCCCGGTGGCGTGGTCCACGTGCACGGTCGAGCACCAGTCTCGGGGCACGCCGAGCACACCTGACCAGGCGTGCTCGACCCGGGACGTGGCGGCGCCGGGGAAGAAGTCCAGGAGCAGGGACCACAGTGCGTCGACGGTCTGGGCGGGTGTGTGCCCGCGCGCGTCGATCCGGGAGCCGTACAGGTAGGGCTTGCCCCGGCCGCCGAAGGCGATGCGGTCGTCGGCGGTGCGCTGGGCGTACATGTAGTAGTGCGCCTCGTCTCCGAGCAGGTCGCGGCCTTGCCAGCCGACCTCGTCCCAGAACGCCTCGGGCAGAGGCGCGGTGACGATCATGGAGCTGTTCATGGGCAGCCACTGCCGGCGTAGGCCGGAGATGCCCGCGGTGAAGCCCTCTGTCGCCCGGATCACGTACGGCGCGCTGACCGTTCCGTACGGCGTGATCGCACGATGGGGGGCCAGTTCGGTCACCGGCGTGCCCTCGAAGATCCGCACGCCGAGACCCCGGACGACCCGCGCCAGCCCTTGGACGAGCTTGGCCGGTTGGACGCGGGCGCAGTGCGGGCTCCACGACCCGGCCACCGCCCCGGCCACCCGCAGCCGCTCGCCCGGCTCGACCAGGCGCAGGTCCTCCTCCTCGAAACCCCAGGAGCGCATGCGCGTCACCGACGCGCGCAGCCGGGCGGTCTGGGCGGAACCGCGTGCGACGGTCAGAACGCCGCCCTTGACGATGTCGGCGTCGATGCCCTCCTTCTCACAGGCCGCGATCACCTCGTCCACGGAGGTGATCATCTCCCGCTGCAGCCGCACGGCCGCGTCGTGACCGTGGCTGCGGGCGTAGCGTTCGGGTGAACCGGCCAGGGCCGCGGTGAGCCAGCCGCCGTTGCGGCCGGATGCGCCGAACCCGGCGAACTCCTTCTCCAGGAGCACCACGTCCAGCGACGGGTCGGCCTGCTTGAGGTAGTAGGCGGTCCACAGGCCCGTGTAACCGGCGCCCACGATCACCACGTCGGCCGGCAGGTTGCCGTCCAGGCGGGGCCCGGGGCCGGGGAGCCCCTCCTCGCGATACCAGTAGGAGACCTCCCCGTTGACGAAGCCGGTGTCAGCGGACACGGCGGCCGTCCTTGATCACGGCGGTGATCCGTTCGGGGCGGATCACGACGTCCAGGTCCTGGCGCGGGTCGGCGGGCAGGAGCAGGAAGTCGGCGAGCCTGCCCTCGGTGACCATGCCGATCCTGGACTCCATACCGACCAATCGTGCCGCCACGCTGGTGGCGCTGCGCAGGCAGGTCTCGGCGTCCACGCCGGCGTCGCGCATGTACCCCAGCTCGTCGGCACTGTGCCCGAACGGTGTCATCGGCTCGGAGAAGCAGTCGGAGCCCATGGCCACCCGTACGCCGGTCGCGACCGCGAGGTTGAGGCTCTCCTCCGCGATCACCAGCAGCCGCTTGGACGTCTCACGCTGCTCGGGTGAGATCTCGGGGCCTTCCCAGCGTACGTACCGCTGCAGCACCGACAGGGTGCTGACCAGAGTGACGCCGCGCTCCCGCATCGCCTGGCAGACGCCCTCGTCGAGCTGGAAGCCGTGCTCGATCGCGTCCACGCCGGCCTCGACGGCGGCGTAGGTCGCGGCCAGGGACTCGCAGTGCGCGCCGACGGGCAGGTCGATGGCGTGCGCCTCCTCGACGATCGCGGCGAGTTCGTCGGGCCCGTAGTGCACGTGCTCGGGGTCGTCTCGCTCGGACAGCACGCCGCCGCTGGCCCACACCTTGACCCAGCGACCGCCCTCGCGGGCCACGGTGCGCACGGCTCGCCGCAGGTTGGCGGGGCCGTCGGTGACCAGCGCCATGAACGGCTGCTCACGCACCCACGCCATCGGCAGCGTGTGGCAGTCGCCGTGCCCGCCGGTGCGCGACAGCCCGAGGTAGGCGGGCACCACGCGCGGCCCCTCGATGTCACCGGCGTCGATGACCTGACGCAGCGACGGGCCCAGCGTGCCTCCGGCCTCCCGGACGGTGGTGAAGCCGGAGCGCAGGATCTTGCCCACGTCGGCGACCGAGCGCAGCGCGTTGGGCAGCCGCGGATCCACCACCCAGTGCACGGGATGCGGGGTACGGGCGCCCCACAGGTGGATGTGGCAGTCGATCAGGCCGGGGATGACCCAGCCGCCCTGCCCGTCGAGTACGCCGGGCGCGTCCGCGGGGAGCGGGGCGACGGCCGCGATCCGGCCGCCGGAGACGCTCACTCCCGTGTCGTGGACGACGGTGCCGTCACCGGTCCAGACGTTGACGTTGGCGATGCCGTCGATGGTGGTGGTCATGATGCTCCTCACAGGCTGATGGACCGGCGCAGGCCCGTGCCGGCCACGGGCACGCCGTCACGCAGGACCAGCGCGATCTTGTCGGGGCCGACGACGGCGTTCAGGTCGTCCAGAGGGCTGGTCCGGCCGGTGACGATCAGGTCGGCGATCTTGCCGACCGTGACGCTGCCCAGGTCCTTCTCCCGTCCAGCGACCCGGGCGCCGTTGATGGTGGCGGCGGTCAGGCACGCCTCGGCGGGCAGCCCGGCCTCGCGCAGGGCGAGGAGTTCCTCGGCGTTGGCGCCGAACGGGGTGAGCGGCTCGGCGAAGCTGTCGGACCCGATCGCCACCGTGACGCCCGACCGGTAGGCGAGCAGCGCGCTGGCGTGCACGGAGGGCAGCAACGTGCGGGCCATCTCGACCTGCGCCTCGGTGATCTCTGGGCCATCCCATCGCAGGTAGCGGTGGAGCAGGGCCATGGTGCTCACCACCGGTACGCCGCGCTCGGCCATCAGCAGGCAGGTCTCCTCGTCGAGGATGAAGCCGTGCTCGATGACGTCGACGCCGGCCCGCACGCACGCCTTGATCGCGCTCGGGAACTCCACGTGCGCGCCGACGGTCATGCCCAGGGCGTGCGCCTCCCGGCAGATGACCTCCAGCTCCTCGACGCTGAAGTGCAGGTGCTCGGGAGAGTCGTGATCCGACAGCGCGATGGCGCCGCTGGCCCAGATCTTCACCCACTCGCCGCCGTCCCTGGCGGCCATCCGGACCGCTGTACGGACCTCGTCGGGGCCGTCGGCGATCCTGGCCATGTACGGCTGCTGGCCCACCCATGCGATGGGCAGGCTGTGGCAGTCGCCGTGCCCGCCGGTCCGGGAGATGCCCAGGTGGGCGGGGATCACCCGGGGCCCGGCCACCTCACCCTCGGCGATCGCGTCGCGCAGGCCCGGGCCGAGCGGGCCGCCGGCCTCGCGCACGGTGGTGAACCCCGCGTCCAAGACGCGGCGCAGGTCGCCGACAGCGCGGAACCACGACAGCGGCGACTGGCCGACGACCCAGTGCACGGGATTGGGCGAACGGGCACCCCAGGAGTGCATGTGGCTGTCGATCAGTCCCGGCAGCACCCACCGGCCGGCGCAGTCGACGACCGTCTCCGCCGGGCCTCCGGTGCCCGCCGGGACGATCTCCGCCACCCGGCCGCCGGCCACCAGGATGTCGGCGCCGTCCACCGGTTCCGGCAGATCGGGCGACCACAGGACGGCGTTGGCGAGTTTGAGCTGTGCGGTCACATTTGACTCCGTTCGATTGTGGGGATCTGGGTCGTGGCGGACGCGGCGCTCGCCGCGTGACCGGCATCCGGTACGACGGCGCCGTGCCGAGGGCTCCAGGTCATCCAGGCGCTCTCGCCCGGCCGCCAGTCGGCGGGATCGTCCGCCGGCTGGGTGACCGAGCCTTCGGTGCCGTCCGGCAGCCGGACCGTGACCCGGCGGGTGTGCCCGAGGTAGACGACGTCGGTGACGTCGACGCCGACGGCGTTGGCGCAGGCAGGCGCGTCTCCACCGCGGGGGGCCAGTGACAGCGACTCGGGCCTGAGCACCAGGGCCACCGTGTCCGCGGAGCGGCTTACGCCTTCCGGCACACCGAGGCGCGTCCCGGCGTAGCCGAGCACGCCGTCGCCGCCGGGGCGGCAGCCGCGCAGCACGGTGGACTCGCCCAGGAAGCGGGCCACGAAGAGCGAGTCCGGGCGGCGGTACAGCCCGGAGGGTGTGCCGACCTGCCGCAGCCGGCCGCCGTCGAAGATCGCGATGCGATCGGCCATCGACAGCGCCTCGTCCTGGTCGTGCGTGACGCAGACGAAGGTGATGCCGAGCTCCCGGTGCAGTCGCTTGAGCTCGCGCTGCAGCCACTCGCGCAGCTGCCGGTCCAGGGCGCCGAGCGGCTCATCCAGGAGCAGCACCCTGGGCCGGTAGACCAGGGCCCTGGCCAGCGCGACGCGCTGCTGCTGACCGCCGGACAGCTGGGCGGGCAGCCGGCCGCCGAGGTCGTCCAGGCGTACGAGCTCCATGGCCTCCCGGACGCGGGTGGCGATGCCCTGGCGGCCGACCTTGCGCCGGCGCAGCGGGTAGGCGATGTTCTGCGCCGCCGTGAGGTGCGGGAACAACGCGTAGTGCTGGAAGACGAAGCCGAGGTCGCGCCGGTGGGCCGGCCGTGCGGCCACGTCGCGGCCGTCGACCAGGACCCGCCCCGAGGTGATCGGGGTGAACCCGGCGATCATGTTGAGCGTGGTCGTCTTGCCCGAGCCGCTCGGGCCGAGGAAGGCCACGAACTCCCCGGCTTTGACGGTCAGGCTCACCTCGTCCACGGCGGCGGAACCGGATCCGCCGAATCGTTTGACGAGCCGGTCGAGCTGGAGTGAGGCACCCTGGCCTGCTGGAGTGGTCACGGAAGCCTCACCCTGCCTGTCTTCTGGGGATCTGTCTTCTTGCGGTCTGTCTTCTTGCGGTCTGTCTTCTTGTGGCGGATCAACGAGGGGAGCAGGAGCAACGCGGTGGTGACCGCGAGAATCAGCGTGGCCGCCGCCGCGATCGTGGGATCGACGTCCACGGTGACGCTGTCGTACATCTCCACCGGCAGCGTCCGCAGCGCGGGCGTCTGCAGGTAGACGGCGATCACGACGTCGTCGAGCGAGACCACGAACGCGAACACGGCGCCGCTGAGGATGCCGCTCGTGAGCAGCGGCAGCGTGACGGTCCTGAACCGGGTCCAGGCGCCCGCACCCAGACCGGCCGCTGCGAGGTCGAGGCTGCGGTCGTAGCCGCGCAGGCTCGACTGCACGGTCACCACGACGTACGGCATGGCCAGCATGGTGTGCGCGGCGACGAACCCGATCAGGGTGCCGTTGAGCTGCCAGCGCAGGTAGACGGCGAGCACAGCGACCGCGGTGACGACCTGCGGCATGATCAGCGGGCTGAGCAGCAGCCCGTTGACCAGGGCCGCGGCACGTCCGCGCATCCGGCTCAGCCCGTACGCGGCGGCCGTGCCCAGCACCGTGGCGACGAGCGTGGTCGCCAGCGCGACCCGCAACGACGACATCAGCGCGTCGCGCCAGCCCGGGTCGGTGAAGAACTCCTCGTACCAGCGCAGCGACCAGCTCTTCGGCGGGAGCACGAACGACGCCTCGCCGGTGAAGCTCAGCGGGATGACCACCAGGGTGGGCGCGAGCAGCAGCAACGCGGTGGCGGCCGCCCAGGTCCACAGCCAGGGCCCGCCGCGATCCAGCTCCCGGCGGCTCATCGGCCCCTGCCGAACAGATCGCCGATCCTGATCATCCGGCTCGCCGCCGCCAGCACCACGGCGGTGGCCACGAGCATGAGGACGGCCATCGCCCCGGCGGCGGGGAAGTCGCGGAGCTGTTCGACCTTGATGCCGATGATCTGGGCGGCCAGCGCGTTCTGCGGGGCGCCGAGCAGGACCGGCGTGACGTAGAAGCCGAGCGCCACGACGAACACGAGGGTCAGCCCGGCGACGACGCCGGGCACCGACATCGGCAGGAAGACCGTCCTGAAGGCGGTCGCCGGCCGGGCGCCCATCCCCCGGGCGGCCACCACCAGCCGCCGGTCGATGCCCTTCATGGTGCTGTAGAGCGGCAGCACCATGAAGGGCAGGAGCACCTGCACCATGCCGATCACGACGCCGGGCAGCGTGCCGACCAGCGTCACGTCGTGCATCCCCAGCAGTTCGAGCAGCCGGCTGACCGGTCCCCCGCGCTGCAGCAGCACCACCCAGGCGAAGGTCCTGGCCATGAGGCTGAGCCAGAAGGGCAGCAGGGCGAGCGCCACCAGCACGGCCCTGGCCCGGTCGCCGACCTTCGTCATCAGGTACGCGTAGGGATAGGCCACGAGCAGGGTGACGACGCTGACGAGAGCGGCGACCCAGAGCGTACGGCCCATGACGCCGAGCGTGACGCCGTCGTCCAGGAGCCGCCGGTACTGCTCAAGGCCTGGTGCGGGCTCGCTCAGACTGCGCCAGATCAGCGAGATCGCCGGATAGAGGAAGAAGACCGCCAGGGCCAGCAGCGCCGGCAGGAGCAGCGCCGACGCGGGGTCGGGCCGGAACCTGCGGCGGAGTCCCGCCGGGACGCTCATGACGTGGTCCACGCGGTCCACTGCGTGACGGCTTGCTGCTGGTTCTGCGCCCACCACTGGGCGTCCTGCCGGACGGACTGCTCGGCGATGGCCGGGGCGGTGACGTTGTAGTCGGCGTAGACCTTGTCCAGATTGGGCTTGGCATCGGAATTGACGGGGGCATAGGCGATGTTCTCCGCCAGACGCGCCTGAGTCCGCGCGGTGAGCAGGTCTTTGATGGCCGACCGTGCCTCCTCGGCGTGCGCGCTGCCCTTGGGGATGACCACGGACGCCCACCCGAACAGGTTCTGCTTCCACACCGGCGCGTACGGCGCGCCGTTCTTCACCGCCTCCGCGACGCGGCCCGACCAGATCAGCGACATGTCCGCCTGCTTGGCCTCCAGCTGCTGCTGACTCACCGAGGAGGTCTTCCAGAGGCTCACCTTGCCCTTGAGCGCGTCCCACTTCCTCAGCGCCCGCGGGATGTCCAGCGGGTAGAGCTCCTCCGGCGCGACCCCGTCGGCCAGCAGCGCGGCCTCCAGGGGGCCCGCGGTCACGTTCGCCGGAGCGGCCCGGGTCCCGGGGAATGCCTTCAGGTCGAAGAAGTCGGCGAAGGACGTCGGAGGCTTGGCGGCGTACTTGTCCTTGTTGTAGACGAGCAGCAACGAGTAGCCCCACAGGGGGACCGCGCAGTCGCTGACGGTGCCCTCCGGCAGCTTTGCGGTGTCGATACCGGCGGGGTCCAGCTTGACGACTGACTTGCCGCACTCCTGGATGGGATAGAACGGCTCGGTGTCGACCAGGTCCCACGTGACCTTGCCCGCCTCGACCATCGAGGCGAGCTTGGCGTAGTCGGTCGGAGAGTCCTGGGTCAGCTTGACGCCGCTGGTCTTGCCCCAGGGTTCGAGCCACTGCCGCATCAGCACGTCCTGGCTGACTCCGCCATAGGCGACGAAGGTCAGCGATTTCCCCTCGCCGGCGGCAGGGCCGGACCCGCACCCCGCTAGCGTGGTCAGACCGAGGACGCCGGCCACCAGGGTGGTAAGGGTTCGAGTGGTCCGCATGCTGCCTCCAGCTCCTGCGTGCGCAACGTCGGGTGCCCTTCGCCATGTGACGTGGATTCCGGACAGTCACGTTGCCTGTTCAGGGGCTGAACGTAATCCTTCCTATAGATTGCATGCAAGTGTGAAGGCAATTTGTTACACTCGGGAAACAGCTCCTTCGCAAGGCCGCGGCGGGGCAGAGTGATCGACGTCTCGTGGGTCCTGGCCCTTCCGAGACGAGCGTCCGCCGACACGAGGAGCACAGTGGCCCGCGCGTACTCGATGGATCGTCGTAGCGTCCAGCGTGAGCAGACCCGTGCTCGCCTGATCACGGCGGTCCATGCGCTGATCATCGAGCGCGGGTCGATAGCGGTGCAGATGGCCGAGATCGCCGAACGCGCCGACGTCTCCGTGCGCACCGCCTACAACCACTTCACCTCCTCCGACGAACTGCTCGGCGCCGCCATGGGGGCCATCACCGAGGAATTCGCCCAGCTGGCGCCAGACACGGCCGACACCTCGGACACGCCACCGCTCGAGGCATTCCGCGCACTCATCCACGACTGGTACGGGCTGTTCGCGGTGGAGTCCGACAAGCTGGAGGCGATGCTGGCCATCCGCAACTCCGAGGACTTCACGGCGGCCCTGGCCGAGGCCCGCAGGTTACGGCTGGGCCGGGCCACCGACATCCTCACCAGAGCCGCCGAACAGGGGCTCCTACGGGTGCCGCTGCGCGACGCGCAGGCGATGACCTACTGCGCCACCGGATTCGCGTCATGGTCCGCGCTGGTCCCGCAGTTCGGGCTGAGCCAGGAGCACGCCGTCCAGGTGATGACGGAGACCCTGACGCGTGCGTTGTTCGCCGACGAATCGGACTGAGCTCGCGAACCGGGTCAGCGCCGCTCGCCGATGATCCGCAGGTGGCCGACGGCGGACGTTCTCCAGCCTCTTGTGTCGGGACCTCGTCTTGAGCACGAGCGGACCGGGTCGTAGATCAAGCCGTCTCCCCCCATGCCTGATCGCCGAACCGACGAGCCTGCTCACAAGCGTTTCTGTGCGGACCCTCGTCCGGGTCCTAACGGGCCAGTCTCCGGAGGAGGCCCTCGAGATCGCGTTCGCCGTCGGGGGTCTGGGCGCCGTGGGCCAGTCCGTCGCGGATCAGCCCTGTGGCCGCAGGGCGCATGATCTGTCCCATCCAGGCGTCGTTCTCCCGCAGGAGCCCCTCAGCCAGATCCTCCGGCAGGATGACGTGCTTGGCCGCTGCGATCACGCCCTCGGGCAAGGCGGCGATGTTGCGGGCCAGCCGGTCAACGACCTCGTCGAGTTCGTCGGCGGGGACGGCGCGGTTGACCCAGCCGTAGCGCTCCGCGGTCTCGGCGTCGTACAGGCCGGCACTCAGCACCGCCTCCAGCGCGCGGTTGCGGCCGACCCTGCCGGCGAGATATTGCGTGCCCCCTCCGCCGGGCACGATGCCCATGAGGGCTTCGATCTGGCCGATCCCGGCGCGGCCGATCGCCGCGAACGTCATGTCCGCGGCCGCGACGAACTCCGCCCCGCCGCCGCGCGCCATCCCGGCTTGTCCAACGCGTCCGGGGTGTCACCCAGCGACATGTCGACGTGGTCGATGAAGAACTCAGGATTGGCGCTGTCGAACACGATGACGCTTACCGAGTCGTCGTCCCGAAGCGCGGTCAGCAGGTGCCGGAGGTCGCGCATCAGGGCGAGAGCCAAGACATTGACGGGTGGGTTGTCAAGCGTGACGCGGGCGATGCCGGCTTCGCGGCTCACCCGCAGGGTCGTGTAGGCGTCGTTCATGGAGGTCCCGATAGGTATCTGGTAAGCATCTAGGTTCCTGATGCATACTTACGATGCGGCGGCAGGCGACCAGCCGTCAATAACGCACGCGCGAATTCTGGCGCATCGCGGACGGCGAGCGCGGCCGCGGGACATAGTCGGCGACCGTCCGCCGGCTCAGCCCGGCGGCTGGGAGGAGCCAGGGCGGGTTCGCACCGCTGCCGGTCAGGGTAAGGCGTTCCAGGTCGCCACGGCGTCGAGGCGGCCTGCGCCATAGGTGTTGTCGGGGCCGGGGACGCCGAGGTCGTGGGCGCCGGCCACGAGGGCGGCGGCCTGCTGGCCGGGCGTGCGGCCGGGCTTGCCGGAGAGCAGGAGCGCCAGGACGCCGCCCACGTGTGGCGCGGCCATGGACGTGCCCGTCGCGGTCGTCCACATGCCGTACAAGTCGCTGGTCCAGATGTCCTTGCCGGACGCGACCAGGTCGGGGAACACGCCGGTGCGACCTCCGCACGTCGACGGCCCGCGGCTGGACATGGACAGGATCGTGTCGGCGCCGTTGACCACCCCGACAGAGAAGGCGGACGGGTTGTTCGCCGGGCTGTAGGAGCCGGCGGCGTACGGGCCGCCGTTGCCGGCCGCGAATACCGGCAGAATCCCGATCGCGCGCAGCGCGGCGAGGTCGGGTTCGAAGGTCAGATTGCAGCCCTTGGCGGAGAACGCCCACGAGTTGTTCACCACGTCGGGGGCGTCGTCGGTCGCCGGGTCGCCGTCGGGATCGAGCAGCCACTGGAAGATGGCGTGCAGGCCCGAGGTCGTGGCCACTCCGCCGTCGTCGAACGCCTTGGCCGCGATCCACGTGGTGTCCGGCGCGACGCCGATCGCCGCACCGGACGCGTCTCCGCCGGCCATGACGCCCATGGTCCAGGTGCCGTGCCCCGAGACGTCGGCCGGCGTCACGTGCTCGCCGTTCGGGTCGAACCAGGAGTTCGGGCCGCCGCGCCAGCGTGCCGCGAGGTCGGGGTGGGTGACGTCGACGCCGGTGTCCACGTTCGCCACCACGACCCCCGTGCCGCGCAGGCCAAGTGACCAGAGGCCGGGGGCGCCGGACTGCGTGAGGTTGACCTCGATCTGCCCCACGGGTGCGAACGCGGTCTCGTCGGCGGCCACAGACGCCACCTCGGGGCGGCGGGCGATGGCGTCGGCGAGCTCCCGCGTGGTGGTCAGCGCGATCGCGTTCACGTTCCACAGGCGGCGTACGCCGGTGACGACGCCGCGCCGGCGCTCGGCGTCGAGGAGGCGCAGCAGCGATGCCTGGGCGCGGTCCGCCACCCGGTGCAGCTCTCCCACCACCCTCTGCCGACGCAGCCGGCGATCTCCGGGCGGCACCGCGCCGAGGTCCGCCCTGTCCTTGAGATAGACGACGACCGCGACCCGGTCAGGCCCCGGCGCGTGCACGACCGAGGTCAGCAGCATGGTCAGGACGATCGCCAGAGATCTCATGGTGGCGCCTTCTCCTCCATACGAGGGCCAGGACGGCCGCGGCGACGGCGCTGATCGCCCACGCCAAACCGTTCGTGATCGGGACCAGGGGCTGATCCGCCATGAAGCCGTGGGGCTCCGCCCCCCGGATGGTCCACTCCAGCGTCGTCCCGGCGGGTGGCAGGCCTTCCCTGACGACGTCGACCCGGATCGGCACGCCCTGAGCCGGCGGCAGGTCCGCGGTGGCCTGCCAGCGCCGCTCGGTCAAGGGCAGCGTCCCGAGGAGAGCGGAGCCCGGCAGGCCCAGCCGCACCGCGCGCACCGTGCCGGGCGCCGGGCGCCGGGTGTCGTGGACCTCTACGGTGACCAGGTTCCGGCCGGGGGTGCCGGGCCGTACGGACACCTCCAGCACCAGGTCGTCCAGCCTGACGCTGCGCTGCAGCGGCGCGGCGGCGGGCGCCGGCTCCAGGCCCGGGCCTCTGGCGGGTGGGGTGACGGTGAGAAGGGCCGCGCAGCAGGCCACCGTGCCCAGAAGCACCGCCTCCATGAGCAGCGGCCGGCGGCCCGACCGTCCCCGGGCGGAGAGGACGGCGATGACCGCCACACCTCCCAGGACCAGGAGCTTCGCCGCCAGGATGAGCCCGTACGGAGTCGTCACGGCGGCGTACGGCGTGGCGATCTGGCGTCCGGCGAGCACGGGGCCCGTCACGCCGAGCGCCACGACCGACACCACGGCGGGCACCGTGTAGGCGCCGAGCAGCGCTCGGGCCAGCGCCTTCCGGGACGGCTCGGGGCGGGCGGGTGAGCCGCCGACGAGCAGCGGCCAGCCGGCGGCCGCGAGAGCGATCACGCCGCCGATCCATACCGAGGCCGCGAGGGCGTGCACGGCGGCCGCGACGGCCTCTCCGGCGACGGCGGCATGGCCGTCGAGGGCTCCGATGCCGACGGCGAGCGCCACGGCGACCAGCCCTGCGAAGCCCGCCCCTCCGGCGCCGAACGGGTCACGGGCGGTGCCGGCACCGCGATCGGCGGGCGCCTGATCGGTGGTGAGGGCGCGGCCGGCGGTAACGGTCGGACCGGTGGTCAGAGGGCGGTGGGCGGTGTGGGTGCGGTGGGCGGTGTGGGTGCGGTGGGCGATGTGGGTGCGGTGGGCGATGATGAGACCGGTGAGGAGCAGGGCCAGTTGCTCGATCAGCCGCCGTCCATGTGCGGCGGCGGCCACTTGCCAGGCCGAGCTCGCGACCCCGATGGCGATCACCGCGAGAACCCCGGTGGCCGCCCCGGCCGAGGCGACCCGCAGGGCGCGGCGGGTGACGAGGGTCCACGGTCCCGACGGCCGGCGGCGCCGGGCGAGCGGCACCAGGAGGACCGCGACGAGGAAGCCGCCGACGGCGAGCGAGGCGCCCGCCACGCGGGCGAGGGCCAGCGCGGAATCCAGCGCTTGCGGTCCGCCGCGCTCCCCCGGCGCCGACGCGGCGACCGCGCGCTGGACACCGAACACCAGGCTCCCGCTCAGCGTGTGGCCGTCCTCGCTGGAGGTCGCCTCCCACCGCACCTCGTAGATGTCGTCGCCGAGGCGGGGCAAGGGAGCCACGAACCGGGTGGGGGTCAGCGCCGAGGTGGTCAGATCGCTGGCCGCGCCGGCGGAGGGATACAGCGACACTCGTACGGACGAGGCGAGGAGCGCCTCGCTGAACTCGAGCAACAGCCGGTCGGGGGACGCCGCCAGCGTCTGGCCGTCGGCGGGCTCCGAACCGGTCAGGAGCGGATGGGCCGCGGCCGGACCCGCTGTGAAGAAGACCAGCGCGAGCGCGAGCGCGGCGACCCTACAGAACCGGGACATGCCGCAACCTCGCCTCGTCGAAGGCCAGCGTCACCGTGTCGCCCGCCATCACGACGCCTCCCGAGTTGCGGTACAGCACGTAGTAGGTGCGGCCGGCCACGGGATTGTGGATCATCGGCATGAGCGCGGGCGACGGCAACGCCTTACCCCGGCTCTCCACCACGACATCCGGCAGCCGGTCGGCATCCGACAACATGTCCGTCGCATGATCCGGGTCCAGCACGATGAACCGCACGTCGAGGAGCCCGTGGTCGGCTGTGACGCCCACCATGGTGAAGCGCACGCCGTACCGCTGCTCGACCTCGGGACTGACCGGCATCCCCGCCGGCCGGTCCGCACGGTCGGGCAGGGCCAGCAGGACCACCAGCCCGGCCGCGAGCGCCAGCGCCAGCGCCACCAGCAGCCGGCGCATCACGGCCCCACGGCGATGAACGTCAGCATGCCGCCGAAGTCGACCGACCCGCCGGTCACGTGCCCGGCGTTGTCGACGCGGCGAGCCGCCTCGAACAGCGGTATCCGCGGGACCGCCGGCACGGCGACGATGGCGTCCATCGTGCCGCCGGCGACCACGGTCTCGGACAGGACGGTGTACGGATGCCCGAGCTCACGCCCGTCGGCCCCCACGACCTGCTGGAACGCCCCGGCCAGGGACATCGGATGATCCTCCAGCCCGGCGTTGACGTACCGGAGCAGCAACCGCCGCCCGGCCCCGGAGGGGATCTCCGCCGTGTCCGGGTAGGCGGCGCCGTTGATCAGCCAGTAGCGGGGACGGTACTTCGCCGTCGGATACGTGACCGGGGCGGCGTTGAACGCCGGATCGATCCCCTGCAGGACGATCAGCGCCTCGTCGTCGAAGGCCGTCGCGGCCGTGCCGTACGCGCTGCCGCCCGGGACGGGACGGACGACGAGTGCTCCGGCGAGGCCCATGGCGACCTGGCGCGGACCACCGGGGGTCAGCCCGGCCTCGTAGCGGAAGGTGCCAGGCCGGGCCGCGGTGAACTCGTACGTCCTGGTCCCGCCAGGAGGCGCGCCCGCCGTGTCGGGAGGCAGCTCCTGGTCAGGCAGCCCGATGCTGGTGGCGTCGCCGAGCGTGTTGTGCAGCGTGATGCTCACCGTCTCCCCCACGGTCGCCAGCAGCAGGGGGCCGGGTAGCGTCGGCGGGTCGGCGGCGGCCGGCGCGTAGCCCCAGATCGGCACCGTGGTCCCGCCGGGCAGCGCGAACGTGCCCGTCTTGGCCCACAACTCGCAGCTGCGCACGGTGCCGCTCAGCGTGCATGGCGAAGAGGGGAGGGCCGCCGCCACCCCTGAGTCGTGCGCGCGGGTGGGCGCGCGCGGGGCAGCGGCGGCCGGCTGGGTGAGGAGTGCGGCCGCGGCGATGATGGCTCCGCATGCCGTCGCGAAACTGCGCCGTCCCATCAGGAACACCCCCCGGGTGGGTCGATGCGCTCGAGCGTCATCATGCCGCCGAAGCCCGCCTCGTAGTTGGCGGCCTCGTTGAGCGCGTGGCTGTGCCACATCTGGTAGTACTCGCCGCATTGGTTGTAGGAGGTGACGCCGACCGGCAGGCTGTCGGTCACGCCGAGATAGGGGCTGCCGCCGTACCAGGTGGCGTCATCCTTGTAGACGAGGTTCTGCTGCTGGGGCAGCGGCACCGGGATCGGGTTGGTGGCGGGCTTCCACTGCTCGACGTCGGTCCAGTCGTAGGTGACGTCCCAGCTCTGGCCGGGGCCGATGTCGGCGAGGAAGTTCTCGAACGACTGGTCGGCGCCGCTCACCAGGGCGTGTGCGTCGCGTCCGATGACCCGGCCGTGGTTGCCGTGCGGGTGGAACGGGTGGGTGCGGTCACCGACGTTGAGGTAGCGGACGAGCGCGGGATGGGGGTTGGTGACCGGGTCCTTGGGCTGGATGTGGACGAGCGCTCCGTACGGCTGGTTCGGCAGCCATCCGGCGTCGTTGGGCGCGATGGTGTCGGGGAAGCTCCGGCCGTTGATCAGCCAGTAGCGCGGGTGGAGCTTGGTGACGTCGTACGGCTTGGCGTTCTCGACGGCGGCGTGCAGGTCGGGGTCGACCTCGGAGAGCAGGGCGACGTACTCGGCCGCCGGGTTGAACCGGCTGGCGGCCGTGCCGTACGCCCGGTCGGGGTGGCCTGCGGGCCGCACCACCAGCGTGCCGTAGAGGCCCATCTGGACCTGCTTGGCGGGGTCGGTGCCGCTGGCGTAGAGGTAGGTGCCGGGAGTGGTCGCGGCGAACTGGTACGTCACGGTGCCGCCGGTCGGTGCGGCCTGCACCAGCGAGGTCAGGGTGGCGCCGCTGAGCTGGGGTTCGGCGGGCGAGCCGTCGGCGGTCAGGCCGGTGATCCCGGGGATGAGGATCGACACCGGCTCCGGGAGCGTGTTGCGCAGCGAGATGGTGACCGTGTCCCCCTCGGTGACGCACAGGACGGGCCCGGGGAGCTGGAAGGCGCCGCCGTCGACGGTGTAGCTCCACATGAAGACCGTGTTGCCGTCCGGGAAACCGGCGTAGCCGTCGGCCGTGGCCAGGTCGAAGGACGGGCCCGTGGTGCAGGCGAGGCCGGATTCCGGCGGCTGGGCGTAGGCTGGGCTCGCCGTGAACGCGACGAGCAGCGCCACGGCGGCGGCCGCTTTGAGAGCACGCATGATGGACTCCCGCCGCTCAGGTGTTGGGCTTGGTCTGGGGCGGCAGGCCGCTGCCCGCGGGGAGCACGCGCACCTGGGTCACCTGGCCGCCGAGCCCGGTGAGCCCGGGGTTGGAGAGCGTGGCGTACGCGCGGTTGTACAGCAGGTAGACGGTCTCGGCGGTCACCGGAGGAGCCGTGAAGATCGCATCGACACTCTCCCCTGGCCCGATGTGGATCGCGTTGGTGACGTAGGTGTTGTCGGTGCCGTCGCGGCCGCGCAGGAGGGTGGCGTCCTTTCCGACCACGCGCATCGGGATGCCGGCGAGCGTCATGGTGTGCTGCTGGAATCCCAGGTTGACCAGGCGCAGGAGCACCTTCTCGCCGGACATGCAGCGGACAAGAGACGACAAAGGCTGGTATTTCAGCTTCGGGTGTCCGGTGGGTGCTATCAGGTCCCCATTGGCGGCGTTGCCGCCCCCGTTGGGCGCCAGCGTGTCCGGATAGGACCGGCCGTTGAGCAGCCAGACGTCGGCGTCGTATTCGCTCCAGTCGTGTTCCTGGATGTGCGCCCCCTCGAAGCGCTCCTTGGTCCAGGCCTCGGACAGGAACATGCCCCACTCGCGGGCGTAGGCGGTGGACCCGTCGCCGTCGTTGTAGACGTACCTGCCCGCCGGGATCCCAGGCGCCCCGGCGTTCTGCTTCGGCCGGACGAAGACGATCCCGGTCATCCCCATCGAGACGTGCTCGACGTCCTCGAAGTGGCAGTGGTACATGTACGTGCCCGGATCACGTGGCCGGTAGAAGTAGGTGAACGCCCGGCCGGGCGGCACCGCGACGGACAGCTCCGGCACCCCGTCGAAGAGCGGGATGGCGTTGCGGAAACCGTGCCAGTGGACCGTGTGCGAATCGAGCAGGTCCGGCCGGACGGCCAGGCCCAGGTTGGTGAGCTGTACCCGGGTGTCCTGCATCTCGTTCACCCACCACATCGGGGCGGGCGCCTCCAACCTGCCCTTCTGCGCCTTCACCTGCGTGGTGGTGAGCGCGGTCACGTCCCGGAAGCCGATGCCCCAGGTGGTGAACGGCCCCGGGGCCAGCGGGTCGGGATGCACGCCCGCCACGTTCCCCGGCAGCGAGATGAACCCGTCCGTCGCCGCCAGATGGATGGTCGGGGCCACGGCGGCACCGGCCGCCGCGTCCCGCAGCAGCCATCCCCCCGCCACCGCCCCGGCGGCGAGGAGCATGCCGCGCCGGCTGATCTGATATCCGTTCATCCCGCCCTACCTGATCGTGATCGTCGTGGTCTTGACCGCGGTCCAGTTGCCGTTCGCGTCCTTGGCGCGGGCGTAGAGGGTCCGCGCTCCCTTCGGCCAGCCCTTGGTGGCGACCGTGCCGGTGATCAGCTCGGTGGCGGTGTTGTACGAGCCGTCGACCGCCTTCATCGCGGTCCCGCGTCCGCGGCCGGGATCCGCGCCCGTGAACCACTCGGCGGCGACGATCTTCGTATTCCCCGTGACCGCGTCGCTGACGAGCGCGCCGACGACCACCGTGATGCCGACCGGCACAGTTGCCGGGACGGCGGCCAGGTTCGTCATCAGCGGCGCCACCGCGTCCGTCGCGTCCTCGTCGGCGCCGAGGTCGTACAGGCCCACCGGCCGGGGCTGGTCGTCGATGTCGAACGCGGGCGCGACGACTCCCGCCTTGCCTGTGGTCCCCGCGTCCAGCGCGGGCGAGCCGTTCACCCTCGGCTGCAGGTGGTAGTCGCCGGCGACCTGGGCGGGCTGGTCCAGGGAGACGATGACGCTCTGCACGAACTGCGGAGCACCCCGCCACACCAGCGGATTGACGATCGTGTCGTAGGGCTGCCGGACCTTGGGATCCTGGCCGACGACGTTGGACGGCTCGGCGTTGACGTACGCGGCGTGGTCCTTGGTCAGCAGCGTGTTGGTCGGCGACAGCTTGCCGCTGAGGTCCGCCGCCCCGAGGTCCCACACGTTGACCGGGGTGGTGTCGCCGGGCAACCCGAGGCCGGTGAGCTTGGCCACGGCGCCGTCCCAGGTGCCCGACCTGTTGTCATGGACGATGTCGTTGAACAGCAGCGGCTCGCTGAACGCCGGCGCGCCGGGCGGCAGCGTGCCCTGCAGTTGCACGCTGTTGGCGCCGGTGGACAGGCCCGCGGGGACGGGGTTGCCGTCGCTGGTCGCCGCGGTGGACGTGCTGATGTTCTTGGTCACTGTCGTGTTGTAGACGCGCACGCCGGTGGCGTCGTGGAGCGCGATGCCGCCGCCCTCGTGGGCCGAGACGTTGTTCGCGATGACGTCGTCGTAGACGTTGACCGGCCAGTTCCCCGCCTGCAGCAGGCGCAGGCCGCCGCCGTCGTCTTCCGCCAGGTTGGACTGGATCGTGTTGGCGTACACGTTGACCGGTCCCGATCCCGGTGAGACCGGCGGAACGGGGACGGCGGGCGGCGCCTCACCGGCCAGCATGATCCCGCCGCCCTCGTCGTAGGAGGCGTTGGCCCAGATCAGGTTGTGGTGGATCGAGTTGGCCGGGCCGGTCGCCCCGGACAGGCCGTAGTGGCTGATGCCGCCGCCGTACTCGGCGGAGAAGTTGCCGCAGATCTCGTTGTGATCGATCTCGTAGCCGTCGGCGCCGTTGAACAGCGCCACACCACCGGCCAGGTTGGAGCCTCCGTTGTGCAGGATCCGGTTGTAGCCGATGCGGACGCCGTCGTTGTGGTTGCTGCCGATGCCGGGGGTGCCGAGGCGGACGGCTCCGCCGTACGCGCCGCCGTTGCTCCTGATCACGTTGTTGGTGATCTGCAGGTTGCGGGCGTAGCCGTTGACGTAGATCCCGCCGCCCTGCACCGGGTAGAAGGGCGTCTGCCACGTGCCCTCCAAGCCCAACTCATCGCCGCCCTGGATCGTGAAGCCGTCGATCGACGCCTTGTAGCCGCTGGTGAACTGGCCGTCCCGCGCCACGACGTACACGACCTGGCCCTCGGAGATCTGCTGGTTGCCGCTCCAGCCGGGCGACGCCTTGATCCCTTCCACGAGCGTGCTCCACTGGACGGCGTTGGTGCTGGTGAATCCGAGGCCGTTGATGATCGAGCCGGCGACCGAGCTGCCGTCCGGGCGCACGCCACCCGGTCCGACGCCCTGGAGCTTCACCGGCGAGTGCACGACCACGTCCTCGAAGTAGTCGCCGAGCGGCGCGAACTGCGACGGCGTGTTCGGGTACACGACGAGCAGCGCCTGCGTCGCGGCGGCCGCCGCTTCGAGCCCCTGCTGGATCTTCGTGTGCGCCCTGCCGGGGCCGACCTCGATCACGGACGGCGTGTAGGTCCCGCCCCGCACGTGGAAGGTCAGCGTGTTGCGGGCCTCGCGCCCGTCGGAGCGGACGATCCGCAGCCGGTGCGGGCCAGGCGGAGCTCCCGCCGGCACGGAGGCCGCGATCGTGCGCTCACCCCAGCTCGTCACCGAGATCTGGGTGCCGTCGAGGAGCACCTGCCCCGCGGTCGCGCCGAAGCCCTGGCCGTTGATGGTGAACGAGCCGGAGCCGTTGACGTACGGGGTGGACACCGCGAACAGCTCGGGAGTCGCGTCGGGGAGCAGGCAGCGCGGCGGATGCGTGGTCTGCGTGCCGGGGAACTCCACCACCGGAGCGGTCGGCAGCAGGGCCACGTCGGCGAGCAGGGTGACGCCCGGCCAGATCTGCCACTGGGACGCCATCGTCCGGTAGGCCGGGTTGTAGTTCGGGTTCGGATGGCCGGGGACTCCGGGATCGTTGCCGACGAGCCGGAAGACGTTGGGGCACGGCCCTGCCGGAAGCGGGCAGTTGAACGTCCTCGTAGAGGGCAGCAGCACCTCGAAGAAGCCGTTCGGGTCCGCGTTGATCGTGTGCACCAGGCGGCCGGTGAAGTCGTAGATGCCGATCGGCGCGTTCGGGATGCCGGCCTTCTCGCCGTAGTAGAACTCCTTGGGGTCGGTGCCGAGGGCCAGGTCCTCCACCACCGCGCCGAACAGGCGGCCCGGCTGCGGCACGTCGGTGAAGAAGTGGAAGCCCGGAGCGGTGGAGCGCATGTCGCTGACGGTGACGAGCTTGACGTCGCAGAGCGGCCGCTGCTCACCCTCGTACGGGCTCCCGCCCGCGTCGGCGAAGGTGGGGTTCTGGGTCGCGTCCGGCCCGTCGGTGCCGAGGCCGGCCACGTCCACCGTGTGCAGCTTGCCCGCGCACGGCGGCGGCGGGATCTGGGGCTCGTAGTCGTCGCCGTCGAAGACGTTGACGTCCTCTTCCCTGGTCAGGTTGTACTTCGACCGTCCCCACGCGTCGTCCGGGACCTCGACCTTGACCAGGTAGTCGCCCTTGGGCATGGGCGCCTCGACCGGGTCGCCGCCGGCGTCCCTGATCAGGTTGCCGGCGGCGTCGTACTGCCACACGGTGGTGAAGCCGTAGTTGCCGTTGACCGCGGCGAAGCCGGTCTGGACCTGGTTGCCCATCAGGGGCGACTCGACGCACGCGTGGCCGCCGGTGGCCGGGGCCGCGAACAGCAGGTTCACGGGCGTGCCGCCCGCGTCGCGGGCCTGGCAGTCGGTGGGCCGTTCGAAGGTCTCGCTGGTGTACGTGCCGAGCTGCCGACCGAGCTGGTAGGAGCCGTCGGCCCCGATGACGTACTCGCCGTCGGGCCCGGTCACGGGCTGATAGAGGTTCACCGTGAGGTCGGGGATGCCGGGCTCGTAGACCTCGGTCGCGGCCAGGCGGGGATCCAGCTCGTTGCGGGTCTCGTTGTAGACGACCGTGCCGACGATCCCGCCGTTGGTGCCGCGGGCGTACGGCTGCACGCCGATGTCGATCCGCGTGTTCAGGCCGTCCTGGTTGAGGGTGGCGACGTCGACGCCGGAGCCGAGGACGGTCGTCGCGGCCGGCTGATTGTCCGTCTGGTAGGTGACGCCCGTGGTGTAGAAGCGGTCGTTGTAGACCTCCAGGATCGTCCAGTAGCCGTAGGGATAGACCTGCTTGAGCGTCCAGTTGCCCTGCGCGTTGGTCGTGGCGCTCTTGCTGCCCGCGTCGACGACCGCGTTGTCGCGTGACTTGAGGACCACGGGCTGGCCCTGCAGGCCGCTCTCGCCCGCATCGCGCCTGCCGTTCTTGTTGGTGTCGAAGAACACCGAGCCGTGCACCTCGCTGAACCAGTGCGACAGCGCCAGGTCGCCGACATTCGCCGTCTGCCCGTCCGCGACCTGCACGTTGGTCAGCTGGAGCAGCAGGTTCTGGTCGTAGTCCCAGTAGGCCACCTGGTAGTCGCCCGGCTTGAGACCGGGGACCGTGAAGGTGCCGTCGGCGTTGCCCTGGGCGGCGTACACGAGGGTGTCGTTGTCGAGGAGATCCGTGACGGAGATCCACGGCCGGGACACCGGACCTTCGAAGGTGTCGCCACCCGCCGGCGGCAGGTACGACTTGACGCTGACGACCCTGCCCGCGATCGTCGCGTTGCCGGAGTGGGCAGCGTCCAGCTGGGTGGGCTTGACGTAACCGAACTGGGACTCGGGAATCGGAGCGCCGTTGACGATCAGCTCGGGGTCGAATCCCTTGTGCCCTTCCTCGGCCCAGATGTCCCAGTCGTGGCCGCCCTCCAGGGACGTGGTCTGGATCCAGGTCTGGCCGTCCGGGGGCACGACGCTCAGGCTGTACCGGTTGGAGCCCAGGTTCGGGATGACGAGCTCGCCCTGGGCGTTGCTCTTGCACTCGCCTCCGGTGCCCTCGATCGGATGGTGGGCGGCGTCGTACTCGGTACAGAGCGGATTGCCGTACCAGTCGGTGCTGACCTCGCCAAGGACGTCGGCGATGTGCCCGACCCAGCCCTCCAGCCCGCGCTCGATGCCCGGGTCGAACTGGCCGTTGGTGGCGTTGTCCTCGAACACCACGGCCTTGACCTGGGCCAGCGGCAGCGGATCCGGCTGGAGCCCGACCTTCACCAGCCCCGGATCGGGCGCGGGCACGCTCACCCAACCGCCGTCGATCTTGAAGCCGTCAGCGACCACGGAGATCAGGTACTTGCCGTCCGGCAACTGCAGCCCTTCGGTCTCGGACAGCTCGGCCTGGGTGCCCTGGGTGATCAGGTTGTCCGCGCCGCCCGAACCGCCGGTGAACGTGTGCGTGGAGGGCCAGTCGCAGGTGCTCGGGTAGGACGTCGCTGGATCGCTCCCGTTTCCGGGCATGCAGCCGGCGGCACGCGCCTGGGTGGGATCACCCGTGTCGTCCTTGGTGACGACGAACTTGTAGGAGGTGACCGGCTCCCCGGTGCGGGCGGACTCGACGCGGAGCCGTACCGTGCTCGTGACCTGGGCCTGTGCCGGCCCCGCCACTGCCGGAACCACCGCCGTCACCAGCACCAGCGCGATGAGCGTTCGTCGAGCACGCATGGCCGCCCCCTCCCGTACCGAGATCCACACCTCCGTCACCGTGCGCGCCCCGCCCGCCTTCGGTGCCGTAGATGACAACTCCGTCATCCGACTGTCAGGTCGGCGTCATCTCCTGCCAGGTCAGGCCCCCTGCCCCTTTCGGACACCCCGTGGCCCTTGCCGGGTGCTGATCGCCAGAGGTACACAAAGGCGAAGAAACCGATGGGCGTCGCAGGTGGGACGCCGCTTACTCGTGCGGAGCACCCTCATGCCCCGGATCCTTGTCGTCGATGACGAGCCCAAGATCTGCCGGTTCGTCTCGCG
Source organism: Nonomuraea insulae (assembly GCF_042656245.1). Taxonomy (NCBI): domain Bacteria; kingdom Bacillati; phylum Actinomycetota; class Actinomycetes; order Streptosporangiales; family Streptosporangiaceae; genus Nonomuraea; species Nonomuraea insulae. The sequence goes on from NZ_JBHSPA010000031.1 coordinate 37,011, forward strand.
AGCGCTGGAGAGAGACGGCCATTCGGTCGCTACGACGGGCGTCGGCGCGGACGCCCTGCAACTCGCTCGGGAAGGGGAGTTCGCGCTCGTCGTTCTCGATCTCATGCTGCCGGGCATGAGCGGCTTCGACGTGCTGCGCCACATGCTGGCTCACCAGCCCAGCCAGCGGGTCCTGGTGCTGTCCGCGTTCGGAGACGTGTCTGCCAAGATCGAATGCTTCGCGTCCGGGGCCATCGACTACCTGGCCAAGCCGTTCGCGGTGGCCGAACTCGTCGCGCGGGTCCGGCTGCGGGCCTCGGAGCCCAGCCTCTCCCCTTCCCGCCGCTGGCTCCGGGCCGGCGCGGTCTCGCTCGACCTCGACCGGCGGACGGTCACCGTGCAAGGCCGCGTCATTCCCCTCCCTCATCGCGAATTCGCCCTGCTCAGCCAGCTCATGAGGCGGGCCGGGGAGGTCTGTGGCCGCGACGAGCTGCTCGCCAATGTCTGGGGCTTCACCTTCGACACGTCGAGCAACGTCGTGGATGTGTACGTGCGCCGCCTGCGGACCAAGCTGGGGGCCGAGTCGATCGAGACGGTGCGGCATGTGGGCTACAGTTTCGTCGCGGGCTGACCGCTGGGCGATCCCGCTCTGGGCGGGCTTCGCCGCGCTCAACACCGTCCTCATGTGGGTCCTGCCCGGCGCGGAGACGATCCCGTTCCACCTCATCTGGATCTCGCTCGCGCTGGTCTACGGGGTACGGCCGTGGCCCCTGCCCGCCACCTTCGCCGTCTGCGCGTGCGTGGCCGTGGTCACCGGGATCCCCCTCTTCCGGCACGCCCACTCCCAGGTCATCGCCCTTGAGGAGACGGCCGAGATCCCGCTGATGTCGACGCTCTTCCTCGTGATGGTCTGGCACGTACGGCGGCGCACGGCCGCGGTGGCGGAGGCCCGGCTGGCCGCCTCGCGGGAGCGCGTGGCCCACGAGATGACCGAACGGTTCGTCCGGATCGCCACCCACGAACTCCGCACCCCCCTCACCGTCGCGCGCGGGTACGCGGAGATGCTCCAGGTGGACACCAGCGACCCCGAACTCGCGGCCGACGTGGGCGTCGTGGTGGAGGAGCTCGGCAAGCTCTCCCGCATCACCGGACGCCTCGCCGCCCTGGCCTGGGCGCACCAGGACACGAGCGACGACGCCCGCACCCTGGACATCGGCGCTCTGCTCCGGCAGGTGGCCCGGCGCTGGGCTCCCGTGGCGAACGGGGCCATCCACGTGGAAGCGGTCCCGATAACGGTGGCGGGTGACGAGGAACGGCTGGAGACGGCCCTCGACTGCCTCGTGGAGAACGCCGTGCTGCACGGTCGCGCCCCGATCCTGCTGCGCGCCGAGCATGACGCCGCAACGGTGGTCATCGAGGTGGAGGACAACGGCGCCGGTATCCCGTCCGGCCGCGCCACGGAACTCCTCCACGGGGTTGTCTCCCCTGCCTCCTCCGGGTCGGGCCTGGGCCTGATGATCGTCCGGGGCATCGTGGAGACACACGGGGGCGGCATCGCCCTGGTTCCCAGTCCGTCGGGAGGGCTCAAGGTCGTCATCACTCTTCCCGGCATACTCCGCTACGCGACCACGAGCGCCACCACCCAGGCAGGCTCATGACCTCGCCCGAGACCGAACCGCTTGCGTTGGGCGGTATCGGCTGGTGAGCCGGCAGGGCGGTCAGCCCGAGCTCCGAGGCGCGATCTGCGGGAGCGAGCTGCAGGAGCGTCCTCAGCGGACGGCGGCCCCCGGCCGGAGCCATGGTCACGGGCCCAGAGGGCTCCGGCCGGGGTTGGGTCAGCTGTGACTGACGCTCACGTTGTAGACCACCACCTCGCCGTAGTTGTCTGAACTGCAGGGCGCGGAGTTGTCGCAGTTGGCCTGCGTGTAGACGCCCGCCTTGAAGTACCCGCCCTCGAAGTCGAGCGGGATCGTCGTCTGCAGGACGTTGTTGTAGTAGGCCTTGATCGAGCCCTCACTGACCACGAACTTGGCCTGGAAGCGGGTGCCCAGCGTGTAGTTGCTGGTGATGAGCTTGTGGTGGGTGTCGTTGTCCCGGGTGACGTACAGGTTCGTGCCTTCCAGGCGGAAGACCGACTGGTCGTTGCCGTTGTGGATCTGTCCGGCCACCACGTGCTGTTTGGTGTTCGGGAGGTGGGTGATCGCCTGGTCGATGATCATCGTGTGGGCGCCGGAGGTGGAGGACCAGGAGGCGTGCTCGGAGCCGTTCATCTCGCGCAGCTCGGTCCTGGCGTAGGTGGTGTTGGGGGTGGTGGTTCCGTTGACCGGGTTTCTGAAGCGCACACCATTGCAGTCGGGCGTGGTCACGTACCATGGCGACAGCTCGTAGGTGTCCAGGGCGGGTTGTCTGACCTCCAGGGGCTGGGTGCCTGACTGGGCGGGATCGTCGACGGGCGTCTGGAGCTTCCAGTCGGCGAGATCCAGCACGTCGCCGGGCTTGGAGCAGGCCGGGCCGCCGCCGGGGCCGTGGATGTCGATCTCGCTGACGCTGTTCCAATTGCCCTTGGCGGTGCTGCCGTGGCCGAGGTAGCGGACATGGCGGGCCTGGACGTCGGCGAAGTCGTAGTCGACGGGGGCCGAGGTGGTGCCGTTGCTCTGTCCGCTCCACACGGTGGTCCAGGTGCCGCCGTCCGCGGAGACTTGCAGGTCAAAGCGGTTGCGGCGGGAGTTTCCCTGGTAGACGGCAACGGAGACGTGGCCGACGGTCTGGAGCGAGCCGAGATCGTAGGCGATCCACTGGTTGTCGCCCGCCGCTGACCAGCGGGTGGAGAGATTGTCGTCGACAGTGTTGGCGGGCACGTTACCGTCGTGCGAGCTGGCGGTAACGGAGCCCGGGAGCGGGGTGATGACGGCCGCGCCGCTCATGAGCGCGACGCTGAGAATCAGGGGGATGAACAAGGCATTTCTCCTCAGACTGGGGGGTGGTCGAGGGTGAGCTCGCGTATCACCTCCTCGTCGACCTCGATGCCGAGACCGGGACCCGACGGCACCTTCGCGATGCCGTCGGCGATTTCGATGACCGGGCCCGTGGCATACGGGCTGGTCAGGAACTGGCGGCCGTTGAGATCGACGGGCGTGTCGACCCCGAAGGCGGCGAACAGGTGGAGTGAGGCGGCCAGCCCGATGTCGGACTCGGTGAGACCCGAGCCCATCACCGGCAGGCCGCAGTCCTCGGCGAGCTGGCACTGCCGCAACGCCAGCGTCAGCCCGCCGCATCGCTGCACCTTGGCGACGACGACGTCGATGGCGTCGAGCCGGACGAAGGTGGCCAGGTCGCTGGGGTGGCGCAGGCTCTCGTCGACCGCGATCGTGATCGGGCTGGCCTCCCTGAGCCTGCGCAGGCCCGCGAGGTCGTTAGAGGGCACCGGCTGCTCGAACACGGCCACGTCGTACGGCACCAGCGCCCTGGCCAGCCGCAGCGCCGCATCGGCTGTGAAGGCCTGATTGGCGTCGACCCAGATGACGGCGTCGGGGGCGGCCTGCCGTACCGCTTCGACGACCGCCACCTCGGCCTTGAGAGAGCCGTGGAGCCCGACCTTCACCTTGACGTGCCGGTAGCCGTGCGCGCGTCCCTCGGCCACCGACGCGGCCACCTCGCCCGGCGTCTGCCCGGCCACGATCCAGGCCAGCTCGATCGTGTCGCGCCGGCGGCGGCCCCACAGCTCCGCGAGTGACAGGCCGCGCGAGCGGGCGAGCGCGTCGTGGCAGGCGACGTCGACGGCCGCGCGGGCCAGCGGCATGCCGATGGAGAACCCCCTGCTGAGGGTACGGTCGAACGCCGTGACGAGCCCGTCGAGGTCCCACAGCGGCCTGCCGATGGCCACGGGCGCCAGGTAGCGGGTGATCGTGGAAAGGATCGACTCGGTCGTCTCGTAGGTCCAGGACGGGATGGGCGTGGCCTCCCCCCAGCCGGTGGCGCCGTCGGTGGCGGTCACCTTCACCAGCACCCGTACGGCAGGCCGCCCCGCCGTCGTGACGGCGCCGCCGGAGAGCGCGAAGTCGCGCACGGTGGGCAGCGCGACGGGGAACGCCTCCACCCGCTCGATCAGGTTCACGCCGGCCCCTCTCAGAACCATTGGGTCTTGTCGACGCGATTGATCAGCTCGTCCCCGGCGGCGAAGCGCCGCGTGTTCTCCAGCAGCACCGCGAAGCGCCGCTCGACCGCGTGCGGCCCGGCGCCCGCGACGTGCGGGGTGATGAGCACGTCGGGCCTGGACCACAGCGGGTGGCCCGCGGGCAGCGGCTCGGTTTCGAAGACGTCGAGCGCGGCCCCGCCGAGCCGTCCCGCGGCCAGGGCGTCGGAGAGGTCGCCTAGCCGTACGGTGGGACCGCGGCCGACGTTGACCAGCACCGCGGACGGCCTGAACGAGCGCAGCCGCGCCGCGTCGATCAGGCCCTCGGTGGCCGGGGTGTGCGGCACCGCGAGGATCACCAGGTCGGCCTCCGGCAGCCGGTCGTCCAGGGCGCCGGCCGGCCACACGTGCGCGAACCCGGGCGGCGCGGCGGTCACCCGCGCGTCCACGCCGATCACGCGGGTGCCGAACGCCGCCAGGAGCCTGCCCACCTCCGCTCCCACCGCACCGACACCGACCACCAACGCCGTAGCCTCAGCCAGGGACAGCACCGACGCGGGGGCCCAGTCGGGCGCCCAGCGCGCGGCCTCCTGGTCGCGCACATACTGCGGCAGCCCCCTGGCCATCGCGAGCACCAGCGCCAGCGTGTGCGCGGCCACATGGTCGGTGTAGGTGTCACGCATGTTGGTCGCCACCACCGGGTGTTCGACCAGCGCCTGGTGGTAGAAGCCGGGCGGCGGCCCGGCCTGCGGCGCCTGCAGCCAACGCAGCCTGGCGCAGTGACCGAGCAGGCCGGCGGGCAGCGCGCCATAGGCCGCGTCGGCCCGGCGCAGGGCGTCCGCCGTCTCGTCAGGGCTCTCCGGCCGCAGCACGCTCACCTGCGGCACCGCTGCCTCCAGCCGCTCCGGCCAGCCCAGGGTGGCGGGGTCGTGGGGTGGAATCATGACCAGCGTGAGGCTCATGCCGAGTGCCCCAATCGCTGCTCGGTCACCTCGTGCAGCAGGGACCGGCCGGCGGCGTACCTGGCCAGTTCCTCGGCCATCAACCGGCCCTGTCGGCGCCGCTCGGGGCCGAGGCTGCCGGCCAGGTGAGGTGTCACGACCACGTTGGGCAGCGAGAACAACGGCGAGCCCGGCGTGGGCGGCTCCGGGTCTGTGACGTCGAGCACCGCGAACAGGTCGGGCCGCTCATCCAGGACCTCCACCAGCGCGGTCTCGTCGATCAACCCACCGCGCGCGGTGTTGATCAGCGTGGCGTCCCGCTTCATCGACCGCAGCAGGTCATGGCCGACCAGACCGCGCGTCTGCGGCAGTAGCGGGGCGTGCAGGCTGACCACGTCCGAGGTGGCGAACAGCTCCTCCAAGCCGACGGAGCGCACGCTGTCAGGAAAGGTGGCGAAGGGGTCGTGGGCCTGGACCGTCACGTCGTGCCGGGCCAGCAGGTCCGCGGTGGTCCTGCCCGTGGCGCCCAGCGACAGCAGGCCGACGACTGAGCCGAACGCGCCCTTCTCCGCGTCGCGCGCCGCCCACGCCTTGGTCGCGCGGCTGGTCAGCACGTAGCGCCAGCCGTGTTTGAGCGCGTAGAGGATCTGGGCCAGCGCGAACTCCGCGACCGCCGTGGCGATGGCGTGGCCGGCGGCGGTGACGCGGACCCCGCGGGCCCACGACTCGGGTGTGACCGTCGAGCGGACGGAACCGGCGCCGTACAGGACCAGCGCCAGCTTCGGGGCCGCGTCGAGGAAGGCGGCGTCGAGCCTGGGCGCACCCCAGGCCGTCACCAGCACGTCCACGTCGGCCAGCAGGCCGGGCGTGAGGTCACCCGCCGTCACAGGCGGCGCGGCGACGCGCAGGTGCCGCTCGATGTCCGCTCGTTCGTCGGGCCCGTAGACGTCGGGAAAGCGGTCGAGGTTCATGACGTAAAGGCCGTTCACGGGTTCTCCTGTACTGCTGCGCGGATGCGGTCGAGCCGGGCCCGGGAAGCCAGTCCGGCGTGGTAGTAGCGGATCTGGGAGGCGCCCGCGGCGACGAGCCGGGAGACGCCCTCCCATGGCTCCTCCAGGACGCTCACGTTGGCCACCAGCGCCAGCTCCGTCCGTCCGGCGGCAGCCTTGACCTGGCTCACGGCAGCTTCCGGGTCGCCCCAGCACTTGAGCACGTACGCGTCGGCGGGTGCGCGAAAGGCGCTGAGGTCGAGACCCACGTCAGGGCCGGTGAGCCAGGGGTCGTCCGCGGCCATCAGCAGCACTTCCCGCCCGCCGGCGAGCGCCGCCGCCTGCCGAACGAGATCACCGATGACGGCTGCGCGGTGCGCGAGGAGCGCGGCGGCGCGTTCAGTGGCGAGCGTGGCGGGAACGCCACACTGGAGCTCACCGTCGACCGCCGCGCGCACCTCGCCCGCCAGCTCGGCGGCATCGGGCCCCAGCGCGGTGCGGCAGGCCGCGCAGAAGCAGATCGACAGCAGCGTCCTGGCCCCGGCCGACAGGTCCGCCCCCACGGTCTTCTCGTGGTGACTGCCATGTTCGAACCCCAGCCAGCCGCAGGCCTCCAGCATCAGCGCCGCCACGTCGTACTGCTCGCATACCTCGCTCACCAGCGTCAGCGCGTAGTCGCGCACCAACGCGTGTGAGGGGCACAGCGCATAGGGATAGCGTTCGCCGTAGGCGTTCCGCACGGTGACCTCGGGCGCGGCCGTGCCCACGGCCGAGGAGTGAGTGAGCACCAGCCAGGCCTCCACACGCAACCCTTCCGCGCTCAGCGCCGCCGACGCCGCACCGAACCTGTCGTCGTGCTCGACGCCCCATGTGGGTGCGGGCGGCCGCAGCCGTGCCCAGCGTTCCGGCCGCAGCTTGAAGTAGGCGGCGGCGTGCTCGGCGTGGACGAGGCGATGCCGCGGATGCCAGGGGGTGACTCCCCTGACCGCGTGATAGGCGGCCTGGAGTGTCACCGTGTCGATGCCGAGCCCGGCGATGCGCGTGGCAGCCCCCGGATCGCCCACGATGTCCCATGTGTAGGCGAACGTGCCGTGTCTCACCATCGAGGGATCACCGGGTCCCAGGCGGGATCGACTGTGCACATCGGCGTGATGCCATCCGTGATCTCCAGTGGCTCGACGATGTCTTCCACTGAGCGCACCGCGTACGGCTGGTGCACCTCGTGGATGTTGCGCAACGGCGGGTCCTTGGTTGCCACCGGAGAGACGACGACATCAGTGATCTTCAAGGCTCACCCCTTGGTCGCGCCGGCCAGGCCGCGCACGAAATAACTCTGGAAGAACAGGAAGATGAGGAGCATCGGCGCGAAGGAGAGCGTCATCCCGGCCGCGAACCCGGTCCAGTCCACGGCATGCTCGCCCTTGAACGACAGCATGCCGACCGACAGGTTCTGCAGTTCGGGTTGACCGAGTGTGAAGACGAGCGGGATGTTGAACTCATTCCAGTTGCTGACGAACTGGAAGATCACCACCACCGCGATGACCGGCTTGGCCAGCGGCAGGATGAGCCGGAACGTACGCAGGAAGCCGGCGCCGTCCAGCTTGGCCGCGTCGAACAGCTCCTCGGGGATGCTGGCGAAGAAGCCGATGAACAGCAGCACGTACAGCGCGCCCGCAGAGCCCGACATCGCCAGGATGACGCCCGCCCTGGTGTTGAGCAGGCCGAGCTGCTCCACCAGCACGAACTGCGGGATGATGATCGAGGCGACCGGGATGAACAGGGTGGCCACGATCAGCCGGTGCAGGAAGGTGCGCCCGGGGAAGTCGTAGCGGGCCAGCACATAGCCGCACAGCGCCGACTTGACCAGTTCGACCGTGGTCGAGACGACCGAGTACAGCACGGTGTTCGCGAAGAACTGGGAGAAGCCCGCGTTCACCCAGGCGCGTTCGAAGTTCTCGAAGCTCCACAGGTCCGGCATCAGGCTGGCGCCGCCGGTGAACATGCCCGCTTGCGTCTTGAACGCCGCCGACAGGGTCCACAGGAACGGGTAGATCCACACCAGGCCGACGATGAGCAGGATGGGGAGGGCGATCAGGTTGGCACGCCGCTTCATCAGACGCCGTACTCCTTCCTGAGCCGCTGTGCCCTGCGTACGACCAGCCCCTGGCTGGAGACCAGGACGAACGCGAGCACCGAGAACAGCAGGGCCGCCGCCGAGGCGTAGCCGTACTGGAAGGGCACGCTGCCGAAGGCCTCCTGGTAGATGAAGTAGGAGACGACGTAGGTGCTGGTGCCCGGGCCGCCGCCGGTGAGCGTGACCACCAGGCCGAAGACGTGCATGGAGTTGACCAGCGCGAGCAGCAGGATCACGACCGCGACGGGCTTGATGATCGGCAGCGTGATCCTGGTCAGCTTCTGCCACTCGCTCGCGCCGTCGATGTCGGCCGCCTCGTACACGTCGTCGGGCACGTTCTGCAGCGCGGCCATCCAGTAGATCATGTACTGGCCGAAGACCTGCCAGATCGACACCAGCACGACCACGATCATCGCGCTCCACCGGCCGGCGAAGACGTCGACCGACTCGTCGATGAGGCCGAGGTCCTTCAGGATCGCGTTCAGCGCGCCGTTGGACGGGTTGAGCAGGTAGGTGAAGATCAGGCCTGCCATCGCGACCGGAATGATCAAGGGCGCGAAGAACATGGTGCGGAAGATCTTCTTGCCCCGCAGCCACTTGCGGGTCAGCAGGATCGCCACGATCAGCGAGAGCGGCAGCTTGATGGCCGTGTTGAGCACCGCGAACAGCACGGTGTTGCCCACCGACTCCCAGAACAGGCCGTCGGCCAGGATCGAGGTGTAGTTGCCGGTGCCGACGAAGTTGTCGATGGGGCCGATGCCCGACCAGTCGAAGAAGGAGTACCAGACGGTCGCGGCCAGGGGCCACAGCGTGAAGCCCAGGTACAGCAGGAGGAAGGGGACCAGGAACAGGGCGATCCAGAATCGGTCCCTGCCGCGGGCCCGCTGACGCGTGGTGTCTTCCCGCACCTGCGGCTCGACGGCGCGTACGGCGGGCCGCGGCGGGGTTTGCGTGATGGTCACTCGTCAGCCCCGGTACCTGTCCAGGCCGTAATCGGAGGTGTAGTCCCAGTCGGGGAAGGTGTAGCAGTCCATCGAGACCTTGAGTCCGCCGGCGGCCTCCTCCTTGAGCTTGGTCTCCAGGATCTGCTGACGCTCCCGCACCAGTTCGGTGGCCAGCGGGGCCAGCGGCTTGCCACCGACGAGCGCCTCCACCATGGCCTCGTACTCCCAGTCGGGCCGCTTGGAGATGGCCTCCAGGTACGCCTTGGACTTGGCGATGTCGGGGCACTTCAGCACCGGGACGGGAACGGTGGCCCGGAAGCCGGGCTGCTCGGCGATGCCCATGATCTGCTTGATCGCCGGATCGGAGACGTACTTCTCGTTGTCGGTGAAGGCGAGCGTGCCGAAGCCGGCCTTGTAGTACTCCTGCACGAAGAAGCCATCAGGCCGGGTCATCCACTCCAGGAACGTCCAGGCGGCCTCGTGGTTCTTGGTCTGCGAGCCGACCCAATACTTGTTTCCGTCGAACTGCCTGGCCAACGCGCCGGTCGCGCCGGTGTCGGGATTCGGGTGCGGAGCGACGGTGTACTTGTCGGAGGCGAGGCCCTGGCTGGTCCACACGCTGGGAACCCACGTGCCGTCGAAGTAGACGGCGGCCTGCCCGGCCGCGAACTGCTGGCGGGAGAAGTTCTTGTCGTTGGTGCCGGGGGCGATGTAGCCGGCCTTGGCCAGCTCCTGGATGTAGGAGAACGTTTTGAGCAGGTCGGGGTCGTCGAGGGAGAACTTGCCCTGCTTGTAGTCGAAGAACAGATCGGTCTTGACGCCACCGGCCAGGGCGAACCAGATACGCTGCAGCTCGCGGCCCTTGCTGGGGGACGCGATGCACTCGGCCTCGGTCGTCGAGACGATCTTGGCGCAGGCCGCCTTGAGCTCTGTCCAGGTGCGCGGCGGTTTGGTGGTGTCGAGTCCCGCCTTCTTGAACAGGTCGTTGTTGAGGAACATGTAGCCCGGCCCCCAGTACAGGTTCTCCGAGAAGGGGAAGCCGTAGGTCTTGCCGCCGGAGATGTTGATGCCGTCGACGAACGAACCGCTCGGCCAGCGGCCGGTGAAGTCGGCCGGCACGGTGCCGCTGGGATGCAGTGGCTTGATCCACTGCTGCGACAACATTTGCGCCATGGTCGCTGGGGCGTTGTCGCTCCAGTAGAAGACGTCGGGCGCCTGGCGGCTCTGGAAGGCCAGAGGAAGCGTTTTCTTGTACTCGTCCTGGCTGATAGAGCGCCACTCGATCTTGATGTTCGGATGCTCCTTGGTGAACTGCTCGCCCACCTTCTTGTGGAACTCGACCTGCTCGGCGGAGTAGTCCCAGATCCGCAGGGTCGTCTGGCTGTCATTTTCGCTGCTCGACGTGCCACAGGCGGCGGCGAGGAGTGTGGTCAGCGTGAACGTCGCGACCGCACGGGATCGGTTCATGGAGCCTTCCTCGGTGAGGCGTGGTCTCGGTTGGTAAGCGCTTGCCCGAAGGTGGGTCGAGAGTAGCCCAGCTCACGTCGGGCGACAAGGGATTGGTGAAAGCGATTTCACATGGACATCATGTGGAGTTGTACCAGGGGCTGTATATACGAGATGCTAGGCAAGCGCTTTCAAGCAGGACATTGGGGGAAATGTGCGTGTCATCGTCCTGACCAAACCCTTCGGCGCCGTCGAGCCCGCTCGACTGGCCGGCTCGCTGGCCGAGGCCGGAGCCGACGGAGCCGACCTCGTCATCCGCGCAGGCCAGACCGTCTCGCCGGACAAGCCCGGCGGCATCACCGCGGTCGCCAAGGAACTGGAGCGAGCCGGCCTGTCGCTCGACGTGGTCACCACTGACCTTCTCGGCGAGGACGACGGCGAGACGGCCGGGCGCGTGCTGGCCGCGTGCGGAGACGCAGGCGTCCCGATGATGCGCGTGGGCTTCTATCGCTACGACCCGGCGCTCGGCTACGGACAACGCCTGGAGCGTGCGCGCCGCGGCTTGGCCACGCTGGCGAGATCGGCCGAGCACCACGGCGTACGGCTCGCGCTCCAACTGCACCACGGCACGATCCACCCTTCCGGTGCGCTCGCGCTGCGCCTGGTCGAAGGCCTGGACGAGGTCCGCTTCTACGCCGACCCCGGCAACCAGGCCAAGGAGGGCAGCGAGGACTGGCGGCTCCACCTCGACCTGATCGGCGAACGAGTGGCCTGCGTCGGAGTGAAGAACGCCACCTGGACGCAGGGAGCCGACGGCTGGACATGTGACTGGCAGCCGTTCGCCGATGGTGGCATCATCCGATGGGCGGAGATCCTTCGAAGCCTCCGCGAACGCGGCTACACGGGACCGCTGTCACTCCACGTTCACTACCCGGCCGCCGACCCGCTGACCGCCCTCCGCCGCGACCTGCGTTACCTGCGCGGAATGCTATGACCAATAGGGAGTCAGTGGTGCGAGGTTCCCGGAGCAGACCACCGCGCGTGACGATCACGGACGTGGGTGTGGCAGCGAGAGTCTCCCCCTCCACGGTGTCACGGGTACTGAACGGCACGGCCAAGGTCGACCCCGCGCTCGCCGACCGTGTGCACCAAGCGGTGCGCGAACTCGGCTACCGGCCCAACCTCGCCGCCCAGGGGCTGGCCAGAGGTGAGTGGGGCACCATCGGCGTGATGCTACCCGACCTGGCCAACCCCTACTTCCCTGACGTCCTCAAGGCGGTCACCGCTGTCGCTCGGGCCAACGGCAGGCGGGTCATGGTCATGGAGTCGGACGAGGACCCCACGGTTGAGCAGGACCTGGTCACCGAGCTCATGCGCTGCTGCGACGGGCTCCTGCTGTGCTCGCCGCGCATGGACCGGGCCCAACTCGTCGACCTGGTCGGACACGGCCACCCGATGGTGCTGGTCAATCGGATCGCGCCGGGGCTCGCGGCACCATCGATCTCCGTCGACTTCTACGCCGGCATGACACTCATCTGCGGCCACCTCGCACAGCTCGGACACCGTGAAGTGGTCTACCTCAGCGGCCCCGAGGCATCGTGGGCCAATGGCGAGAGGGTGAGAGCCCTCAATGCGGCCGAGGCCTTCGGCATGAAGGTAACCGTGCTGCCCTGCGGCTCGACGACCAGGGACGGCAACGAGGCCGCCCCAAGGGCGCTGGAGAGCGGGGCGACAGCCATCGTCACCTACAACGACCTTGTCGCTCAGGGTGCACTGACTCGATTGCGGCAGCAGGGAGTGGATGTTCCGAAAGAGGTGTCGGTGGTCGGGTTCGACGACCTGTCACTCGATTGGTTCGGGCTCGCGACGCTGACGACGGTATCTACGCCGCGTGACGAGCTCGGGCGCAGGGCGGGAGAGATGCTCGAACTCCTCATGACCGAGGGGCACGACACAGAGCCACGCTACCTGCCGATGGCTTTGCTCGTCCGTGACACGACAGGGACGGTCCGGACGACAGCATCCGCACGTGGAGCGCAGGGCTGAGCCATCACCGCACCCATGCCGGCCCGCGGCCGGACTTTCCGAACGCCTCCGGGGGCGCACCCGTGAGCCCCGGAGACGCCGCGCCGACCGGACGGCGGGTCAGACGGCCGTGTGCCAAGTGGCACCTGCTGCGCTGGACAGCCAGCCAGGCTAGTTGATCAGAATGAGAACTCTCCGCCGACCTATAACCGGTTGCGCACGGCCCTGGGCATGCCGCCAGAATTGGCGCGTGACAGCTCCCCCAAGCCTGGAGCTCCTGGTCGGGCTGACGGCAGCGTGGGGCGCGGCGGCAGGGCTCCAGACCGGCGGGGCGCGGACCGATGGCGGCAGGGGGCACCGGGTTGCGCGAGCGGCTCGCCGTCCGCGGCGGGACCCTGGAGGCCGGGCGGACGGCCGAGGGCGGATTCCGGATCAAGGCCCGCCTCCCGGCACCAGGCCACCGACAGCGGTTCCCCGTCGACCTCATCACCCGCGACAACACCCGAAACCAGTCCGCGGAGGGCGGCAGGAATGGCACTACACGAGCCGGTCAAGGCCACAGAAACGACGCTGGACGAACCTGTGACGCGCACGTCAGCGCTGCGGCTAACGCTCGCCTCGCCGCTGTACCGGGGAGCCACCATCTCGGTGTTCCTGTCCGCACTCGGGTTCTCAGCCGCCGCTCCTCAGATCGCTTCGTTCCTCGTCAACGACCTCGGCGCCTCTCTCACCGCGGCCGGACTGTTCTACCTCACGAACCTGACCGCACCCGTGGCCGGCTATCTGGTTGGCAGGCGCTCAGACCGCACCGGTCGACGCCTTGGCCTGTTCCGCATCTGTGCCGTTCTCGGCTTCACAGGCTGGCTAGGTATCGCCTACTCGACCAATCTGTGGACGCCCTACCTGATCAGCGCCGTCATCGGCGCTTTCGGCGGTGCCGCCACCTCACAGCTGTTCGCTGCCATCCACGACGAGCAGAAAGCCCACCCGCACCCGAACAGCGACGGGGTTGTCGCCGTCGTTCGGATGGCCCTGACCGCCGGCTGGGTGATCGGCCCCGTGGCCGGGTCATTCCTGGCCGCCCAGACCTCATTGCACACCATGCTCCTGGCCACGGCCATCTGCACGCTCGCACAGATCCTGCCGCTGGGATCGCTCAGAACGCCACCGTCCGCCGCCCCCGCACATCAGGCCACCGAACCCGGCTCACGCGGACCCAGCCTGCGAGACATGCGACCGCTGCTCATGTTCACCGCCCTCTATGTGCTCGTATACGCCGGAGAACCGATCAAGTACGCGTATCTGCCGATCTACATGAACAGCCAACTCGGCTTCTCCGCCGGGCTCAGCGGCGCGGTCATCGGGATCCAGCCGCTCGTCGAGATTCTCCTCATGCCCCTGGCAGTACTCGTGGCACGCCGGATCGGAGTGATGCAGCTGATGGCGATCGGCGCCGGTTTCGGCGTCGCCGCCAACGTGTGCTTCGCCGTGACCGGCACCGCCGTCGGCCTGTTCGCCGGACAGATCCTCATGGGTGGCGTATGGGGGGTCTTCGCCGCGTTGGGCATCATCCTCGCCCAACGCCTTCTCCCCACCGCGGTCGCCACCGCCTCCGCCATCTTCCTCAGCTCCACCGCCCTGGCCTCCGCTCTGGGCGGAGCCGCCGGAGGACTCGGAGCCGCCGCCATCGGAATACCCCTGGTATTCCTCATCCCGGCCGCACTCGGGCTCCTCGCCGTCATCGGCCTGACAGTCATGACCCGCTCAGCAGAAACCAAGCCTTGAACTCAACCGGCGCGCTCAGTACCACCGCGTTCCGTCAGTCACAGCCAGTCATGAGGCCTGGTGGCTGCTGCAGAACATGTGCTGCACCGACGGCCCCATCCTGCGAGGGCTTACATGCCGAGGTGCACACCGGGAGCACGGTTGTCTTCCCCGGACACGCCGGGGGCCGTCCGTGGCGCTGGCCGTTGCGTGCCGGTGCAGTGCGTCTCGCAGCGGACTGTTCAGGCGATTTTGACGATGGTGTCGGAGCCTTCTAGCGCGGCCACCTCGCCGGCGGGTGCGGTGGCGTCCGTGGCGAGGGTGTGCAGGAGCGTGGAGGGGCCGACGTAGGCGTAGGCGGTGCGGCCGAGTTTGCCGCCGTCCGCGGCGACGATGGTGCGGCGGGCTACGGCGATGCTCGCCCTTTCACCGCGGCATCGTCGAGGTCGTAGGCGGTCAGGCCGTCGGCCGCGCTCAGCCCGCAGCAGCCGATGACGGCGGTGTCGAAGCAGGGCTGCCAGAGAGGCGACGGGGTGCTGGAGCCGCTCGCGCGGAACCGCGTGAACCTGAAGAAGATCGAGACGTGGTGGCCGGGCATGCTCCGGGTCGCGGGCTCCCTGGTCACGAACCAGGTCCGCGCCTACGACCTGCTGCGGATGTTCGGCCGCGAGAGCCACCCCACGCCCTTGGGGCAGGCGTTCGCGGAGTACGGGCGGATCGCCAAGACCGAGCACCTGATGCGGATGGTCGACCCGGTCGACGACACCTACCGCTGGCAGATGAACCGCCAGCCAGCGGGCGGCGCCCTGCGCCCGCTGCGCGACCCGGACGCGGCCGGACTCGATGACGACGACGCGGAGAACTGACGGCGTCAGGTGCCGACCAGGCGCGCCGATCAGCTTGTGGGCCGCCGCCCTTGGTCAGCCGCTTCGCAGCCGTGGCAATCTGCTCCCCCAGCGGCCCCGAGGCCACCGCGGCGTGGCTGTAGCCATTGACGGAGGCATGCCTCGGGGCGTACGAGGGGGCGCATCGTCACGTCCTACTCATCCGGGTCCCAGGCGCTGAGCTGGTCGAAGAGACGTCGGTCACCGTCGAGCTTCAGAGAGTTGAACGGGATACGGTCGTGCAGGATGAGGACCAGCTCGTCGGCCGTGCCCGAGGCGGAGGCGTGGGCCGCGTCCGGGTCCTGGCCGGCAGCGGGGGCCGATATGCTGCCGGGCCCGGGGAGAGGGGCGGTCCGTGCGCCGTCGGCGGAGAGCGAGAGGCGCCAGGAGCGGCCCTCGGAGGCGTGGAAGTCGACGACAGCGGGCTTGTGCGGCCAGGCGCTCGTCGTTGCGACGCAGGTGGACAGGAACTCATCGACACCGTCGAGTGCCACCTCGGCCGGCAGCGGCTGCGGGGCACCCACGGTGATCTGGGCGTCGTAGGTGTGCACCGCCATCTGCTGGAGCTGGTGCCGAGCTACGGCACCGGAGGTCTGCGGCGACTGCGACGTCTCCCACCACGTCCAGCAACCGCGGTCCGGACCGGCCTTCCGCAGTGCGTCCAGCAGTTGCTCCGTGGACTCCGCCAACCAGGCCAGCAGGGCCTCGCGCTCCCGAGGCGCAGCCGGGGCGCCCTCCGCTGCGGACTTGGCCGGAGCAGGCCCTGCGGCGACGGTGGCGGCCCAGTCGCGGCGCCCCTCGCCGATGTGCTGCGCCAGATCGAACAGCGTCCACTCGGGGCAGGTCGGCACCTGTACGTCGAGGCTGGGCGCGGAGGCGACCGCGGCCCGGAAGGCGGTCGACCGTTCGTCGATCAGTCGCAGCAGAACGGGGAACTCGAGTGTCATTGTCACCCGGACTCTCTATCACTGCGTTCCCACAATCGGACAGCGATTTTCACAGCCGCCATCACGGGCGGACCCTCACCACCGCGGAGAAATGATGGAGGACCTCTCCGCCGCCGACCGTGCGTCACACACGGTCATTCTCATAAATGGAGGACTTACAGGTGGGGCAGACCGAAGCCGGGCTGCCCTGCGGCAGCCGCTCGCCGAGCTCCTTCTCCTGCGCGCGGCGCTGCTGGGCGGATTGTGTACGCAAGCTGGCGCCGATCGGGCGGGAACCGGCGCGCTGGCTGGCGTTCCAGCCCGGCGGCCGGGCCGGTAGCCGGGCTGGTCCGCGATCACCTTTGTGTACACAAACGGTCGCCGTCCTTGGTCGTCCGGCGCTAAGCCCCGTCACCACGGCGGGCCCGGTCGGCTTGCTGGGCGGCCACGACCCAGGCCAGCCAGGCCCGCTCCATGACCGGCGCCGGGTCGCCGCAGTGCCGGCTCTGGTCCTCGAGCTGGTCCGGCAGGGCGTGGCGGCGCAGGACGTCCCGCTGGAAGATCTCCGGTGACTCCGTCATGATCCACGCCGGGACGGGCGGCGCCATCGCCCTCGACATACCCTCGACATACCGCTCCTCCCTAACATGACTTCGCGTCAGCCGAAATCACTGAACGGGGAGTTTTCGACTATGCGCAGATCGGCCACCTTCGTCGCCCTCGCTCTCACCGCCGGCCTTCTCACCGTGGCCAGCCCCGCCAGCGCCGCCTCCTGCAGCCTTTCGCCCGGCTATGTGAAGAAGACCGGAGTTTCCTGGGTCACCGGATACGGTGCCTGGGTCGGCAGCGGCTGCGGCGACATGAAGATCAAGATTCAGCGCAAGGCCTGGTGGGGCTGGGACACCGTGAACGACGACGGCTGGTACGCCCCTCACGCCAGCACCACCAGGGTTTCCCTGCCGGCCAAGTGCAGCGGTACTTACACCTGGCGGGTGTGGATGGACGGGGAGAAGACCGACAGCAGGACCGGCCTCACCCAGAAGATCACCTGCTAGATGGGCGGGGCCCGCGGGTCAGTCGGCCTTCACCCGGGTCCTGCGGCTGGGGTCTCCGCCGCCAGACGCAACGACAGGTGGCCCACCGGCCAGACGAGCATCGTCCACCGGCCGATGACGAAGGCCGGCTGGGCCGAGATGGCGACGGCACGGCCGGCCAGCGAGGTCAGCACGACTGGGCGTCACCGAACAGGCGGGCGCGGGCGTTCGCTGGTCCAGGTCGGCATCGACGATGAGGATCTGGCCGAGGGCGCGGTGACCGGCCGCGATGGCGGGGCCGTTCCAGCCGGGGGTCCCGTGATCCGGTACTTCACGCCGACGTCGGCTGACGTGGCGTTCGTTGATCCGGGCAAGGGGCGGGGCGCGGTCGACCGGCAAGGATTTTCGACATCCTTGTCCCGATCTCCCATCGGCGCGCGGCGAAGGCATTCGTGACGGTCGGATAGGCCGCCAGGCGAAAGAGCACAAGTGATCATTCTGCCGCGATCGTCCCCATGCCAGAGCCCACAGCGCGGGCACACGCCGACAGGAGTCGGACAAGCTGGATGACCTGAGTGGATGACATTGTCGGCAGGCGCAGTCGTCGACGCGGCCCTCGCCGTGCTCACGTTTCAGCAGCCAGTGGTTTGCACCGACCTACGGAACAGTGCGCGCCTTGGACGCGGTCGCCTGCCTCACAAGTACGCCCATGAAGCACCGCGACTCAGCGACTTGGTCGCCTCAGCTCTTCCACTCGTCGGCTACAGGCTTGCCCGGGTGTGGTCCGCGTTGGGGGTGAGGCGGGCGTTAAGGCCGTGCAGGATGCAGACGACCTGGCCGGCCTGGTAAGCGGTTCGCAGGCGGACATCGAGGCTGATTGATCCGCCCGGTCATGTGCATTCGACGTTCCGGTTGCTACCCGACCGACCGGTAGATAGGCTGCCCCAGTAGCCGACCTACCGGTCGGTCGAGTGAGATGCAGAGGAGCATCATGGACGTCACCGATGTTCACGGGACAGTCGCCAACGGCTTCGAGCCGGTGATGGACGCCTTTCAGCGCAATTTCGCCCAGGACGCCGGGGTGGGCGCCGCGCTGACCGTCTACCAACACGGAGCGAGGACACCGCGAACAAGATCATGCAGCTGATCCTGCGCCGTCGGACCCCCGAAACGGCAGGAAGGCACGTGCCGCCGCCACCCGCAACGGGTTGGACGTACCGGTCGCTTTCTTCCACCCCTTCTTCAAGCCCTACAACATCACCCTCGACTTCACCGGCATGAACCTCTACATCGCCCGCGGCCACGCCACCTGATCGCCGCGACTGCCGGAAATCACCGCAGCAGAAACCTGTAACGACTGGAACCACGGATGATCGAGAAAGGGTAAAGTCGCCGCATGAGGAACAAGATCATGAGTATGGCCGCCGCTGCAGCCGCCATGGCGTCAGCGGTCGCCATCAGCGCGTTCGCCTCGTCTCCAGCCAACGCCACGTCGAGCGCGGCGGCCGCCTGGGAGTATGTCGCGTCTTATCCGCTGACCACCGCGGGCCAAAATGCCTGCCGTGCCGCCGGCAAGAATTTGGGAGGCGATTGGCGGTGCCGCGGCATTCAAGGCGCGCACTGGTCCCACACCACCTCGCACTATCACCTTGAGGTCTTCGAGTAAGGCGTAATCTCGGCCCGGTGGCTCGCCCTGCTCTTTGCCGCCGGGTCGTCTCGGGGAGAAACGCCGGTTCAGCGCGTTGTAGGAGCATGTCCACCACGCCAATATGGGTCGGCCAAGGCAAGGCCAGAAGCGGCCATTGATCGCGCTGCGGCGTGAACATGGCAACCTCGGAAGCCCCGGCGCCATACCCCACCGTGATGGCCCGCAAGCGGCTCGCGGATCATCGCCACGGCCGCGCCCGGCGGTCAGCGTGCCGCAACCGCTCAGGGGTGTCAGCCCCAGCTCGCAGAGCTACGCGGGCCGGAACGGCCGCCGGCCGCGGGTGTCGAGCTTGGCCAGTTCCGCCTCGACGACGTTGATGACGCCGAAGCCGCCACCAGCTTGTGGAAGCGCTGGGTGAGATAGCTCGGCTGCACCGGCGCTCCGCTCCCCAGGGTGAAGATCGGGCTGGTCGGTGACCACCGCTCCCCCGGCAGCCGGCGCTGCATTCCGCCGCCGCCCCAGCGCCACGAACATCCGCGTCACGTCCCGCCGCGACAACTCCGCAAGCCTGACCCGACCCAGGAACGGGATCAGATGCAGCCGCACGTTATCCCGGTAGCCCCGGTGCGTGGTCGGCCGCAACCGCGCCTCCACCACCGACAACCAGTACCACAACCACTGCCCCACCGTGCGCCCAGCAGAAAGCGGCCCGTCCACCTCCGCCGTCAGCAGTTCACGGCCCGCCGACCGCGCCGCCCCCGCACTCGCGAACCCACCGCGCCGCACCCGCTCCCGCCGACCCGACACCCCCACAACCTGAACCGCGAATACCAGCTCCCATGCCCCCACCTCGGCCAACCGGCCGCAACGGCCACCCAGCCTCCTGCCGCTGACCTCGTCGCTGCATCCGCACCGCTTGTACACCACGCAACGCCTATCGTTGCTGCCCGACATCGCCTACCTCCAGTCCCGCCTCAAAAGCAACGTACGAGCCGAGCAACAACAGACCCAGACAACAGGAACATTAGGTACGCAGACCAGCCGAGTGGTCACATCAAGTGCAATCAAGAGCCGAAGACAGGGGCAGGGCCATTGCTCCCACGTCAAGGCACCTCGGGTCCGCCCATCAACAATTTCGGGATGACGGCCGAGGGCTTGCCTGTCCTGCTTGGACAGGTCCCGCAGGAGGACGGCTACCGCCTCGCTCACCTGCATCGTGGCCGCGGGCGTGATGGCGGTGTCATCGCTGAGGTCAAGTCTGATGACGGAAGTGTCGGTGCCGGGTGCTTGGGTGTGGGCATGCGTTACGGCATCGACGTCGCGATCCTCGGTGAACTCGCGGAGCCAGCGCGCCTGGTCACTCTCGCCAGGGAGGCCGAGGCGGCCGGATGGGACGCCGTGCTGGTGTGGGATCATCTGGCCTTCGCCTGGGGCACACCGTCGGCGGACCCGTGGGTGGCGCTGGCCGCTGCGGCCCAGGCGACCTCGCGTATCAGGCTGGGCACGGCGGTGACGGCCGTGGCCCGTCATCGCCCGGAGATCCTGGCCCAGACCGTGGCGACGCTCGACAGGCTGAGCGGCGGCCGCGTGATCTTGGGAGCGGGGCTGGGCGGCGTGAGGGAGGAGTTCACCGCCTTCGGCTCAACGCGTCCCGGCGGGGCGGTGCTTGATGAGGCACTCGACGTGATGACCTCGCTCTGGTCCGGTGACGAGGTCCATCACCGGGGCGCTCATTACAGCGTGGACGGGGTGCGGCTCGCGCCGCTGCCGGTCCAGCGGCCCCGGGTCCCGGTGTGGGTCGGCGGCACGGCCGCAGGCGCCCTTCGGCGGGCCGCCCGCTGGGATGGCTGGATCGTCGCCGGCGACGACCAGGAGGGCCGCATGACGCTCTCCCCCGACTCTCTGGCCGCTCAGGTCAGCGAGCTGCACCGGCACCGGGCCACCGCAGGCGATCTCGACGTGGCGGTCATCGGAGTGAGCGAGCCGGGCTCGCCGGTGCGGGCCTACGCCGAGGCGGGCGCCACGTGGTGGCTGGAGCACCTCCACGGCTACCGGGGGTCGGTGGAACGGCTGGTGCAGCGCGTGAAGGCGGGCCCGCCCGCGTGAAGCACCCGCGGTGCGGGCGCGGCACCTTGGCGTCCGGGAGCATTCGGCAGCGCAGGCGGGCGATGTAGCCGGGGCCTGCCGGGTCGCGCTCCAGAACCTCCAGGGTCCACGCCGACTCGGCGACGGCGGCTGCGAGTTCGTCCGGCGTCGCGAGCCAGTACTCGAACCACGGCGTCGTCGTCGCGCCGTCTCATACCCAAGATACGCAACTGCCCGCGGCGAAGGTTCCAGGTGTGGCAGTCGGCCTGGTCGGCGCCGCCGTCGCCGGGGTCCATGCCCCAGCCGATCAGCTGTGGCCCGGGCGGGCCACAGCAGCACGGCGCCGGTGCCGGCGCAGAACGGTGTCCGGCCGGACGAGAACCCGCAGCCCGCGTTGGACCTTGCGGGGCAGCGAGGTCAGGAGCGCGGCGAAGGTGTTGGTGATGGTGAGGCAGGCCAGGCGGAGGAGCACGGCCGATCATCCTGCCGCACTTGGTTCCGTCTCCTGAGTGGCCAAAGCTGGCGCCGCCACGCGAATCCCTCGCAGAGTCATGACCTGGGCGGATGTAATTATCGGCGGGCGCACTACTGTCGCGCTGTGAGCGTGGCGTGCAGGGCATCGAGGCCCTCGCGGTAGATGCCGGAGAACAGTGCTTCCGCTTCCGCGTCGCTTACGCCATCGGGTACGAAGCGTCCGCTCCACTGGACCTCGGCGGCGTCCGGGCGGCCAGGCAGGGCGAAGACCCGCAGAGTGGAGAGGTAGGCGGTGACGGGGAAGGGCGCCCGGAGGATGGTGTAGCTGTACGAGCGCTCCGCTTCGCTGTAGGCCGTCAGTCGTTCAACGATCACGTCGCCGTCGCTGTTGCGGAGACTGCGGACGCGGCCGCCCTGCTGGAGGGTGCTCTCCGCTATATAGGGGAGCCAGTCCGGCAGGGCATGAAAGCCGCCTATGAGTTCCCAGACGTCTTCCGGGGCGGCCGGGACGGTCCGGTTGACTGAAGTGGTTGCCATGACCTGTGTCCTTGTTGTGTACCGGGTGGTTGATGGTGCCGCGGCGCGGGTGGTTCAGGCGCCGGTCGGAAGCGGCGCGGCAGGGTCGAGCAGGCCGGCTGCTCGGAGTTCGTCCCAGAAGCCGGCGGGGATCTCCTCCCGCAGGGCTGCCAGGTCCTCGGAGATGCGCGAGGGGCGGGTGGCGCCGGGGATGACCGCCGCGGCGGCAGGGTGGGCCAGGGAGAACTGGAGCGCCGCCGCCTTGATGGTCACGCCGTACCGCTCGGCGAGGCCTGTGATGTGCCGGACCTTCTCCACGATGCCGGCCGGGGCCTGCTGGTACTCGAAGTGGGTGCCGCCGACGAGGACGCCGGAGCTGTAGGGGCCGCCGACGACCATGTCGACGCCCTGCTCCTGGGCGGCGGGCAGGAGCCGCTGCAGTGCCTGGCGGTGGTCGAGGAGGGTGTAGCGGCCTGCGAGCAGGAAGCCGTCAGGGCGGGGCTCGTCCAGGGCGAGGGTCAGCTCGATCGGCTCGACGCGGTTGACGCCGAGCCCCCACGCCTTGATGACGCCCTGGTCACGCAGGTCGTCCAGGACGCGGAATGCGCCTGTGCGGGCGGTCTCGAACTGGGCCAGCCAACGGTCGCCGTGGAAGTCCTGGGCGATGTCGTGCACCCAGACGATGTCCAGCCGGTCGGTGTTCAGGCGCTGGAGGCTGTCCTCGATCGAGCGCTTCGTGGCGTCGGCCGAGTAGTCGTCGGTCATCTTGTTCGGCCGACCGTGTTCGAACAGGCCGCCCTTCTCGCCGAGGTCGCGGCCGGAGGGGGCCTCGCTCTCGTCGTGAATGATCCGGCCGACCTTCGTCGACAGGAGGAAGGAGTCCCGCGGGTGCTGGGTGAGCATCTCCCCGAGACGGATCTCGGCGAGGCCCGCGCCGTAGAACGGAGCGGTGTCGAAGTAGCGGATCCCCTGGTCCCAGGCGGCCCACAGCGTCGCCTGGGCCTCCTCCTCCGGGATCGCACGGAACATGTTGCCCAGCGGTGCGGTACCGAATCCGAGACGACCGGGCAGCAGCTTGGTGAGGCTCATGAGAAGCGTCTTCTTTTCCTTGGTTCCTGGCCGGACGGCGCTTTCGTGCGTCGTCAGCGGGCTTGCCCAACCAAAATTACTTGCATGCGCCGATAAATGCAAACGCCGATAGAACGCGCAAACAATATTATACGTGACGCTCTGTATCGGTCCATGCCCGTTCGACTACGGAAAGTAACGGCGTCGATCTTCGGCGGCGGGGTCACGCCGGAAATGCCCGAGGACGTTGACCCCGCGCGGCGTTGCCTGCCGGGGTGGCAGCGGATCTTGATCCGCTGCCACCCCGGTGACTGAATCTGTGTGATCAGTGGGGGCGGATGTCGGCGAATCAGTTGAGGCTGTCGGGGTCCGGGCCCGTGCGCGTGCCGGTGTCGAGGCCGGTGATCGCGGCGATGGCATCGTCGCTCAGCTCAAAGCCGAAGACGTCGAGGTTCTGTCGGATGCGCTCCGGGGTGACCGACTTGGGGATGACCACATTGCCGGTTTGGAGGTGCCAGCGCAGCACCACCTGGGCGGGGCTGACGCCGTACTTACCGGCGATGTCCACGATGGCCTGGGCTCCGAGAACGGCGCCCTGCGCCAGCGGGCTCCATGCCTCGGTGGCGATGCGGTGCTCCGCGTGGAAGGCACGCAGCTCGCTCTGCTGGAGGGCCGGGTGCAGCTCGACCTGGTTGACCGCCGGGGTGATGCCGGTGTGCTCCAGCAGGCGCTGGAGGTGGGGCACCTGGAAGTTGGACACGCCGATCGCGCGGGTCCGGCCGTCGGCGAGCAGCTTTTCGAAGGCGCGCCAGGTGTCGAGGTACCGGTCACGGGCCGGAGTGGGCCAGTGGATCAGGTAGAGGTCGACGTGGTCCAGCCCGAGCTTCTCCAGGGAGGTGTCGAAGGCCGCGAGGGTCGCATCGTAGCCTTGGTCGTCGTTCCACAGCTTGGTTGTGACGAACAGCTCCTCGCGAGGGATGCCGGAGGCGGCCAGCGCGCGGCCGACTCCGCGTTCGTTGCCGTAGACGGCGGCGGTGTCGATGCTGCGGTAGCCGGCCTTCAGGGCGCTGCTGACCGCGGCGGTGGTCTCGTCGTCGGGGACCTGGAAGACACCGAAGCCAAGCTGCGGCATCGCGACATCGTTGTTCAGCGTCACATTTGGAATCGACGTCATGGTGGATGTTCTTTCTGGGATGTTCTTTCTCGCGCTGGGTGCGTAAGAGAGGCGGGAGGGCGGAGAGAAAGGCGACGGGTTTCGCGTGAACGCGGATCTCTCGCCTTCCAGGCGGCCAAGAGTCACTTTCCTTGCTGGAGGGCGCTCTGCCGCAGCGGCGCGCCGGGGGTCAGTGGTGGACGACTTCAGCGGCCGGCGTGTCCGCCCGCCCGGTGGCAGGCCGCTGCGACCTGGCAGCGACGGGCCCAGAGCGGTGCTCCAGGCGCTGCGAGGCGAACGCGAGGACGAGAGCGGCGGCGGCGAGCACCGCGCCCACGGCGTTGGGGGCTGTGTAGCCGTACCCGGCGGAGATCACGATGCCGCCGAGCCAGGCGGAGAGGGCGTTGCCCAGGTTGAAGGCGCCGATGTTGGCGGCCGACGCCAGAGTGGGGGCGTCGTGCGCGAAGTCCAGGACCCGCTTCTGGAGCGGGGGGACGGTGGCGAAGCCCAGCGCGCCGATGAGGAAGACGGCCACGGCCGCCACGGCCTTGTTCGGCGCGAAGACGGTGAACAGCGCCAGGACGACCGCGAGACCGCCCAGGGCCGTGAAGAGCATCGGCATGAGCCGGCGGTCGGCGAACCGTCCTCCGATGAGGTTCCCAGCCACCATGCCCAGTCCGAAGAGCACCATCAACCAGGTGACGGAGGAGTCCGCGTAGCCGCTGACCTCGGTCATCATCGGCGCGATATAGGTGATCGCGGCGAAGACACCTCCGAAGCCGAGCACAGTCATCGCCATGGCCAGCAGCACCTGGGGGTTTATGAGCGCCGCCACCTCCTGCCGCAGCTGTACGCCCTCGGGCTTGGGGAGGTTCGGGACCAGCTTGGCGACACCGGCCAGGCCGACGACACCGAGCCCCGCGACGATCAGGAAGGTGACGCGCCAGCCCGCGCCCTGGCCGACGAACGTGCCCAGCGGGACGCCGACCACGTTCGCCACGGTCAGCCCGGTGAACATCAGGGAGATCGCCCCGGCCTTCTTCTCCGGCGCCACCAGCTCGGCGGCGGCCACGGAGCCGATGCCGAAGAAGGCGCCATGGGCCAGCGAGACCACGACCCGGCCGACGAGCATGGCGGCGAAGACCGGAGCCACGGCGGAGATGACGTTCCCCACGATGAACAGGCCCATGAGCAGCATGAGCATGTTCTTGCGGGAGATCCTGGTACCGAGAACTGTCATGATCGGCGCCCCGATCATGACGCCGAGCGCATAGCCGGTGACGAGCAGGCCGGCCGTCGGCACGGAGACTCCGAGGTCGCCTGCGACCTGAGGCAGCAGCCCCATGATCACGAATTCGGTGGTACCGATCCCGAAGGCCCCGATGGCCAGAGCCAGCAGTGCGAGCGGCATGACATGTGTCCTTACGATGCAGACGATGAGGTAGCGCACAAGCGCCTTACCGGCACGTACAATAATTGCATACGCCTCATATTGCAAACGCGGGTATACTGTCGTACATCACCAAGGGGTGCGCCCAAGTCGACCGCCCGGACCGAGGAAGCCGAAATGACCGCCACAGACCCTGCGATGACCGCCCTCGCCCACAGCTGGTCTGCGCTCTCGCTACTGCACGGGCGCATCGAGAGCAGCATCGAACGCGCGCTCCAGGCCGCACACGACCTGAGCGCACGTGAGTACTCCTTGCTCGACGTCCTCAGCCGGCAGCATGAGGGCGAGGGCGGCCACCTGCAGATGCGCCAGGTCGCCGACTCCGTCGTCCTCAGCCAGAGCGCGACCACCCGCCTGGTCGCCCGGCTGGAGAACCGCGGCCTGCTCTCCCGCTACCTGTGCCCCACCGACCGGCGCGGCATCTACACCGACATCACCGACAAGGGCAGTCGCCTGCTGGAGGAAGCCCGTCCCACCAACAACACGGCCCTGCGCGAGGCCCTCGAAGCTGCAGCCGCCGCACCCGAACTCGCCCCCCTCGTCCACGCGGTCGAGCAACTGCAGAGCCGTTGAGCAGGTCAACGCGGCGTTGTGCCTACGCGGTCCGCTGCTGGTCATTGGCCGCCCGGGGACGGGCAAGTCCAGCCTGGCCTGCTCGGTCGCCGATGGGCTCGCCGATCGGTTCGGGGTCGAGAACAGCGCTGGCACCGCGAAGGAGCTCGGTACGCAGGTCGTCCACAGGCACGTCCGCGAACTGGCTGACAGGGTCGGTGGCAGCCGCGAACGCCTGGGCCGCACGGACACGTCGGCGCCAGTCGGGATCGGGCCCGGCGAGCAACTCGATGGCCCGGTTCACGATGGTGACCATGCGTGACATGACTTCGGTCGTCTCGTCGCTGTAGACCGAGGCGTCGCGCAGGAGCAGGGCCATGGTCTCGCGGTGAGCGAGCATGACGTCCAGGCAACCGCCCAGCACCTGATGCCTGATCTCGATCTGGGTGGGGCGAACGGCCGCGTCCTCGACCGCGGCTTCGAGCTGGGCGATCGGCGGGCCGATCAAGTTTGCCAAGATCTCGCTCTTGCTGCGGAAATGGTGATAGAGCGTGGGCTTGGTGATGCCGACCCGTTCCGCGATGTCGCGCATGGAGGCCGCGCGATAGGTTTGCGTGCTGAACAGCTCCCGTGCTGTCTCGATGATGCGGCTTCGGGTGTCGCCCGGCTCGTGACGAGACAACGGTGATCCTCCACTTTCGATGTTCAGCGGTCACAGCCTACCAGCCTACCTATCGGTCGGTTGGCAGGCTGCTCAAGACGCGGCGGCGCCCGTCATCGCCATGGGCGGCCGGAGCCCGACGTGGCGGTGGAGTCGGGCTCGGCCTCGATGGATGATCACGGGAGCGCTTCGTACACCGCCGCCGTCAGTCGCCTGGCGTTGGCGTCCGCCCCTTCGATGTAGCCGGACATGCGGTTGGGAACGTACGCGAACGCCAGATCATGTGCGGGGTCGGCGAAGGCGAGGCTGCCGCTGGTGCCGCCGTGCCCGAACTGGGTGCGGGTCTCGCCCGGCCACAGCGGCCCGCCGGGCAGCATGAAACCCAGGCCGAACCGGGTGTTGACGAGCAGGACGTGGTCGTGGCCGTGGGATTCTTCGTGTACGGCGGCGTCGAGCAGATCGGGGTCGATCAACCGGTGCCCGTCGACTTCGCCGATCAGCGACGCGTACAGCCTGGCGAGGCCGGAGGCGCCGGCCACGCCGCTCATCGACGGCTCTCCGACGGCCAGGAAGGCGGGGTCGTTGAACTGGTCGGTCCTCGACATGGACAGGGTGTTGAGCGATCGGGCCAGCAGGGTTTTGGAGGCGAACACCGCCTTGCTGAATTCGGCGAACTCGGGCTCCTTGGGCCGTGCCCGCATCAGTTCGACGATGGGAAAGATCAGCGGCGCCAGGCGTCCGGCCTCGCCCTCGCCAAGTCCGACGAACACGTCTTTGCCCGCCACTCCTGACAGGACTTCGCCGATGGTGCGCCCGCTGACCCGGCGCACGAGCTCCTGCAGGATCCAGGCGCCGGTGCTCGGGTGGTAGCCGTGCGCGGTGCCGGGCTGCCAGGCGGGGGGCTGTGCGGCGAGCGCGTCGGCCGGGCTGTCTCCGGCGATCAGGACGCGCGAGGAGATCGGCTTGTCGAGTGCCGGGATTCCGGCGCGGTGCGACAGCAGCCATCTCACGGTGATGTCCCGCTTGCCTTCAGCGGCGAACTCGGGCCAGCACTCCGCCACGGGCGTGTCCAGGCTGAGCGTGCCGTCCTGGAGCAGGAGCAGCACGGCGATGGCCAGCAGTCCCTTGGTGGCGCCGGTGATCGGGGCAATCGTGTCGGCGTCCCATGGCCGGCGCGTCTTGATGTCGGCGGTGCCCGCCCAGATGTCCACGACGGGGACGCCGCGATGGTAGACACACAGCGCCGCGCCACGGTCATGGCCCTTGCCGATGATCTGTTCGAACGCCTCGCCGACGGCGGAGAACCGCGGTTCCAGCATGGTCAGAGCCTGCCTTCGTACAGCGCCTCGATCAGGCCGCGGACCCGGAAGTCGCCACCTTCGAGCAGCTCGGAACCACGGTTGGGAACGTAGGCGAAGGCCAGGCCACGCTCGGGGTCGGCGAAGGCGAACGACCCGCTGGCGCCGCTGTGCCCGAACAGGCCCGTGATCTTCTCCGACGCCGGCCACATCGGGCCGCCGGGCAGCGCGAAGCCCAGCCCCCACGAGGTGCGCACCTGCAGGATCTCGTCGATGCCGTCGCCGTAGGAGTGCCGCACCTGCTCCATGAGCCCAGGGCCGAGCAGCCGGACGCCGTCCACCTCGCCGATCAGCGCGGCGTAGTAGCGGGCCAGCGACGCGGCGGAGGCGACGCCGTCCATGGACGGGCTCTCCACCTGGTAGGTGCTCGGGTCGTTGGTGGCGTCCCAGCCGATGGCGACGCTGCCGAACATCGACCGGTACGTCAGCGAGGTCGGATCGTTCAACGCCTCGACCATATCGGCCAGCTCGGGCACCTCCATCCCCAGCATGATCTGCTCGGCGTCGGGGACCACCATGACGGCCATCCGGGACAGCTCGGCGTCGGGCACGCGGATGTAGCAGTCGAGGCCGCCGAGTGGCGCGGCGATCTCGCGGGCGAAGAACTCGCCCAGACTCGTCCCCGAAACCCGCCTGACGATCTCTCCGGTCAGATGGCCGAACGTCACGCCGTGGTAGCCGTGCGCCGCGCCGGGCGGCCATTCGGGCGCCGCGGCCGCCAGGGTATCGGTGATCGGCGTCCAGTCGCGGAGGTCCTCCCAGGTGACCGGCCTGGCCTCCATGGACGGCAGCCCCGCGCGGTGGCTGAGCAGCACCCGGACGGTGATCTCACCCTTGCCGTTCTGGGCGAACTCCGGCCAGTAACGTGCCACCGGCGCGTCCAGGTCCACCTGACCACGCTCGACCAGCAGCAGCAACGCCCCCGCCGCGAAGGTCTTGGTGGTCGAGGCCAGGACCGCGATCGTGTCGTGTTTCCACGGACGGTGGGTGTCGGAGTCGGCGTCGCCGCCCCACAGGTCCACGACCGGCTCGCCGCTCTGATAGACGGCCAGCCCTGCGCCCACCTCGGCGCCTTGGGCGAAATTGCGCTGGAAGGCGTGCATCACCGGCTCGAAGCCTTCGGCAGCGGTTCCCTGGATGTCGATGTCTTTCACCATGCCCCCTCTCGCCCGACCGGTCGGTCGGCTCTGAGGGGAGCCTACCTACCGGTCGGTCGGGGTCGCAACCGAAGTGCCCACGAGAGCGCGTGACAGCAGCGGACAGCTGATCCTGCTCGACAACGCCCTCGATACCGACCAGGCCCGGCCGCTGCTGCCGAACGCGCCCGGCTGCCTGGCACTGGTCACCAGCCGCGTCGAGCTGATCGGCCTGGTCGCGGCTGAGGGCGCCAACACGTTGTCGCTCGGGCTGTTCTCACCCGAGCACTCCCGCGAGCTCCTGACGCGCCGGCTTGGTGTGGCGAAGGTGGGCGCCGAGCCGCGGGCGGTCGACGACATCGTCTCCCGGTGCGCCGGGCTGCCGCTGGCCCTGGCGATCGTGGCCGCCCGCGCCCACACTCGCCCGGCGTTCCCTCTGGGCACCCTGATCTCGGGCCTCCACGGGGCCACCGATGACGACGGTGACGACGATCGCGCTGACGGCGGACGGGGCGACGGTCTGGACGCCTTCGACGGCGGCGACGCCTCGACGAACATGCGTATCGTCTTCTCCTGGTCCTACCGCGCGCTGTCCCCCGACGCCGCACGCCTGTTCCGCCTACGCGGCCTCTTGCCGACGCCCGAGATCTGCACCACCGCGGCGGCCAGCCTGGCCGGGATCCCGGTACGGCACGCCCGCCGCCTGCTGACCGAGCTCGCCCGGGCGAACATGGCGACGGAGCGCTCCCCGGGGCGTTACGGCTGGCACGACCTGCTCCAGGCCTATGCCGAGGAGCTGACCCGCCAGCACGACTCCGAGGCGGAGCGCCACGAGGCGCTGCACCGGCTCCTCGACCACTACCTGCACAGCGCCCACCTCGGCGACAGGCTCCTGGACCTGTACCACCGCGTGCCCCTGACCCCGGCGCCGCCGCGGCCCGGTGTGGTCCTGGAGCGCATCACCGACCGCGCGCAGAGCGAGGCCTGGTTCGCCCGCGAGCACCGGACGCTCCTGGCAGCCATCCGGCACGCCGCGCGGCTCGGGTTCGACAGGCACGCCTGGCAACTGGCCGGCGCCTGCTGGGGCTTCCTGTCCCAAGAGGGGCGCTCCGATGACCAGGTCGCCATGCATCACATCGCGCTCGAGGCGGCGGCGCGGCTGAACGACCCCGCCGCGCAGGCCCATGCCCACGTCGGGCTCGCCCAGGCCCTCATCCGGCTGGGCCAGGACGAAACGAGCGAATCCCACCTGCGCGAGGCGCTCGACCTGTTCGGCGGGCTGCGTGATCACGTTGGTCAGGCGCTCTGCCTCATCTATCGCAGCGTTCTGAAGGACCGTCGCGGCCAGTACGGGGAAGGGCTGGACCTGAGCGTGCTGGCGCTCCAGTTCTACCAGGCGGCCGGCGACCGCGCGGGCGAGGGCAGGGCCCTGAACAACATCGGCTGGTTCCACGCCCAGCGCGGAGCGTACGAGGAGGCACTGCGCCGCTGCCAAGAGGCCCTGGCCATCCACCGCGAGCTGAACGATCTGCCCGGCGAGTCCGCCACCCTCGACAGCTTGGGCCACATCCACCACCTGCTCGGTCAGTACGAGGAGGCGATCTCCTACTACCGCCGATCTCTCGCGTGGCGCCAGCGCGGCAAGCGCGCACTCGGCGCGCGGACCCTGCGGCGGCTGGGCGAGGCGCAGCTGGCGGCGGGCCGGCTGGACGAGGGCCGCGCCGCCCTCCGCCATGCACTCGACCTCGTCGTCGAACTCGCCCCCGGGGACGCCGACGCACTCCGTGCCCGAATCGACGGGCTGACCGATCCGGAAGAACCATCGGTTTAGATGTCGGCGACGGATGCCGCCGCGATGTCCAGCGCCCACAGGTTCGGCGCCGTACGGAGCGGAGCCAGCACGCAGGTGACCGACAGCGAACACAACTCCCGGTTCCGGGCCGGCGCCGTCAGGCCGGGCGACTCCACATCGAGCTCCAGATACTCCACGGGGCAGCCACCGAGTGGGGTCAGGTCGGGCGAACCCTTGCTCGACGGACGCAGCGGCGACCTCCGGACGGTATTCGGGGGCTGGGTATCGAACACCGTCCGGCGCCAGGGCCGGCGGCCGCCCGCCGCATCGTGTCGGTGGCGAAGGCGCCCGGGCGCAGGCACGTCCAGGCGATTCCTGAGCCGGCCGCCGCCTGCTCGGCATCGCCGTGCATGCGACTGGTCGAGGCGGCATTGGTGACCGGCGCGGACAGCAACGGCCGGCGTCGGCGAACCGGTGGTTGCTCTGGAGTGCGCTCCAGGATGCAGACTCTCGCCGAACACGGCAGCGGAAGGAGCAGCGCATGAGGTATCGGGTGATCGGGACGGATCCGACGACGCGTCGTGAAGTGAGCGTGCTGAGTCTGGGGGCGATGCGGTTCGGTACGTCCACCGATGAGGCGACGTCGCTGGCGATCCTGGATCGTTATGTCGAGGCCGGTGGCACCTTCATCGACACGTCCAACAACTACGCCTTCTGGGCCAACGGCGGTCAGGGCGGGGAGAGTGAGGCGCTGCTCGGGCGGTGGCGGCGCAGCCGTGGTGTCGGGGACGAGATCGTCATCGCCACCAAGCTGGGTGCCCGGCCGCTGGCCCCCGGCACCAGCTTCACCGACAACCCCGAAGGGCTGTCGGCCAAGGTGATCCGTGAACAGTCGGAACGCAGCCGTGAGCGGCTCGGCATGGACAAGCTGGGCGTGCTGTACGCCCACATCGAGGACCCGCGGGTGCCGTTGCAGGATACCGTGGAGGGCTTCGCCGACCTGGTCGCCGAGGGAGCCGTCGGGCTCCTGGGGGTCAGCAACCACTGGGCCTGGCGGGTGGAACGCGCCCGCGCTCTGGCCGCGTCGGCCGGCCTGCCCGGCTACGAGGTTCTGCAGTATCGCCACAGTTACCTGCGACCGCGTACCGACCTGCCCAGCGTGTTCTCCCCGGACGGAACGCCGAGTGGTGTCGGTGGCGACCTGCTCACCTACGTGCGGGAGGAGCCCGGCCTCACCCTGGTGGCCTACTCCCCGCTGCTGGTCGGCGCGTACACCCGCCAGGACAGGCCGTTGGACGCCGAATTCGACCATCCAGGCACGCCTGCGCGCCTGGCGGCCCTGCGAGAGGTGGCAGAAGAGACGGGAGCCACCGTCAACCAGGTCGTGCTGGCCTGGCTGATCGGCGGGGACGTCCAGGTGATCCCGCTGGTGGGCGCGTCCTCGGTGGCTCAGCTGGACGAGAGCCTGGCCGCGGTCGACCTCGACTTGGCCCCCGAACAGCGTGCCAGGCTGGACACGGCGAGGTAGCGACGGGGCTGCCCGCCGTTCCGCGGATCGCCCTGGAGTACGCCGAGCCTCGCAACTCGTCACCCCTGGCCGAGAACGAGTCGACCGTCTCACCGTCGAGATCCGGAGAGGGCGCTTCGGCGTAGGCGACCTGCCGGATGAGCTGGTGGTTCACGGATCAATCTATCTCGGGCCAGCGTGGAGAGCGGCCCAGGATGGCGACGATCTCGTCCAGGCGTGACCCGCCAGTCCACGCGAGCGCCGGCGCGAAGGACGCTCCGGGCGCGAGGCGCGCCTTGCCATCGGGTACGGCCGTCGCCACGGCGAGGCCGGCCTCCAGCAGTTCCGGCGCGAACTCGACCTCGACGCCCAAAGCCTTGGCGAGATCCCAGGAGTGGACCACGTAGTCGATGAAGTGGAAGCTGACCCCCTGCGCCCCGGGCACGGAACGTCCGAGCTCGGGCAGCGGGAAGACCTGGTCGAGCACGCCGTCGGCGGCGAAAGCCGACAGCACATGGTCGGCCGAGGCCCGATAGCTGCCGACGGGGTCCTGCCGAAGAGGGCGCGGCTTCCATCGGGCGAGATCACCGTCGCCTCTGGAGGCCGCCGCGAAGCCGTAGTGCTGGGCGGTCATGTGCGCGAGCAGGTCGTCCACGGTCCATCCCGCGCAGGGCGTCGGTCGCGACAGGTCGGCGGCCCGTACGCGAGCCGCCAGCTCGACGCTGACCTGTACGGCCTGTGAGTCCAGTTCGATCCAATTCGTAGGCATGTGCCTATCGTCTGCGGATGCCTATTATCTGTCAAACAGGTATCGTGAGCTCATGACGGGCCGCCGCGACCTCGCCGAGATGCTGAATCCGCTCGTGCAGTCCCTCATCGCCGCGGAGTTGCCCGTCCTGGAGGCACATGGAGTCTCCATGTGGGGCTACGTGGTGCTCGGAGCCCTGGACGACGGTTCGATCCGTACGCAAGTCGCGCTCGCCGAGGCGATCGGCGCCGACAAGACCCGCATCATCGGCACCCTCGACCAGCTCCAGGCGGCCGGACTGATCACCCGCGACCCCGATCCCCTCGACCGCCGTGCGCGGATCCTCGCCATCACCGGCGAGGGTCGCGCGGTGCGCCGAGCGGTGCGGGCCGAGATCCAGTCCAACGAGGAGCAACTGCTCGCCCGGCTGCCCGAGACCGATCGTCACGGTTTCCTGCGCACCGCGGACGCCCTGTACCGGATGCTGCGCGAGGAGAGCGGCGCGAAGGCTCCGAGCGATCGATGGCCGGTCCAGCGAAAGAACGCGGCACGGTAGTCGCAGGCAGTTCACAAAGATCGCCGCAGTATCAGACGCGGAGCACTCTGGCGCCGGCTGCGCCGTAGCGCTGCGCGGACGATCGGGACAGCTGTTTGCCGGTGACGACCCAGGCCAACTCCCCGACGTCGGCGAACTTGGCGAAGCTGGTCACCCCGAATCGGGTGTGCTCGCACAGCAGCACGGACTGGCGGGCCGCCTGCATCGCCGCCGTCTTGGCCTGCGCCACGGACGGGTCAGGAGTCGTCAGCCCGCGGTCGATCGACACCCCGTTGGCGCCCATGAACGCCAGGTCGACATTCAGCTCGGCGAGCATCGCCGTCGCCCACCGGTCGACCGTGCCCATGGTCGCCGGCCGCAGCCGGCCGCCGACAATGATCACATCGTGATCAGTATGACGTCCGAGTTCGGCAGCAACGGTCAGAGATCGGGTCACTACAGTCATCCGCTGCAGCCTGCGCATCGGCCCCACCAGATCCTCCGGCAGCGCACCCTCGTCGAGAAGCACCGTGCCGACGTCGGCCATCAGGGCGACCGCGGCTTCGGCGATCGCCAGCCGCTCCTCGGTGGGGGCTTTGTGCCGGTTTTCCACCGGCGTCTCGTAGCGGCCGATGTCAGTGGGGTAAAAGGCGCCGTACGACCGGACGATCAGCCGCTGCGCCTCGAGCGCGCGCAGATCCCGGCGCAGCGTCACGGGCGAAATCGCGAACAGGTCGGCGATCTCGGAGACGACCGCACGACCTTCGTTGCGGACATAGCCGAGGATCCGCTGCTGACGGTCGAAGGCACGGCCCTGAAACGAGCTGGACATCCTGATTTACGCCCTCGCACATATGGTTGAAACGTTCGCGCAATAATCACAGATTTGCCATCTTCTGACCAGAGTTGAGCGTGGGACCACCAGTAAAGTCACCAGCGTTCATCGTCGATGCGGATGGGTGGTAGCCCGTGAGCAGTGGAGCAAGCGATCTCGGTTCGAGATCAGCTCTGTCGATCGGCGCCCGCCGGCAGGCCAATGCCGGGGGAACGGCCTCCGAACGGTCAATCGGTGCGATACGCCGGCGACGGCGCGGGTACCTGCTGTTCGCCGCGTTCGCGCTACCCAACCTGGCGTTGATCGCCGTGTTCTCCTACTGGCCGATCATCGAGAACATCTATCTGAGCTTCACCAGCTGGGACTTCATCTCGCCGCGCGCCGACTGGGCCGGCCTGCTCAACTACGAGGCTCTGTTCAGCAGCTGGACTTTCCCCGAGGTCCTGTTCCGCACGCTGGTGTGGGTGGTCGTCGTCGTTGTCGTGACCTTGGTGCTCGGCCTGGCGCTGGCGCTGCTGTTCTCGCGGCGCATCCGGGGCACCACCGCGGTGCAGACGCTCGCCTTCTCCCCGCACGTCCTGTCCGGGGCGGCGATCGCGACCATCTGGCTGCTGATCTTCGATCCCCATCACGGCCTCAGCCGGCTGCTGTTCAACGCGTTCGGAGCGGACTCGCCGTCCTGGACGACCGACAGCTCCTGGGCGCTGTGGGCGTTGATCATCGTCTCCATCTGGAAGGGTCTCGGCTTCGTCGCGATCGTCTACCTGGTGGGCATCCAGCAGATTCCGGCCGAGGTGCTGGAAGCGGCCAGTATCGATGGCGCCGGCCGGTGGACGCAGTTCCGGCGGGTGATCTTCCCGCTCCTCTCCCCCACCACCTTCTTCCTGGTGATCACCCAGACGATCTCCGCCTTCCAGTCCTTCGACGTGATCGCCATGATGACCAAGGGCGGGCCCGCCGGCGCCACCACCACGTTGAGCTGGTTCATCTACGACGAGGCGTTCAACCGGAGCAACGTCGGCGTCTCGAGCGCGGCTTCCATGATCATGTTCGTG
This sequence comes from Nonomuraea insulae, assembly GCF_042656245.1. Classification (NCBI taxonomy): domain Bacteria; kingdom Bacillati; phylum Actinomycetota; class Actinomycetes; order Streptosporangiales; family Streptosporangiaceae; genus Nonomuraea; species Nonomuraea insulae. Next base: position 72,782 of record NZ_JBHSPA010000031.1, read on the forward strand.
GTGCTGATGGTGATCACCGTATTGCAGTTCCGATTCGTCGAGCGGCGGGTGCACTACTGATGACGGTCATGCCGAACGCGGTGACAACCGAGGTCACCCCGCACAGTTCGTCCGGCCCTCGGCGTACGCGCTGGTGGAGCGTGGTCGCCCTGGTGGTCGCGGCCCTGGTCTTCCTGATCCCGCTCTACCTCTTCGTCAGCACGGCGTTCAAGACCGACGCCGACATCAACAGCTGGCCGCTGCGGCTGATCCCGCGATCGCTGACCCTGGAGAACTTCGTCAACGCCTGGACGGTGGCGCCGTTCGGCCAGTTCCTGATCAACTCGGTCGTGGTGGCCGCGATCGGGACGGTGCTCAAGGTGGTGCTGGCGATCTCCACCGCGTACGCCTTCGCCTTCCTGCCGTTCCCGGGCAAGCGCTGGCTGTTCATCTTCATGATCGGCGCGCTGATGGTGCCGGGGCACGTGACCCTGCTGGTGAACTACATCACCATCGGCCATCTGGATCTGGTGAACACCTATGCGGGCCTGATCCTGCCGGGCGTGGCGTCGGCGTTCGGCACCTTCCTGCTCTACCAGTTCTTCCGGTCGATTCCGCGGGAGGTGCTGGAGGCGGCGCAGTTGGACGGCGCCGGGCATCTGCGCACGATCGTCTCGTTCATCGTGCCGATGTCCCGGCCGGCGATCATCACAGTCGGACTGATCGCCGTGATCGACGAGTGGAACGGCTTCGTCTGGCCGCTGATCGCGACCAACTCGGTCAACATGCGAACGCTGCCGATCGGGTTGCTCTATCTCAAGGAGAACGAAGGCATCAACGACTGGGGCGCCCTGATGGCCGGAACCCTGTTCGTCATCCTGCCGATGGCGATCGTCTTCCTGCTGGCACAGCGCTACATCGTCGCCGGTCTGGCCGGCGGCGTGGTTCGCCGGTGATTACCACGTACCTGCGATCCGGGTCGATCAGAAAGGAACCAGTGTGACCGGGACCAGTCTCAGCCGCCGCCGACTCCTGACCGGTGCCACCGCGGCCGCGGCCAGCCTGGCGCTGACCGGCTGCGTCGGCCGTTCGGAAGGCGTCTACGCCCAGGTGAGCGGGGAGGTGCCGCCGCAGTTCGCCCGCCGCGAGCGGGTCGTGCTGTGGAGCGCGTTCACCTCCGCCAACGCCAAGATTCTGCAGTCGGTCATCGACGGGTTCAACGGTTCGCAGCAGGACATCTTCTGCGAGATCCAGGTGTTTCCCGGATACTCCCCGCTCGATTCCAAGCTGGCCGCCAGCTTCGCCGTGTCGCAGGTTCCCGACATCGTCACGCTCAGCGATGTGAACTGGAACCGCTACTTCCTCGCCGAGACGCTGGAACCGCTGAACGGCTACTTCGACGCCGGCTTCGGCCCCGACGCCTTCCACCCGAGGTTCCTGGCCGAGGGCACCATTCGAGACCAGGTCTACTGGCTGCCCTGGGCTCGTTCAACACCGCTCTTCTACTACAACAAGGAGATCTTCGCCGGCGCCGGGCTGCCCGATCGCGGACCGAAGACGTTCACCGAGTTGCGGGAATGGGGCCGTCAGCTCAAGGGCTTCAGGTACCGCGGCTCACCGGTCAAGATGCGCGGCTACAGCAGCACGGACGACTGGTACTTCCAGGGCTCGACCTGGGCCTTCAACGGCGGTTACTCCGATGGCATGGCGCCGAGGCTGGACTCCGAGCAGACCGTCGCCGCCCTGGAGTTCGATCGGGCGTTCATCCACGACGACCAGATGGCCTACCTGGCCGCCGACATGAACGCCGATTTCGTGGCAGGCGTGACGGCGACCATCTGCAACTCCACCGGTGCGCTGACCTCGCTGCTCAAGGCGGCGAAGTTCGAGTTCGGCGCCGCCTTCCTGCCCGAGCAGAACGGGCCCGGCGTACCGACCGGAGGCAGTGGACTGGCGATCATGCGCAACGCGACCAAGGCCCGCAAACAGGCGACCTGGGAAGTGGTCAAGTACCTCGCCGAGACGGGCGCGCCCGAGTGGAGCCTCAACACCGGCTATCTCCCGGTGACCACCAGCTCACTCAACTCCTCGAAGATCAAGGAGCGCAATGCCAAGACCCCCGCGTACCAGGTCGCCCAGGATCAGCTGAGCCGCGCCCGTCAGCCGGATGCGATGCGCCGGTACGTGAACGAGGCGATCGCCGAGGTGCTGATCGCACTGCAGAAGGTGTACGCCTCCGACGCCGACCCGGGCGAGGTGCTGCATGAAGCGGCCCAAAATCTCAACCCGGGCATCCAGCGCGTGCTGCCGAAGTATCGGCGGCTGGTGACGTCCTGAACCTGGGACCTCTCGTGCCGCCGATCCGTCGGCCGCCGGCACGAAATTTCATTGACCAGTAGAAGTTTATCGAGAAAGGATAATCGTGGCATTTGCCGTCATCGGACACCGCGGCGCCATGGCCGAAGCACCCGAGAACACCATTGCGTCCTACCGTGTGGCAGAAGAGGTCGGCGTCGATGAGGTGGAAACCGACGTACGAATCAGCTCCGACGGGCAACTCTTCATGCTGCACGACGCGACCCTGGACCGGGTCGCGGCCGAGCCGGCCGGCAAGGAGCTGGGCCCGGTCGCGGAGCTGGCCTGGTCGACGATCAGCTCGGTCGATGTGGGCGAGGGCGAGCGGGTGCCCACGCTGGAGCAGATGTATCAGGCGACGACGCGGCTGATCCAGTTGGAGATCAAGGATCTGGCCGCCATCGACGGCCTGGCCGACTTCTTCCCCCACCATCCCGGCTACGCGGAGCGGACGATCCTGACCGGCTTCTCCGTCGAGGCGATCACCACCGTAGCCGAGAAGCTGCCGGAGATTCCGCGGGGCATCATCGTGTCCAGCTGGACCGATGCCGAGGCCCACCCGGGTGGCTACCGGAAGCTGATCAAGGAAACCGGGTCCTCCCGCATCCACAGCGGCGGGGAAGGGCTGACGGCCGAGATCGTCCGGCAGCTGCACGACGAGGGCTTCCCGGTGCATGGCTGGCCCACCCGCAACGAGGACGATCTGCGGCACTGGCTCGAACTCGGCGTGGACGGGACGACCAGCGACGATCCCCGTACGGTGCGACGCTGGCTCGCCGAGGCCCTCCAGTGACGGCGAACACAGCTGCCCCGGGCGCCGGTCCGTTGGAAGCGGTGCTGTTCGACATGGACGGCACGCTGTTCGACAGTGAACCCCTCTGGGACGTCAGTCTCGCCGACCTGGCCGAGATGCTCGGCGGCACGCTGTCGATCGAGACCCGTCGCCGGGTGGTCGGCGGGAATCTGCGGTCCACCGCGCGGATCGTCCAGGGTGACCTGGGCGTCGAGGCCGATGTCGAGAAGTCGGCCGCCTGGCTGCTGGAGCGTACCCGGCAGATGTTCGCCCTCGGGGTACCGTGGCGTCCGGCTGCCCAGGCCGTGGTGGAATCCGTACGCCGGTCGGGGATTCCCACGGCGCTGGTGACCTCAAGCCACCGCGCCCTGGTTGACGAGGTGCTGGCCCAGCTCGATCCCGGCATGTTCGACACCGTGGTCTGCGGGGACGAGGTGACCCACCCGAAGCCCCATCCGGAGGCGTACCTGACGGCGACCGAGCGGCTGGGCGTTGATCCGCACAACTGTGTGGCGCTGGAGGATTCCCCACCGGGCATCGCGGCGGCGCTGGGCGCGGGCTGCCTGGTCGTGGCCGTGCCTGAGGATGGTGAGGCGCTGGCCGACGGTCACGGTGCCGTGGTGGTTCCGCTGGAAACCGTCACCGTTGATCGGCTGATCTCGCTCCTGGCCGCCCGTACCGGCTGATCTCGCTGCCGGCCGCCCCGGACCGGCCGGGCGGGCGGAACACGGCCCGGGGCGGCGAGGCTCAGCCGAGCCCGCGTGCGGCCGATGGCACGTCGGGCGTTGCGGCCCGTACGCGGAGCTCCCGCTCGACGCCCTAAGGAGGTGCCAATGGTAGACATCAGCTGGGAGGGATTCGCGCTGGCCGCTCTCTTCGCCGCCTTCACCGGCTTCAACGACGCCGGCGCCCTGGTCGGGATCGGCCTGCGGATCCGCCGTCACCGCCGCCGACGCCGTCCATCTCCTGTGGGCGCTGACCGGCTTCGAGTCCTTCGACCAGCTCTACACGGGAAGGGCTCTGCCGGCCGACAGGGTCGCCGACCTGATGGTCGCCGCAGCCGAACGAACGGTGCTGCGCCCGGGTGAGTAGCCGGCGAAGCGGAGTCTCCGGAGATTGTTGGCGGGATGCTGGTCGTACCGGCCGGACGGGCGCATACCGGCAGCGGCCAGCCATGGTGCTACTGACTGCGTTCGATCAGAAGATCCCACACCTGTTCCAGAGCTTGCTCAGGGGTCTCGGGAAGATCAGCGGCGCTTCCGAGCCGATGTGCGACGGCTCGGGCGAGCTCCGCACGTCGCGGTGCCGTCTCTTCCATCGCTCGAAGCAGAGCTCCGCTGGTGTTCAGACACGGCAACACTGCGAACCACTCGCCGAGCGGTCCAGCGAATGGTCCTGTGACCTCCGGCCACCGGCGCCGCACTTCATCGTTGAGCTGCGGCATCTGCTCGATTCCCAGCCAGGTCGGATCGAACGCGCCGAAATGGAACCGGCCGATCCGTGCCACGACCATGGCTCCTAAGCACATCGGACACGGATGCAAGGTCGTGTAGAGCACACTGTCACGGGAGCGGTCCTTCCGCGCCGGAAGCACCGCCAGCGCCTCCATCTCCGCGTGAGCGAGAAGACCCCGTGGCGACTCCGACGTGAAACGCTGGTTGCGCCCCTGACCGATCACGTTCCCCGTTCCGTCGGTGAGCACCGCGCCGACGGCGACTCCGCCATGACGGTAGGACTCCCAGGCCATCTCCACAGCTGCCCGCCACGGCTCATCCAGCTGTGACCAGAACTCGCGAGCTGATCCTCGTATCGACATGCCGTGATCCTTTGGAAATACTCCTCGATGCCTGTCCACACCATTTACGCGACGGTCAGCAGGTTGTCAGGGACAAGATCTCATGAAGCCAGGCGCGCTCGGCGCGGCTGGTGGCGCGTGCGATGACCAGCATGCCGCGGCGGTACGGGTCATCCACATCCCGTGCTTGCAGAGGCCGGGCGCCGTCGAAGAAGAAGCTGGCCGGCTGTTCCAGGAACTCCAGCCGCCGGCGCAACACGGCGTGCTGGTCGGCGACGTCTGGAAGCAGGGACAGGAACGCCAGGATGGTGAAGTAGCGGGTGCTGTCGGTGATGTCGTGGTCGGCTGGTTCGCGGAGCCGGCGCAGCAGGTCGGCGTGACCGTTGTCGGTCAGGCTGAGCACCCTGCGCTGGGCGGCGGAGGTGCCCGGCTCGGTGCGCTGTTCCAGGAGGCCGGCTTTGGCCATGCGGTTGATCGCTGGATAGAGGCTGCCGTCGCTGACCGGGCGGTTGTGTCCGGACAGCGCCGCGACCCGTCGTCGCAGCTCGTATCCGTGCAGCGGACCTTCGGCCAGGAATCCCAGGATGGCCAGCTCGAGCATGCTGCTACTCTGTCGCATTGAATCGGTACATCGAAACGATGTATGTCGAATCGAGCTAAGGGGAGCGGATGTCGTACACCGAGGAGTGGGTGACCGCGCGCGCCCGGGTCGCCTACGAACAGGGGCGTGCGTCGTTCGAGATCCATCCCGAACGCTCGGCACTACTGGTCATCGACATGCAGGACGAGTTCGCCCGTCCCGGGTGGAGCCCATACTGGGTGCCGGGCGCGACCCGGATGGCCGCGCAGCTGCGTCGGCTCGTCGAACACTGCCGGGACATGGACATTCCGGTGATCTGGACCATATTCGACGACACGCACTTCGGGATCGACCGCCCGTACTCACTGCGCCATCTGCCGCACGCCGACACCGACTGGCGCAGGCCGGGGCCCGCTGAGGTCTGGGACCAGATGGGCTACCGCGGTGACGAGGTCCTGATCCGCAAACCGTCCTACGGCGCCTTTTACGACACCCCGCTCGACACGATCCTGCGCAATCTCGGCCGGGACACGGTCATCGTCACCGGAACCCTCACCAACTACTGCTGCGGCACCACGGCCCGGCAAGCCTACGAACGCGGGTACCGGGTCGTGTTCGGCGCGGACGTCACCGCCACCGACGACGAGTCCCGCCAAGAACCGGAGCTCGCCGTGCTGCGCAAGGGCTTCGCGCTGGTCCTGCGGGCCGCGGAGATCATCGAGCGGCTGGCAGGGCCAGGCCAGGCACCGGCAGACAACGCCTCGGCAATGTCTGACGAGCATGGCCGAGGCCCAACCGGGTGAACCCAGACAGCTGAAAGGCGACCCGTCGCATCGCACGATCAAGGGAATCTTGGGCCGCCGAGGCAGATCGGGCCGAGCCATCCGCCCGCCGAGCCGGCGATGGCGGTGCCGGAGCATTTCTGCGCGGCCCTCAAGGGCTCTTCGGCCACAGCGTGTCCTAGTAGGCGGTGAAGTCCTGGACGAGCTTGACGAAGTCGTCGGGGCGTTCGGCGCGGGAGACATGGCCGGTGTCCAGCTCGGCGTAGAAGCTGCCGGGGATGGCGGCCTGGATCTCGCGGGAGGTCTCCACCGGGATGTACGCCGCGGCCCTCACTCCCCCGGTAGTGCCCGTCGCGGCTCGGGCGGCAGTGCCGTGGGTTCGGTGCCGATGGTGGTGTCGAGGGCTTGAACGTCCGGCCCGGTCGAGCCTCCGTAGGTGGCGATCTTGTACTCGATCGCAGTGAGGGACAGGGTCAGCTCACGGATCCGGCGGCGAGTGGTGTCGCGATGTTCGAGCAGGACGTCGAGCCGCTCGGGCACTGTGTGCTCTCCGGCGTCGACGAGCGAGACGTAGTGCTGCAGGTCGCGCATCGGCATACCGGAAAGCCGCATCCGGGTGAGGAACACCAGACGCCGCACCGCGTTGGCGTCGTAGACGCGATGCCCGTTGTTGTCGCGGGCCACCTCGACCAGCCCGGCCCGCTCGTAGTAGCGCAGCGTGTGGGGCGAGATGTCGAGGAAGTCGGCGACCTCGGCGATCATCATCGACTCGGGCATGCCGGCCAGGTCGGTGAGGCGAAGGATCGCCTCAACCGACGGCGGGCCGTCGTCCCCGAGGGTTTCGAGAGCCCTGGTCATCAGATCGTCGGTGGCCATGTCAACCAGCCTAGATCGGCCGGACCGATGCCGGGACCCCCTCGAAGTCGGCGCTGCGGGCGGTCTCGGCCCACCGCTCGACCTCGGCCAGGCCACGCCGGTAGACACCCGAGATACGCTCAACCGCCTCGCGCCCGAGCGGCAGCCGCAGCGGCACCTCCTCACCGTGCGCGAGGGAGAGGATGATCTCGGCCGCCCGCGCCGGGTCACCCTCCTGCAGGCCGTCGGTCCTGGCCATGTCCGCGCGGACATTGGCGAGCAGGTCACGGTAGGTCTCGGACACCTCGGCGAACTCGAGCACGTCGGAGGCGTTGAAGTCGGTCCGGAACCGGCTGGGCTCAACGATCATCACCCGGATGCCGAACGGCGCGACCTCCCCGGCCAGGGCCTCGGACCAGCCTTCGAGGGCGAATTTCGACGCCGAATACGTCGATACGCCGGGGAACGACATCCGCCCACCCTGGCTGCTCATCTGGACGATCGTCCCCGTGCCCCGGGCACGCATGACGGGGAGCGCCGCACGGACGAGCGCGGCGGGTCCGAACAGGTGCAGATCCATCAGCTCACGCAACTGCGCGTCGCCGACCTCCTCGACCGCTCCGACCACGGCCCGGCCCGCGTTGTTGACCAGCACGTCGAGCTGGCCGAAGCGGTCGAGGGCGGCGCGCACGAGGTCCGCGGCCGCGGCGACGTCCCGGACGTCGAACTTCACGATCAGGCAGTCGTCCGGGTACGTTGCCTCCAGGTCGGCCACGCTCTCCGGCCGCCGCACGGCCGCCACCACGTGGTCGCCCGCTGCGAGCGCCGATTCCGCCAGTGCGCGCCCGAAACCGCGGGATGCGCCGGTGATGATCCAGGTCTTCGTCGTCATGGCGGGAACGCTAGGGCTTTGAGCGCGCTCAAACGCAAACCGGCGCGAACACTGCCGTCGATCTGCGGATGCAGCTTCATCATGCGGTGGGCCTGGCGAGGCGTGTGATTGGTAGCGGGCCGACGTGCGTGGACGGGGGCGGAAGGCCAACTGGGATCGGGCAGGAGACGGGCTCGTCCGTCCGTCGTGATCGTGAGCTGATTCCCGATCGTGCCTACGGCCGTGAGCCGGCCAGCTCGTCAGGGCTGGTCTGCCCGGCCCCAGCCGGGGGTGGGTGGCTGCGGCCAGGCCGGCGGGATCGGTAGGTTCTCGCCGGGGCCGGCGGTACGGCCGGCGAGCCAGCCGAGCAGCACGTGCCCGTCGGCGGCGACTGAGGGCCCGCCGGGGGTGAGCTCCCATCTGTGGCCGAGATCGACCGCCTCGGCCGAGCCGATGGGGAACTGTTGCGCCTTCAGCGTGGCGAGTGTGCCGTCGAGAGCCCACATGACGTACGAGGCCGGCCAGTCGGCCGTACGGTAGCCGTGGCGTAGGTCGAGATGGTGGGTTTCGAGCTCGCGCAGGCACCGCCACAGGGTGAACCAGGCCGGGTGCCGCCAGCCCGCCAGCGCCGTGACCAGCCGATCCCAGGCGTCGGCGGGTAGCGCCCTGGCCTCCTCCGCGAGGCGCTCGAGGCTGAGGCGCACGTCGGCGGCGAGTTCGGCCGCACCTTCTGCGGTACCGGGCGGGGGCACCGTGTTCGGCCTGCTGCCGGGCTGGGGGCACCCGCGGGCCGAGCGCAGCGGCCAGGTGTAGGCGTCGGCGCTGCGGGCGACGTGCCTGAGGCCGCGTGTCCAGGCAGGGAGCGCCGAAGGAGCGCGCACCTGGTCATCGCTCAACCCGGCCGCGGCCCCGACGAGCCGGGCACTGGATCGGGTGACCTCCTCGACCAGGTCGCCGATGGCCTCTTCGGTCAGCGGCGGGATCGTGGTCACTGGCCGGCGGCTTCCAGGCGATGAAGTCATTGAGCCGTTGAGGTGATCTCAGAGAGATCACCCAACGGCGGGATGTTGTGGTTGATACGGAAGAGCTGGTTCGGGTCGTATGTCGCCTTCAGCGCGGCCAGCCGCTGGTAGTCGTCCTCGGTGTAGGCCCGCCTGACCCGCTCGGGAGCCGAGTCGTGGTCGAACAGAAACCCCGGAAGCATGGCGCCGGTGTCCCATCGCCCGAGCCGCTCCAGCACCTCGTCGGCGGCGGTGCGCGCCGCCTCGGCCCGCTCGGCGGGCGCCGGCATCCGCAGCCACAGGTGGAAGGCCGCGCCCTGGGTGCTGACCGCGTGCGGGCGGCCGGGCGGCCGGTTCAGCGCCCCGCCCAGGTGACGCAGCTCGATGCCGGGGTACGGGCCCCCGGGATTCGACGGGTCGATGAACGAGACCAGCTCCCCCACGGCCTCGTCGTCGAGTTCGTGCAGCAATGCGCTGCGCAGGTGCACCGAGACCGGGTTCTTGGGGTCCTGGTGGACCTCGGTGATCTGCGTGTACGGCAGGACGGCGCAGGTGTTCTTCTCCGGGCCGAGTGCGCGCAACGGCTCCACCAGCCGCGCGCCCTGCTCCTCGCCCCCGGTGTATATCACCCGGATCTGCACGAACGAGCGGCCACGGAACTCCTCGGGCAGCTGCGGCGCATTAGGCAGGCGCATCAGTGTCACCGAGGATGACATCTCCTCCGGCTGCTCCTTGGCCCAGGCCAGGTAGGTGCCGAGTACGTGGGCGGCGTGCGTGGGATCCTCGCCCGGGTACCAGAGCTCACCACCGTAGATGGTGCGCAGCGGCAGCAGCTCGATCTCGGCCGCGACCACGACGCCGAAGTTGCTCTTGCCACCCCGCACCGCCCAGAACAGGTCGGGCTCCTGGGTGGGCGAGACTGTGCGGAGCCGGCCGTCTGCGGTGACGATGTCGAGCGAGCGGACGTGGTCGGCGGCGAAGCCGTACGTGCGGCCGGCCAGCGGGAGCCCGCCGCCGGTCAGGTAGCCCATCACTCCGACCTGACCGGAGGAGCCGCACAGGGGCGCGAGGCCGTACTCGGCCGCCGCGGCGAGCACCTCGCCCCACCGCAGCCCGGCTCCGATCCTTGCGGTACGGGCACGCGGATCCACCGCCAGCTCACGCAGCTGTTCGGTGGCGATGAACACGGCTCCGTCCGCAGGCACCGACTTGCCGTGCCCGGTCGACTGCACCGCGACCGGTCGCCCGGCCTCCGCCGCGAACCGGACGGCAGCGGCCACGTCATCGGCGTCCGCGGCGACCACGACCACCGCGGGCCGGTGCTCGACCGTCAGCAACCAGCCGGAGCAGGCCTCCTCGAAGCCCTCGTCGCCGGGGTGGAGCGTGCGCCCCCGGATCAGCTCGCGCAGGCTCACCAGGTCGCGCCAGTCGGCCGTTGAGTTTGTATGCAGCATGTCGATCATCCGCCTTTCGGGCATGTCACTTATGTGCTTTCTCGAAGGAGTTCGTCTGGTCGTCGGTTTCCGTGGGCGGCGGCGGAGGGCTCGGCATCCGGGCGTTACGCAGCAGGGTCGCGGCTGCTACAGCCAGCAGAGCGGCGAGCACCGCGCCAACGATCGCGGTCGTTTGCAGGCCGTGCACAAAGGCCTCTCGGGCCACCGACAACAGCCCTGAGCCCTGGGCGGCGGGTAGCTCACGAGCGACGTTGACAGCTGCGGCGAGGGTGTCCTTGGCCGTCTCGGCTAATGGGGCGGGCAGCCCCTCGGGGAGCTTGTCGGTCAGGTTCGCCCGGTACACCGCGAAGCCGACGCTGCCGATCACCGCGATGCCGAGCGCGCTGCCGAGGTCGGTGCCGGTCGAGGCCATCGCGGAGGTGGCGCCGGCCCGCTCGGGCGGGGCGGCTCCCACGATCAGTCCGGTGCCCAGCGAGATCATCGGCCCGAGCCCGAGCCCGATGACGGCCGCCCCTGCCACCGCGACGTACAGGTCGGAGGGACCACTGACCCGGGTCAGCACCACCATGCCGACCACAGCGACCGCCAGGCCGCCGGCGAGCAGGGTGCTCAGCTTCACACAGCTCGCGAGGCCAGGAGCCGCCATGGCGCCGATCATGACCGCGATGGTGGTGGGCAGCGACCAGAGTCCAGCCTGCAGCGGGGGCAGCCCGCGTACCAGCTGCAGATACTGCATGACGAAGAACTGCGAGGCCGAGGAGAGCAGGGTCGCCAGCACGAGCATGCCCAGGGCTGTGCCGAACAGACCGTCGCGGAACAGCGAGACGTCGACCAGCGGCTGCTCGAGCCGGCCCTGGCGGTAGAGGAACAGCGCCGCCAGCACCAGGCCGACGACGATGGCGATGCCCGACTCGGGGCGCAGGCCGTCCTCGGCGATCCGCTTGATACCGAAGATCAGGGCAAGGACTCCGGCGATGGACATGATCGCGCTGATGAGGTCCGGGCGGGAGACCGACTCGTCCCGGTACTCCGGCAGCACGAGAGGACCGAACACGATCAGCAGCAGCATGATCGGGACGCCGAGCAGGAAGACCGAGCCCCACCGGAACAGCTCCAGGAACGTGCCGCCGACCAGCGGTCCGATCACCGTGCCGAGGCCGAAGAAGCCGGTCCAGGCCCCGATCGCCGCACCCTGCTGCCTGGGGTCCCGGAACATGATCCGGATCAGGGAGAGGGTGGACGGCCTCAGCGTGGAACCCGCGATACCCAGCAGTGCCCGGGCAGCGATGAGCATCGCCGCATTGATCGCGAATGCCGAGAGCACCGAGGCCACGCCGAACGCGACCGCGCCGATCAGCAGCAACCGCCGGCGGCCGATCCTGTCCCCGATCGCGCCCATGGGGATGAGGAAACCGGCGGTGAGGAACCCGTAGATGTCCACGATCCACAACAACTCGGCGTTGCCGGGCCGCAGGTCGGCGGTGAGGGTGGGCAGCGCCAGGTGCAGCACGGTCAAGTCCATGGCCATGACCATGATGGGAAGCGCGAGGATCGCCAGCCCCAGCCATTCTCTTCGGGTCGCCCGCGGTGCGACCGCCGTACCTTCGTCGGTAGTCAAAGGAATCTCCTTGCCCTGTGGTTGAAGGTTGTTGAAGGTGTCCACGGTGCTGAGCGCCATCCAGCGGGAGCGGCTCAGACCGGAATGGACCCGCCGCGATTTTCGGGACGCATCCAGCGCCCGGCGGGCTTCGAAGCGGTCCAGGCGACTCAGGCGGCGGACAGCAGCGTGTTCGCGCGGGAGAGGACGGTGTTCAGGACGCGGCCGGCGGTGGCCAGTTCCTCCCCCGGCAGGTCGCCCCACAACTTTTCGGTGATCCGGGTGACGGCGGCGCGGACCTGGCTCCACTGGGCCTTGCCGTGCTCGGTCGCTTCGACGGTGCCGTCCGGGCAGGTGCGGACCAGGTTCGCGGCCGTCAGTTCGGCGATGTGCTGGTGCGCCGTGGCCTGGGCGACCTTCAAGGAGTGGGAGACCCGCTCGGCCAGAGCATCACCGGACAGAGTTCCGTCGCTGACCACGGTCAGCGTCAGCGTCACCCATTGAGGTTCGGTGATGCCGGTCCCGGTCAGCTCTCGCTCCAGGAGGGCGTTGAGAGCCTTCTCCGCCTGGCCGATGATCTGGGTGCCGAAGGCAGGCCCGGCCGGTTGTGCGATGGTGGTCATGTCCAGGCTCCTCAGCGTCATGAAGGCAAAATGTTGGTCAGGCCAACATTGGCTCGGCCAACAATACATCCAGTCGTGGGTTCTGCCAACAATTTGCTAGATTCGCCTCGTGGACACTCCCGAGGGGCCGCCGCCGGAGCGGCTGCGCGCGCTGCCGAGCAGGTTGACCAACGGTGCGGCATTGATCGCCAACCGGCTTGTGGATCAGGCGCTCGCGCAGGCCGGCGTGCGGCGCTACCACTACTCTTTGCTCGCCACCCTGGAGGAGTACGGCCCGGCCAGCCAGGCCGCCCTCGGCCGCCGCACCGGCATCGATCGCAGCGACATGGTGGCGACCGTCAACGACCTCGCCGAACGGCAACTCCTCGAGCGCGCACCCGACCTGGAAGACCGCCGCCGCAACATCATCACCATCACCCCGGCAGGCCGAAGGCAACTTGCCGATCTTGACCGGCTGCTCGCCGCCGCCCAGGACGAATACCTCGCCCCGCTGTCCGCGGCCGACCGGCAGAACCTGATCGACCTGCTCACCCGCCTGGCCGATCACCACGGCGACAAGCACGGCTAGCAGCGCCTCGGTCATGCCCGGCACCGCCCACAGGCCGACCCACTGCATGGCCGCCGCGCGCGCCGAGCTGGGGCCGTTTCGTTCGCCTAGGCGGTGAAGCCGCCATCGATGGTGAGGCTGGCGCCGGTGATGAAGGCCGCCTCCGGGCCGGCGAGGTGAGCGACCAGCGCGGCGATCTCTTCCGGCGCACCGATCCTGGGCAGGGCAAGCCATCTGGTCATGGCCTGGGCGGCGGGACTGTCGGCGTTCATGCTGTCGTTGGCTGTGGGGCCGGGCTGGACGTTGTTCACCGTGATGCCACGCGGCCCCAGATCCCTGGCCAGGCCGCGGACCAGGCCGGCGACGGCCGCCTTGGTCATGGCATAGGTCGCGGCCCCGGCGAAGGGCGTCCGCTCGGCGTTGACGCTGCCGATCGTCACGATGCGCCCGCCGTCGCGGAGGTGGGGCAGTGCCGCCCGGATGGTGTGCACCGTCCCGCGCACGTTCACGTCGATCATCCGGTCGATCTCCTCGGGGGCAAGGGCGTCGATGGCTCCCGCACGGGCCACGCCCGCATTGACCACCACCACGTCGAGTCGCCCCCACGCCTCCACGCTGCGCTCGATCGCTCCGGCGACGGTGGCGGAATCGGCCGCGTCGGCCTGCAAGCAGAGTGCCCGGCCCCCGCGGGCGGCGACCTCGCTGACGACCTGCTCGGCGCGGTCCCGGTTGCTGGCGTAGGTGAAGGCCACGCGCATGCCGTCACCGGCCAGCCGGCGCACGATGGCCGCGCCGATCCCGCGAGAACCGCCTGTAACCAGCGCCACCTTGCTGCCATTCATGTCCCGGCCTCGATTCGATAGAAAACGAACACGTCGATGAACATCGAACAGTACGATAGGCTTCGACATTACGGCAAAAGCGACGCATGCAAGGGAGCACTCCGTGGTGATCGAGGAGACCCATCCGGCCACCGACGAACTGCGACTGCCGAAGGTCCTGGCGGCTCTGGCAGACCCGGCGAGGCTGCTGACCGTACGCGCCCTGAACCAGGTGGGGACATCACCCTGCACCCGGCTGCAGCAGGCGGCCGGCCTGACGATCAGCCGGTCCACGTTCTCTCATCACCAGCGGGTGCTGCGCGAGGCGGGGGTGATCCAGGTCAGGGTGCGCGGTGCCGAGCGCATCCTCAGCCTGCGCCGCGACGATCTGGACGCCTGTTTCCCCGGCCTGCTGGACGCCGTGCTCGGCACCGCCCCCGAGCACATCGAATCCTGAGAAGGCGCCGGTATGCGTGGCTTCATCACTGCCCCGACCGGCCGAGCCCGTTCCTTCCCTTGGTGGCCGGGACCGGTGCACGCCACGCGAAGCCCAATATGGTCGTGACCTGGGCAGATGTAATTGTCGGAAGGCGCACAGCTCCGCCAGAGGGCCGGTTTCAGGTCGACACCGTCGAGAGCAGAGCGCGCGTCTCCGCGACGACGCGGTCCTGGAACTGCGGGTCGCGCACCTGCGTCGAGCCGAGCATCGGCCGGCCCCGCTCGTCGTAGTAGACGCCGGTCCCTCCCGGCTCGTTCAGCAGGGCGTTCGTGACGACCTTCGCGGCCCGCGCCGGGGTGCTCCAGTACTTGATGAACGGGGCGAGCAACCCCAGGACGTACTTCCCGAGAAGGCGCAGGAAGACGTTCGCGTCGCGCGAGAGACCCGTAGCCGGGCTGAAGCCCGGTTCGACGGCGTTGAAGCGCAACCGCGGCGTCTCGCGCGCGAACGCCAGCACCGTCGCGAGGTTGCATTGCTTCGACGTGGCGTAGGCGTCGGAGCCGGGCTGGGTGGAACCACCGGGCTTCCACTCGCCGCGGGCGCTCGCCTCGGCAGAGATGTAGCGACCGCCCCGGAACCCCGCGATCACGGCGGGCCTGCGCTCGGAGTCTTCGACGGCGGAGCAGACGAACACCACATTCGCGCCGTCGGGGAGATGGGGCATGAGTGCCTCGGTCAACACGAACGGACCGAGGTGGTTCGTAGCGAACGCGGTGTCCCAGCCCTGAGCGTTCTTCGTGGCGCGCATTTCGTGGATGCCTGCGTTGTTGACCAGGCCCGCGAGGGGAAGTCCGAGCGCGATGATCTCCGCGGCCGCACGCCGTACGCTCGCGAGATCTGACACGTCGCACACGACCGGCACCGCACGCCGGCCCGTGCGCTCGATCGTCTTCCGCACCTCGTCGAGCTTTCCCTGGTTGCGGCCCACCAGGACGACCGTGCCGTGCTCGGCCAACTCCAGAGCCGTGTGGTACCCGATGCCCGACGTCGGGCCGGTGATGATGTACGCCTTGCGCTCGCCCGAACCTGTCTTCGCCATGCGTGCTCCTTAATTGTCTGTCTAGTCAGTCATTCATTGGCCCAAAAAAATCAGCCCCAGCATCCGACTGCTCAGCAGCCCAGCATCCGGCACAGACCGTCGAAGCCGACCCTGCGGTGTTCGTCGGCGTTGTCAGGATCCTCGACCATGAAGTCCATCGTCGCTTCGGCCAGCGAGTTCATCATCGCGCCGACGAAATCCCTCGACGCGTCCCGCATCGGGCCCCGGGTGCGCACCCGCTCGAGAATGCCCGCGACTTCCGCCATCACCTGATGAGAGGCGGCGCGAGTCTCCTGAGTGATGTCGTCGGAGACGCCCAGCAGGGCGAGAGCCCGCCTCTCCTCGGGGTTCGACGTCGCCCAGCGCGTCCAGTTCGACCACATACGAGAAAACTGCTCGCGCGGCGGGGCCTCCACCGAAAACCCTTCCATCGAGGCGTTGGCCATCCTGCTTTTCAGCTCAAGGTAGAGCTCGTTGAAGAGCTCAGCCTTCGTCGTGAAGTAGGTGAACAGCGAGCCGTTCGAGATGCCCGCTTCCCGCGCGATGACCGCCGTCGGCGCACTGAGGCCCTGCGCGACGATGACACGAGTCGCCGCTGCCATCAGCGCGTCCCTCTTGTCCTTGCTCTTCGGCCGGGCCATGACTGGAGCATATAAATGAGTGGCCAGTCAGTCAATCTGTGCCGCGGTTTCACGAGCATGGGGTGGGGTGTTCGACTCAGTGTGCTGAGGGCCGGACAGGCCTGGCGGCCGTTGTCTGGACGCGGCGAAGATGACAGTGGGGCCTGCTCCCGACCTGGGCACTGCAACTTCGATGGGTGTCGAAATAAGGATGCTCGCGTCATCGAAGTTGGCAGTACCCGGTCGAAGATCGCGTCCCCTTGGGCGAAGGCTATGACTGCGACTTCTCACTCCCGTCTGCAGGGATCACCACCAGTGGGAGAGCAGGTTCGCGCCCAGTGCGGCCACCGCGGTGGCGAAGAACAAGGCCCAGTTTCCAAGCTTGCGGGACCCCACTCGCAGGTGCGCCAGGAGCGCGCCGGCGAAGTACAGCACGAGGCTGTAGGCAGCCAGAGTCCCCAGCATGGGGATGGCGAATCCGCCCAGCAATCCCAATGAGCCCAACGCCAGCATCGCGCCCAGGACGGGTCCCCACGATCGCGGCAGGCGCTTCATGTCCAGCTGGGCCTTCGGAAATTCGTGACCGATCAGATAGACGATGGCCGCGCTCCCGAACAGCAGCGAGGCAAAGATGATGATCGTCGCGTAGGCGGCGAACATGAACCCTCCATGTACTTCGGGTCTTGCGATCTGTGTGGCTAGTTCGACGAAACAGCTGCAGGACAGGTAGGCGATGCCGGTACGGCTGGAGGCTTGCCTCACGTGACCGACTGCCGAAGCTCAGACCGCGCTGTCCTCGTCGAGCTTGCCGTGTGCCTCCGCCGAAAGGTCCTGCCAGTCGGCCCAGGTCTTGAGCCGGTCGGTGTAGACCTGCTGGATCATCGGGTAGAAGCCCTGGCCGAAGAGCACCCGCAGGGGTGGGTTGCCGGAGTCCACGATCTTGAGGAGCGCCTGGGCCGCGGCGGCCGGATCGCCGGCAGGCTGCTTGCCCGTGAACCCCGCGAGGCGCCGGCGGAGCCCGTCGTAGATCGGGTCGGCCTGGGCCACGTGGCCGTTGGCGAGTGGGTCGGGGTTCTTTCCCGACCGGGTGGCGAAGCCGCCGGGCTCGACCACGGTCACCTTGATGCCGAAGTCGGCGACCTCGCCGGCGAGAGCTTCATTCAAACCTTCCAGCGCCCACTTGGAGGCATGGTATGCGCCGCCGAGTGGCATCGCGATGATCCCGGCAGCCGAGGACAGCTGGATGAGGTGTCCGGCGCCCTGCTCGCGCAGGTAGGGCAGCGCGGCCTGGATCACCCACACCGCGCCGAACAGGTTGGTCTCCAGTTGGTCGCGCAGGTGCTGCTCGGTCAGCTCCTCGATCGCGCCGACCTGGGCGTAGCCGGCGTTGTTCACGATGACGTCCAGCCGGCCGAAGTGCTCCTTGGCCCGCTTGACGCTCGCGAAAACGGCGGCCTTGTCGGTCACGTCCATCGCAAGCGGGAGCACCGCGTCACCATGGGCGGCGACCAGCTCGTCAAGGCTCGCTGTGGTCCGGGCGGTGGCGGCCACCTTGTCGCCTCGGCCCAGGGCGGCCTCGACGAAGTTACGTCCCAAGCCGCGGGAGGAACCGGTGACGAACCAGACCTTGCTCATGATGTCTTCCGTTCTTTCTGTATGGCGGTTTTCCATGGCTGCGCGGTGGTCACCACCGCAAGCGCACCAGGCAACGACACGTGTCGTTTCTCTGCGCGTCGAAAGCCTGCCTCAGCGGGAGAAGCTTGTCAACACGATCCGTGTCGTTTCCGATAGGATGGCTCCATGCCCGACCAACCCGCCCCTCGGCCGCCCGACCCTCAGCGGCGCAACCAGAAGAGCCGCCGCGCGATCCTCGACACCGCCCTGGACCTGTGTGCCGAGCACGGATACGGCCCGGTGACGGTCGAGGCCATCGCCGCTCGCGCCGGCGTCAGCAAGAAGACCATCTACCGCTGGTGGCCCTCCAAGGGCGCGGTCGTCCTGGAGGCCCTGGACGACGCGGCCACCCCCGCCGCCGACTTCCCCGACACCGGTGATATCCGCGCGGACCTGGTGACGCAGATGGAAGGTCTGCTGCGCGGGCTGTTCGCCGACCCCCGTGTCGGCCGCGCGCTCACCGGCCTGATCGCCGACACCCAGCACGCCCCGGACCTCGCCCGCGACCTGGACCAGATGCTGATCCAGCCGCGCGCCGAGCAAGCCCGCACCCGCCTGGCCAAGGCCCGCACCGACGGCGGGATCCGTGCCGACGCCGACCTGGACCTGTCCTTGGAACTGCTGTACGGGCCCGTCTACTATCGGCTCCTACTCCATCAGGGCGACCTGCACAGCTCCGCTGAAATCCGGGAACTCGTCGACCACGTCCTACGCGCCTTGGCACCACACGCCCCAGAATGACTTGACTGGCCGGCGTCCAATTCCGGCGGGATGGCCATCCAAGATCCCTCCCGGGTCCTGCGCCGACCAGATCAGCACGGCCGTCCAGGTCATCATCGGACACGACTGGGGCGCCTTCCCCGTCTACCCGACGGCGGGCCGTGACCCTGGCCGTGCCGCCGCCGGGCACCATCGGTGCCGGATTCCTCGACTACGAGCAGCTCAAGCGCTCGTTCTATCGGCTACTACTGGGCCATGCTCGGCACCACGCCGCCGTCCGGCCGTTCCCGCCGGGGTCTCGGGCCCCGTCCTCTACCTGCACGGCACCCAGGACGTTGCCTGGGCGCCGACCTGGTCAAGGACGCGTCGAGCCACCTGCCGCCTGGCTCGCGGGCCGAACAGGTGGCGGGCGCGGGACACTTCCTCCACCTCGAACGGCCGGAGGAGGTCAACAGTCTCATCCTGGACTGGCTCGGCCCGGCCTGAGCGGTTCTCCGTGCCCGACCGCATCCCCTACACCGAAGGAGCTCGTGAGCGCGCCGCCGAGCCCGGTCGTGAAACACTGGGGCCCGGCATGACCGCTGGCTGACGGGAGGAGGGCGGCGATGGCCCGCACTTCGGACACCCGGCCGCAAGCCCCGCAAGGCGCCCATACCGCGCCCGGTCAGCCTCTGTCCAAGCGCGCTCTGGCCACGCGCAACGCGCTGCTCGACGGCGCCCGCCGGGTCTTCGTCGCCAACGGTTTCGAGGGCGCCACGATCTCGGAGATCGTGGCGAGCTCCGGCACCAGCGTGGGCAGCCTGTACAACCAGTTCGGCGGCAAGGAACATCTCTTCCTGGAGTTGCACAGGCGCCACTCCGAGTGGCTCTGGGCCGCCACCCAGCAGGCCATCGAACGGGCGCGGGAGGCCGGGGAGCGCGACCCGTTCCGGATCTATCTGGCCGGCGCGCGCGCCTACCTCCTGGCCTGCTGGGACGAACGCGACCTGGCCCGGCTGTTCCTGTCAGGCGACAACCCGCCCGGATTCGACGCGATCGCCCGCGGCGGGCTGCGCCGGTGGATCGACCAGAACATGGGCGTGCTGCAACTGGAGGGTCGGCGGTTCGGCGAGGCGCTGGCCGCCGCCGTGACCGGGGTGGTGGCCGCCGGCGCGCGGCAGATCGTGGAGTGCGCGACGCGGGAGGAGGCGACGGAGCTGACCGACTACTTCGCCACCCTGGTCGGCCGGCTGGCCCAACCGGCCGAATAGCCCGCCTGGCACCACCGCCGGCGCGACCTCATCTCTCACACCCCCTTGACGTGTGGAGTGAGAGGGCGGAACATCCGTGGAAACCAATTCTAGATTTAGCCTCTAGAACTGGTGGCGAGGGTTGGAGCCCATCAGAAAGGCGCGACCATGGGCTGGTCTTACGTCCGCCAACTCGACGAGTACCCCACGGGCACCCGCCGCATGAAGATCCTCACGATGGCCGTGCTGGCCAGCCTCATCGGCTCCTACGAAGCGCAGATCGCACCAGTGGTGCCGCTGCTGCTCAAGGACATGAACATGACACTGGGCACCTACGGTGCCGTGTCGGCGGTCGCGCTGGTGGCCGGCGCCGTCGCCTCCGTGGTGGGCGGCAGGCTCACCGACCGGCTCGGCCGGGTACGGCTGCTGGTCCCGCTGATGCTGCTGACCTCCCTGTGCTGCTTCGGCATGACGCTCGTGCACAGCCCCCGCGACCTGCTGATCGCCCGGATCGTGCTGGCGTTCGTCGACGGAGTGGCGATGGCCGGCACCGCCCCGCTGGTGCGCGATTTCTCCCCGCGCCTGGGCCGGGCGCAGGCGTTCGGGTTCTGGACGTGGGGCCCGGTCGGGGCCAACTTCCTCGCCGCCGCCATCGCCGGCTGGACGCTGCCGATCTTCAACGACTCCTGGCGTTCGCAGTTCGTCATCATGGGCTGCGTCTCCCTGGTCATCTCGCTGGTCATCGCCGCCAGCATCGCCGACCTGTCGCCCGAACTGCGGGCCCGCATCCAGCACACCGAGAGGGACGCGGCCCACGTGGTCGACCTGGCCAAGCCGGCCAGGGTCAGGACACTGCTGGCGCGGCGCAACATCTGGGCCCACCTGATCGGCATCGCGCTGTGGCTGGTCCTCTACCTCACGCTCTCGCTGTTCGGCCAGACCATGCTCGTCGACGCCCTGGGCATCAGCACCGCGCAGGCGTCCACGGTCATGGCCGCGTTCTGGACCCTCGACCTGGCCGTGCTGATCGTCATCGGCCGCGTCTCCGACCGGATCAGGCTGCGCAAGCCGTTCTCGCTGGCAGGGACGCTGGGAGGCGTGCTCTGCACGTTCTACCTCGCCTTCCTGCTGGGGCAGGACGACGTGTCGCTCGGCCTGCTGATGGTCGTCGGCGCGCTGCTCGGCGGGTCGCTGGCCGTGGCTTACGCCCCCTGGATGGCCAACTACTCCGAGGACGCGGAGGACGTCGATCCCAGGTTGCAGGGCACCGCGTGGGGCCTGTTCGGCTTCCTCACCAAGGCCGTCGCCATGGTCGGCCTGCTGGCCATCCCGTACGTGGTCGAGGTGGCAGGCTGGCAGACATGGCTGTTGATCTCACTCGGCTGTCTCGTCCTGTACATCCCCGCCATCTTCCTGTTCCACGGCCCCTGGCGCCGCGTGTCCACCCCCGCCGCGGTCGAGCTCGACTCGTCCGTGCTGAAGGCCGGATGACGGGAACGGTGCGGGACATCGCCAAGAAAGCAGGTGCCATGTCATGACCGGCGACTACGCGACGGAGTTCGGCGGCCAGATCGCCCTCGTCACCGGTGGCGCGTCAGGGATCGGCCTGGCCGTCGCCCAGCGCCTGGCGGCCGGGGGCGCGGCGGTCGCGATCGCCGATCACAACGAGGCGGGGGCCAAGCAGGCGGCTCAGGAGTTGACCTCCGCGGGGGCGCGGGCGCTCGCGGTGCCGGTGGACGTGACCGATCCAGAGTCCGTCCGCGCCGCGGTCGAGGCCACCGTGGCCGGGCTGGGCGGGCTGCACCTGGCCGTCAACAACGCCGGTGTGACCGGTGCCGGCGGGCACATCGGAGATCAGGACCTCGCGGACTGGCGCCGCGTGATCTCCACCAATCTGGACGGAGTCTTCTACTGCCTGCGCCACGAGTTGCCGGCGATTCTGGCCTGCGGCGGCGGCGCGATCGTGAACATGGCCTCCGCCCTGGGGATCAACGGCTTTCCCGGGCAGGCGGCCTACGTCGCGGCCAAGCACGGCGTGGTCGGGCTGACGAAGACCGCCGCCCTGGAGTACGCCCCGCTGGGGGTGCGGATCAACGCGGTCGGACCGGGCTTCATCGACACGCCGCTGCTGGAGGGCGTGGGCGACGAGGCTCGCCGGACGCTGGGCAGCCTGCACGCCGCCGGTAGGCTCGGTCGCGCGGAGGAGGTGGCCGAACTGGTGGCGTTCCTGCTCTCGGCACGGGCCTCATTCGTCCATGGCAGCTACCACCTGGTCGACGGCGCCTACTCGGCCCGCTGACCCGAGAGGGGCCGACGATGAGAGCACTGCGATGCCGCGGTGACGGCGAAGCACCCGAAGTGGGCGCCGTCGCCGATCCTGAGCCGGGCCCCGGGCAGGTGCTGCTGGAGGTCACCGCCGCTGGGATCTGCCACTCCGACATCACCGTGATGAATCTGCCTGGTGAGGGGCTGCCCTTCCCGATGCCGCTCGTCCTCGGCCATGAGGGCGCGGGCACGGTGGCGGCGCTGGGCGAGGGCGTCACGGGCTGGGAGGTGGGCGACGCCGCAGCCGTCTACGGTGCGTGGGGCTGCGGTGTCTGCGCCAAGTGCGCCGAGGGCAGGGAGAACTACTGCCTGCGCGCCGCAGGGCTCGGGATCTTTTCGCCGGGTCTGGGCGCGCCGGGGGCGATCGCCGAATACCTGCTCGTGGACGACGCGCGCCACCTTGTCCCGCTCGGCGGGCTCGACCCGGTGCGGGCCGTTCCGCTCACCGACGCCGGGCTGACTCCCTATCACGCGATCAAGCGCTCGCTGCCGAAGCTGACGCCCGGCAGCATCGCCGTCGTCATCGGCGTCGGCGGGCTCGGCCACGTCGCCGTGCAGCTCCTGCGCGCGCTGAGCCCGGCCACGGTGGTCGCGCTCGACGTCTCAGAAGCGAAGCTGGACCTGGCCCGTCAGGTCGGAGCCCACGAGACGCTGCTGTCGGACGAGCACGCCGCGACCGCCTTCCGTGCCCTGACCGGCGGCCAAGGAGCCCAGGCGGTCTTCGATCTCGTGGGCGCCCCGGCGACCGTCGCTCTCGCGGCCGCTCTGGCCGGTGTCGAGAGCGACATCGTCATCGTCGGCCTGGGTGGTGGCCGGATTCCCGTCGGCTTCGGCGCGCTCCCGCACGGGACGACGGTCTCCTCCACCTACTGGGGCACGCGCGCCGAACTCATCGAGGTCCTCGCTCTGGCCCGTACGGGCGCCGTCGAGGTCCACGTCGAGACCTACGCCCTCGACCAGGCCCCGCATGCCTACGAGCGGTTGCACGAGGGCAAGGTGAACGGCCGCGCCGTCATCCTGCCGAACGGCTGATCCGGGGTGCACTACTTGAAACTTGATTCCAACTTGTAATAGCGTTTCAAGTAAGGCGTGAACAGCTATTTGAGAGGGGCCCCGATGCCTCTTGACCCGCAGCTCCGCGCCATGCTTGAGCGCGCTGCGACCGTCCCTGCCATTCCCCTGAGCCAGCTTCCGCCCGCTGTCGTTCGTTACGGCTTCCTGGCCTCCATCCTCGCCTGGCTCGGCGAGGACTACGAACCCCTCCCGCTCGCCGAGGTCCGCGAGCACACGATCGACGGAGCCGTACCGGTGCGGATCTACCGTCCGGACGCCACGACCCCGAGCCTGCCCGTCGTGGCGTTCGCGCACGCGGGAGGGTGGGTGCTCGGCGATCTGGAGACCCACGACGAGGTCTGCCGCCACCTCAGCCACGCGCTGCCCGCCGTGGTCGTCGCGGTGGACTACCGCCGCGCGCCCGAGCACCCGTATCCGGCGGCCATCGACGACTACTGGGCGGCGGTGTGCTGGCTCGCCGGGCACGCGGCCGAACTCGGCGGAGACGCCGGCCGCCTGGCCGTGATCGGCGACAGCGCCGGGGGGAACCTCGCCGCGGCGGCCGCGCTGCGGGCGCGCGAGGCGGGCGGGCCGCGGATCGCGGTCCAGGCGCTGGCCTACCCGACCGTGGACGCGACCCTCGACTGCGGCGCTCAGGAGGGTGGTTCGTACCTCACGTGTGGCGAGGGCTACGGGCTCACCCTGTCCATGATGCGGTGGTTCGTCGACTCTTACCTGCCTGACCCTGCCGACCGTACCGCCTCTGATGCCTCTCCGCTGTTCGCCGACCTGTCGGGCCTCCCGCCCGCGATCGTGGCCACCGCCGAGTACGATCCGCTGCGCACCGAGGGCGAGCGCTACGCGCACCGCCTCGCGCGGGCCGGGGTCGCCGTCACCCACCTTGAGCTCGACGGGCTCGTCCATGGCTTCCTCTACCAGACGCGGATCTCCCACGCGGCCGACCGAGCCCGCGAGGCGTTCATCGGCGCCGTTCGCGAAGCCCTCGGCAGCCGGCTCGGCGACCTGACGGAGGCGCGGGCATGACCGAACCGATCATGGACGCGGACGACGCGATCGAGAGAGCGCTCCTCGACGCCGAGCTGCCACCGCTGCTTGCGGCCCTGGCCACCGCCACCGGTGATCCGGCGCTGCTGCCGGACCACCTGCGACCGACCACGGTCAACCCTTTGATGCCGCAGGGCGGCTACTCACCGGCGCAGCAGGATGAGGTGCGCGCGCTCGCGCTCGCCACGCTCGGCGCGGTCCGCGACGGCCGCCTCTCCTTTCGGCAAGGGCCGGCGGACGAGGAGGAGATGCCGGCCACCGGGCGGTTTCTGGCCGGGACCGACGCCGGGCGCTACCTGCCGCTGCTGATCGACGAAGTCGCCACGCGGGACGACCCGGCGGCCCCGCGGTGGCGCAAGGAGCGGCTCGCTCCCGATCGTCGGTTCCACGTCGTCATCGTCGGGGCGGGGATGTCGGGACTGCTGGCCGGGCATCGGCTGGGTCAGGCCGGCGTCCCGTACACGATCGTCGAGAAGAACGGCGACGTGGGCGGCACGTGGCTGGAGAACACCTATCCGGGCTGCCGCGTCGATGTCAGCAGCCATCTGTACAGCTACTCCTTCCTCGAACATGACGACTGGCCCGCCTACTTCTCCACCCAGGACGTGCTGCTGGACTACTTCCGGCGATTCGCCGACCGCACCGGCGTCCGCGAGCGCATCCGGTTCGGCACGGAGGTGCTGGCCGCCGAGTTCGACGACGAGACGTGCGCGTGGACGGTCCGCGTACGGACGCCGGACGGCGGCACCGAAATCCTCCGCGCCCAGGCGGTCATCTCCGCGGTCGGCCAGCTCAACCGCCCCTCCTACCCGCGCATCGAGGGCATGGGCGACTTCAACGGGCCGAGCTTCCACTCGGCGCGCTGGGAGCACGGCCTCGACCTGACGGGCAAGCGGGTCGCGGTGATCGGTACGGGCGCGAGCGCCTTCCAGTTCGTGCCCGAGATCGCCAGGACGGCCGGCAGCCTGGTCATCTTCCAGCGCACCGCCCCCTGGCTCGGGCCCACTCCTCACTACCACGCGCCCGTCGCCGACGGCCTGCGCTGGTTGTTCAGGCACGTCCCTGGCTACTCGCGGTGGTACCGCTTCTGGCTGTTCGCCAGCACGGTGGAGGGAGGGCTGCCCGCCGTGGAGGTCGATCCCGCGTGGCGGGACGGCGAGCGCTCGGTGTCGGCGCCCAACGACGAACGACGCGCCCTGCTGACCGCGTACCTGGAGCACCTGTTCGCGGACCGCCCGGATCTGCTGCGCGCCGCGATCCCCGACTACCCTCCCGGCGCCAAACGCATGCTGCGCGACAACGGCGTGTGGGCCGCGGCGCTGAAGCGGGACAACGTCACGCTGGTCACCGACCCGATCAGCCGCATCACCGACCACGGGATCAGCACCGACGACGGTGACCACGACGCCGACGTCATCATCTACGCCACCGGATTCTCCGCCTCCGACTTCCTCATGCCGATGACGGTGACCGGCCGCAACGGGGCGGACCTGCACAAACGCTGGAACGGCGACGCCCGCGCCTACCTCGGCATGACGGTGCCGGAATTCCCGAACCTGTTCCTGATGTACGGGCCGAACACGAACATCGTCGTCAACGGCAGCATCATCTTCTTCTCCGAATGCGAGACCCACTACATCCTGGAGTGTCTGGGTTCGCTGCTGCGTGACGGGCATCGGGCGCTGGAGTGCCGGGAGGAGGTGCACGACGCGTACAACGAGATGATCGACGCCGCCAACCGGCGGCGGGCCTGGGGCGTGTCCACGGTGAACAGCTGGTACAAGAACGCCCTCGGCCGCGTCGCGCAGAACTGGCCCTTCACCCTCATGGAGTACTGGGAGCGGACCCGCGTGCCCGACATCGACGACTATCACGTCCTGTGACGTCCGGCAGTAACCATCATGTTCAGCGATATGAGAGTGGAGAGCAACGATGGCCCGATTGTTGCGGCGCTTCGCCGAGGCTCGTCCGGATGAGACCGCGCTGGCCGACGAGGAAGGCGTCACCACCTGGCGCGAGCTCGACGAGCGAGTCGACCAGCTGGCCGGCGCGCTGCTCGGCTCGGGGCTGAGCGCCGGTGACGCGATCGCCGTCCACTCGGCCAACCGCCGCGAGTACTTCGAGGTCATGGCGGCCGCCGGCCACATCGGCCTGCGCTACGTGCTGGTCAACTGGCACTGGGCCGCCCCGGAGCTCGGCTACGTGTTGCGGGACGCGGGCGTGCGGGCCCTGTTCACCGACCCGGCCTTCGCCGCGCAGGCGGGCGAGGCCGTCGAGGGGCTCGATCTGCCGACCCGGATCGCCTTCGGCGACGGCATCCCGGGCTTCGTTCCGTACGAGGAGTTCCTCGCCAGCGGCCCGGCCGGCGAGCCGGAGCCCCAGGTCATGGGCAACCCGATGTTCTACACCTCCGGCACCACCGGCCGGCCCAAGGGCGTCAGCCGCAAACGGTCCATCGTCGGCCTGCCCGTCGACGTCCTCGCGCTGGTCTCCGACGGGTTCGCCAAGACCTTCTCGCTTCCCGCGGACGCCCGCACACTCCTGGCCGGACCGGTCTACCACTCGGCCCAGTGGATGTTCTCCTACCTGGCGTTCATGGGCGGCAGTTCCGTCGTCATGCGGCGCGCGTTCGACCCCGCCGAGACCCTGCGCCTGATCGACGAGTACGCGATCACCAACGTGCATCTGGTGCCCACCCAGTTCGTCCGCCTCCTGCGCCTGGATCCCGCCGCCAGGCAGGCCCTCTCCGGCGACAGCCTGGCGGCGATCTGGCACGGCGCCGCCCCCTGCTCGCCGCAGGTCAAACGGCAGATGATCGACTGGCTGGGGCCGGTGGTCAACGAGTACTACGGCTCCACCGAGGCGGGCGTCAACACGATCATCAACGCGGAGCAGTGGCTGGCCAAGCCCGGCAGCGTCGGCCGCCCGCAGCCCACGACGGAGATCCGCATCCTGAACTCCGACGGCGTCCCCGTCGGCCAGGGGCAGCAGGGCGAGATCTGGTTCCGCTACGCCAACGGTGACGACGTCGAGTATTGGGGCGACCCGGACAAGACCGCCTCGATCCACCGCGCCGGCGGGCTGTTCACGACCGGTGACATCGGCTACTTCGACGAGGACGGCTACCTGTTCCTGTGCGACCGTGCCATCGACATGATCATCAGTGGCGGCGTGAACATCTATCCGGCCGAGATCGAACACGTGCTGATCACCCACCCGGCAGTCCGTGACGTCGCGGTCTTCGGCATCCCGGACGACGAGTACGGCGAACAGGTCAAAGCCGCCGTCGAGCTGATGGAGGGCACCGAGGTGACCGTCGAGCTGCCCGGGGAGCTCATGGCGCACTGCCGCAGGTCACTGGCCGGCTACAAGGTGCCCCGATCGATCGACTTCCTCCCCGAACTGCCGCGCACCCCGACCGGCAAGCTGTACAAGCGCCTGCTCCGCGCCCCCTACTGGCAGGAGACCTCCCGCGAGATCTGACTTCCGACGAGGGTCCGGCCGCGGCCGGCGTAGGGCGGATGATCGAGGCGCTGACCGGCAACTCGCAAGGCGAGCGGATCAGGTTGTCCGGACCTTCCTTGCGGTTTTCCGGCGGGTTCCGCGCCGACATGTCGGGGCGGCCGTGGATTATGGTGGCATGCCGACCACCATGTCCCCCCGCCCCAACAGCGACCCACGGCTCGCACGGCCACCGCAGGCGGATGAGCGGACCACGTTGATGGCGTTCCTGCGCTGGCATCGGGAGACTCTCGAACTCAAGTGCGGGGGCCTTGGCCCAGCAGACCTCGCCCGTCGGGCTGTGGGACGCTCGGCACTGTCGCTGTTGGGCCTCGTGCGCCCAGCACGGACAGCACGAGCAGGTCGCGGTCCGCGAGGATGATCTCGGGCGTGGCGACGCCGCCCGCCTCACGCAGCACGGTGAGCCCTTCGGCCTCCGCGGCGAAAGCGTCGTCCGACACCGGCTCGCCGAACGCCTTGACGAACACCGACGTGCTGTCACCGCGGCGCGCCAGACCCGCGGTCGCGGCGAGACCTCCAGTGGCCGGCTCGACCGCGACGACGTCGGTCAGGCCGGCCGCGTGCAGACGTTCAAGCAGAAAGGACGTCGCCTCAGTCACGGGTGTGCTCCTCTCTGCTGGTCACACATCATGGCGATCAGGGCCGAGCCCGCGGCGGTTCACTGGGCGGTTACAGGGAGGCGAGCGGGGGCCGGAGGTCTGCCTGCGGATCCGCGACGGTGGCGACCACCCAGAACAGCACCGCCACGCCCAGGGCGCCGGGGTCGGGCGCGCCCTTGGCCCGGTCGCCGACGTAGCTGGCCCGGCCCATCCGGGCGCGCATCTCCGCGGTCCGCGCGGCGCCGGCGCCCGCCGCTTCCGCGGCCGCGGCGAACGCGCTCTGCCCCCCTCGCCGCAACGCCTCGACCGCGGGAGCCAGGGCGTCGACAAGGGTACGGTCGCCGACCTCGGCTTCGCCGACCCGCTGGATGGCGGCCAGACCCGCGGCGGTACCCGCGGCCCAGGCGGCGGCCGGGTCGGTCCCCTGCTTCTCGTGCGCGCGGGCGATCTCGGTGAACAGCAGGCCGAGCAGGGGGCCGCTGGTGCCGCCCACCTCGTCGAGGAAGACCTCGCCGAGCACGCGCAGCGCGGAGCCGCCCGATTTCTCATACGCCCGCACGGCGTCGCGGAGTCCGTTCCTGAGGTTGTCGCCGAAGTCGCCGTCGCCGCTGAGCTGATCGAGTTCGGTGAGCTCGGCGTGTGCGGCCTCAGCGGCTGCCGCGTAGCGGCGCAGGATGACCTCCTCGTTCAGAGCCATCAGTGAACGTCCTCCTCTGTGCTGCGCGCGGGGAAGGCCGGGGTGATCGTGGGAGCGGCCCACCATGCCCTCCACTCCGGCCGCAGGCGGGTAAGTGTCAGGGAGAAGCCGGCCATGTCGAGCGCGGGCACGAACGTGCCGACCAGGGCGTCGACGAGGGTGAGGCCACGGAGCTCCAGCCCGGCGGCCACGAGATCATGCAGGCCGTACAGTTCGAGCTGGGTGGTGCCGCCGAGGCCGTTGACGACGGCGACGACCTCGTCAGGGCCGTCCGGCAGGCCCTCCATGAGCCGGTCGAGCATCGTCTCGACCAGCTTCTCGGTGGACGGCCTGGCGATCGACTGCGCGGCGCGCTCGCCGTGGATGCCGACGCCGTACTCGATCTGACCCGGCTCCAGGACGAAGGAGGGCCTGCCGGTGTGCAGCGAGGTGTGCGCGCGGGTGGCGACGGCGAGGCTGCGTGACGCACCGGCGAAGCGGGTGCCGAGGCCGGCGAGTTCGTCCAGGCCGAGGCCGGTGTCGGCGGCGGCGCCGAGCAGTTTCTCCACGACGATGGTGGCGCCGGTGCCGCGGCGGCCGGTGGCGGTCTGGTCGGACTCGGTGGCCAGGTCGTCGTCGACCAGCACGCGGCGGACCTCGATGCCGTCGTGTCTGAGCCGTTCCGCGGCGATGCCGAAGTTGATCCGGTCGCCGGTGTAATTCTTGACGATGTGGATCACACCGGCGGGGCCGGCGGCATTCCTGCTGGCCTCGAGCACCTGCCGGTTGTGCGGCGAGGCGAACACCTTGCCTGGCGCGACCGCGTCCAGCATGCCCCGGCCGAGGAATCCCGCGTGCAGGGGTTCGTGCCCGGAGCCGCCGCCGGAGACCAGGCCGACCGTGCGGCCGGGGTGGCGGTGCCTGGCGGCGAGGTAGGTGGGGTTCTCGTGCAGCTCGACCAGCCCGGCGTGGGCGCGGGCGAAGCCGCGCAGGCCCGGCGGGACGGGGTCGCCGTCGGCGGGCAGGAACGGGATGTGCGCGGATGTCACGGTGCTGGCCTCCCGGGTGTCAGCGGACGTTTCAGGACAGGGCTTCAGGAAGGGGCTTCAGGACGACGACGGTTTCAGGACGGGTGTGTCGACCGGCTCGCGCACGGCTTCGCCGGCCTTGAGGCGGGTGGCGGCCAGGCTGGAGAGCGCCGCGATGGCGACGGCGTAGACGGCCACCCAGGTCCAGTGGCCACCGCCGGCGGTGATCAGTGCGGTGCCGAGGAGCGGGGCGAGGCCGCCGCCGAGGGTGGCGCCGACCTGCTGGGTGACCGACAGGCCGGTGTAGCGGACGCCGACCGGATAGAGGTTGCCGAACAGGGCGGCCTGCGCGCCGTACATGGCGCCGTGCCCGACGGCCAGGCCGAGCGTCATGCCCAGGATCATCAACGGCAGGCTACCGGTGGAGACCAGCAGGAAGAACGGTACGGCGAGCACGAGCTGGAACACCGCGCCGCCGATGTAGACGACCCGGCGGCCGACACGGTCCGACAGCGCGCCGAACAGCGGCAGGGTGAGGCACTCGATCGCGCAGGCCACCAGGACGGCGAGGAGCACGGGTTCGCGGGGCTGGCCTAGCTCGGTGGTGACGTAGGCGATGGCGACCACGTAGTAGACGTTGAACAGGCCGCTTTCGGCGATCTTCGCGATGACGGAGGTGACGACGCGGCCGGTGTAGCCGGCGAACAGTTCCTTGACCGGCAGGCGGTGTGACTGCCGCTCCTCGCGTGCCTTGACGAATTCCGGGCTCTCGCTGATGTGGGTGCGGATGTAGACGCCGAGCGCGATGAGCACGATGCTCGCCAGGAACGGCAGCCGCCAGGCCCACGACTCGTAGGCGCCCTCGGGCAGCCAGACGCCGAGCAGGGTGACGATGCCGACCGGCAGCAGCACGCCGGCGGGGGTGCCGATGTGCACCAGGGAGGTGTAGAAGCCCTGGCGTTCGCGGGGGCTGTATTCCAGGGCCATGAGGACGCCGCCGCCGTACTCACCGCCCATGCCCAGACCCTGCAGCAGCCGGATGAGGGTGAGCAGGATGGGCGCCCAGATGCCGATGCTGTCATAGGAGGGCAGCAGGCCGACGGCGAAGGTGCCGCCGCCCATCAGCACCATGGTGATGACCAGGATGGTCTTGCGGCCGAGCCGGTCACCGTAGTGGCCGAAGATGATCCCGCCGAGCGGGCGGGCCAGGTAGCCGACGAAGAACGTGGCGAACGCGGCGAGCGTGCCGACCATCGCGTTGTCTGTGGGGAAGAAGACGTCGTTGAAGACGAGCGCCGCGGTGGTGGCGTACAGGGTGAAGTCGTAGTACTCCACCGTGGTGCCGAGGGCGCTGGCGACGGTGACTCTCCGGACCGACGAGGTGCCGCTCGCGGATGCGTTCGATTGGTTGTTCATCGGGGTTCTCCTCAGGGCCGGGGTGGTACCCCCGCATCTGGTCGGCTAATGTATCAGATACCAGATTTTAGACAAGGGCTCCCTGCCCGAGGAGGATGGACATGAAAGACCTGGACCTGCACGGGATGATCTCCACGGTCGTCACCCCGTTCGATGAGAACGACCAGGTCGACCTCGAACTGCTGCGTGGTGAGGTCAAGTACCTGCTGAACGCGGAGGTGACCGCCATCTGTGCGTGCGGCAGCACCGGCGAGGGGCAGACCTTGTCGGTGGAGGAGAGCAAAGCGATCTGCGAGGTCGTGGTGGACGAGGTCGGCGGCCGGGTCCCGGTCATCGGCGGCGTGATCCAGAACTCCACCGCCCAGGCGATCAGGTATTCGCTGGCGCTGAAGGAAGCCGGTGTGGACGCCCTCCAGGTCACCCCCGTGCACTATGTTTTCGCGCCGTCGGCGGAGGAGACCGTTGAGCACTACCGGCTCCTGGGCGAGGCCACCGGCCTGCCGATCGTGCTCTACAACGTGGTGCCGTGGGCGCTGGTCCCCGTCGACACCATCGAGAAGCTCGCCGCCGTCCCCCAGCTGATCGCGGTCAAGCAGAGCGGCGGCGACATGCACCTGCTCGCGGACCTGCTGCACCGGGTCCGCGACCGGTTCACCATCCTGGCCGCCCTGGACGACCTGCACTACCCGGCGTTCGTCCTCGGCGCGCACGGCGCGCTCGCGGCCATCCCGACCGTCACGCCCAAGCTGTCGGTGGAGCTGTGGGACGCGGTGCAGGCGGGCGACCACGCGACCGCCCTCGGACTGCACGAGCGCATCCTCACGGTGTGGCGCGCCATCGACGGCCCCAACCTGCCCGCCACCCTCAAGGCCGCCCTCCAGCTCCAGGGCCGCGACGGCGGGCTGCCGCGCAAGCCGTTCGGCCCCGCCACAGAGGCCGAGCGCGAGCGCATCGCCGGCGCGCTGCGTGCGGCTAACCTGATCGACTAAATGTCGCTTATCCGCAGGGAGAAACCAGCATGACCGTGCCTGCGCGTCCGTCCGGCAGGTCGTCCCTGGTCGTCGACTCCATCGCCGACCAGCTCTACCGGATCCTCAGCGAGCGCATCACCACCGGCGTGTTCGAGCCGGGCTCACGGCTGGACCCCCAGGCGGTGGCCGAAGAATTCGGCGTGTCCCGTACCCCGGTGCGGGACGCGCTGGCCCACCTCGAACACGACCAGCTCATCGAGACCCGGCCGCGGTCGGGCACCTTCGTCGCCCGGCCGGGCGTCACCGACGTGCGCGAGGTCTGCCAGCTGCGCAAGGGGATCGAGTGGGTGGCCACCGGCATCGCCGCCACCCTGATGTCCGATGCGCAGATCGCCGACCTGCGCGCCGAGGCGGTCGAAGCGCTGGCCGCCATCGACAAGGGCGACTATGACCCCTTCTTCGCCAGCGACATGCGCATCCACCGGGAGATCGTGGCCGCGACCGGCAACAGCCGGCTGATCAAGGCGCGCGGCTCGGTCGAGCCGTTCGTGGCCTGGCTGCGCGTGCTCGGCGCCACCGGGCCACACAGGACCAAGGGGTCCTCCCACCGCCACCTGGAGATCCTCGACGCCATGGCCGCCCGCGACGTCGGGGCGGCCCAGCAGGCCGCGGCGGTCCACCTGGACGAGGTCGAGGAGTGGACGGTCGCCGACATGGAGTCCAACGCCATCGCCACCTGACCTCCATGAAGACCCGGCCCGCCTTCGCCACCCGCCGCGGGTAGTACTCTCCTGTCACCGGTGACATGGCGCTGAGCGAGGAGAATGCGGTGAGGCAGGCGAGCATCCGGGACGTGGCGAAGCTGGCGGGTGTGTCCACCGCGACGGTCGCCAGGGTCCTGCGCGGTACGACCCCCGTCAGCGACGCCCTGCGCGAGCGGGTGGAGGACGCCGTCGCCAAGCT
The DNA here is from genome assembly GCF_042656245.1 of Nonomuraea insulae. NCBI lineage: Bacteria > Bacillati > Actinomycetota > Actinomycetes > Streptosporangiales > Streptosporangiaceae > Nonomuraea > Nonomuraea insulae. The sequence goes on from NZ_JBHSPA010000031.1 coordinate 106,234, forward strand.
GGGATACGTGCCCAATGCCGTGGCGCGCAGCCTGTCCCGTGGCCGGACCCAGCTGCTGGGGCTGCTGGTCGCCGACATCTCCAACCCGTTCTTCGGTGAGGTGGCGCGCGGGCTGGAGGACGCGGCGGTCGCCGGCGGCTACCAGGTGCTCGTCGGCAGCTCGGACCTCAACCCCGAGCGGGAGCGGGCCGTACTCGCCGCGTTCGAGTCCCGCACCGTCGACGGTGTGGCCCTGACCTCGAGTACGGCCGACTCCAGCACGCTCAGGAAGCTGACGGCGAGCGGCATGCCCATGGTCTTCATCGACCGGCGCCCGGCCGACGTCGCCGGGCCCGCGGTGCTGTGCGACAACGAGGCGGCGGCGCGACGTGCCGTGCAGTACCTGATCGGCCTTGGACACACGGACCTGGCGATGATCAGCGGTCCGCGCACGATGGCGACCGCGGCACAGCGGCTGGCCGGGTTCCGCGCCGCGTGCGCGGAGGCTGGACTGTCGATAAGACCGGAATGCGTTCGCGAGGGTTACCTCGGCATCGAAGGCGGCAGCAAGGCCATGCGGCGGGTCCTGGAGCTCGACACCCCGCCGACCGCGGTCTTCTCCTTCAACAACCTGCTCGGTGTCGGGGCGTTGAGCGCCACGAGGGAGATGGGGGTGGAGGTGCCGGGCGAGGTGTCGCTGCTGACCTTCGACGACATGACCCTGTTCCCGTTCGTGGACCCGCCGGTGACGGCGATCGCTCAGCCCGCGTACCAAATGGGCACCGAGGCGGCCCGGCTGCTCCTGGACGCGCTCGCGAACCCCGCGGCGGAGCAGCCGAAGGACATCGTCCTGCCCTCCGACTTCCGGATTCGCAGTTCCTGCGCCGCACCCCCACCCCGACCCTGAGCAGGCCGCCCTCGGGCCGAACCCGCCTAGTCGGCGAGTTTGACGCCGGCCTCCAGCAGGGCGGCCCTGATCGTTTCGCGCTCGCCGTCCGAGACCGGGGTCTGCGGCGACAGGCCGTGTCCGCCGTCGCGCCCCTGCATGGCGAGCGCCGCCTTGATGCGCAGGGTCATGTTCGGTCCGTCGATCGCCCGCCAGACGGGGAGCAGCTTGTTGTGCAGCTCCCTGGCCAGCGCGTGATCCCCACGCTGCACGGCGTCCCACTGCCGCAGGCACAGCTCGGGCACGACGGTCAGCGTCGCGCTGATCGCACCCTCGGCGCCGATCAGGTAACTCGGGTACAGCAGGTCGTCCACGGCGGTGAAGACCTTGCCGCCGGGCGGGTTGAGATACAACAGGTCGGCAAGCTGGTGAATGTTGCCTCCCGACTGCTTGACCCCGATGACCTGGGGAATCTCGTTGAGCGTGCGGGCCACGGTGGTGGCGGGGATCAGCGCGTACGGGATGACGTTGTAGATGAGCACCGGCAGGCCGGTCGCCTCGGCGATGCGCCGGTAGTAGTCCACGGTGGTGTCCGCGTCCGGCTGGAACAGGTAGTGGACCGGCGTCACCTGCAGCGCGTCGACGCCGGTCGCGGCGATCGCCTTGCCGTACCTGATGACCTCACGCGTGCTGTCCTGGATGATCCCGGCGATCACCGGCACCCGGCCGTCCGCCTCGGCCGCCGCCGCGGCGGCGAAGGCCACGGAGTCGTCGACCGACAACATCTGCCCGTCCCCGGTGCTCCCGGTGACACAGATACCGTGCACGCCGAGGTCGAGGTGATGGCGAACCTCGGCGCGCAGCGCATCGGCGTCCGGCTGCTCGTCACTGGTGAACGGGCTGACCAGCGGAGGAATGATGCCGTGAAGGTCTACAGCGGACACGAGAAAGACACCTGCTTTCGTGAAGGACCAGTCGGTCCCCCACCGTCTTGGAATCGGGCGGACATCAAAAATGTCACCGGTGACATCGCCCAAGGCTGTGCCCTGATATCCATCTATGTCAAGTACAGAACCCTTGACACGTGAGAAAGACGACACCAGACTGACCCACCAATGTAACCGGTGACATACGCGGATCGCGTAGGGCCGCCGACACCGCAGACCATAGCGAGGGGCTCATGTCCGTGGAGAACCCGGCCAAGGGCACGGGAACATCCGATGCGGCCGCCAAGAGTGGACGGCCGCGCGGCAAGAACGTCCGGTGGGCGATCATCTGCGCCATCACCATGCTGACGATCACCAACTACCTGGACCGCGGCAACCTCTCCGTCGCCGCACCGACGATCCGCACGGAGCTCGGATTCAGCAACACCGAGATGGGGCTGGTCCTTTCGGCGTTCATATGGCCGTACGCCATCATGAACCTGCCGGCGGGCTGGGTGGTGGACAGGTTCGGCCCCAAGGTGATCATGACGGTCGCCGCCGTGGTCTGGTCGATCGCGGGCGCCGTGACCGGGCTGGCGCGCACCATCGGCACGTTCATCGGGCTGCGTGTCGTGCTGGGGATCGCCGAGGCCCCGCTCTTCCCCGGCGCGTTGAAGGCCACGAACGAGTGGTTCCCCGAGCACGAGAAGGCACGGGCGACCAGCGTCTACATCGCGGCGACCCAGGTCGGGCTGGCCATCGCTCCGCCCATCACCACCGCGCTCATGCTCGCGTTCGGCTGGAAGCTGATGTTCGTGATCGTCGGGGTGCTCGGGTCACTCGGCGTCCTGGCGTGGGTCGTGGTCTATCGCAAGCCGGAGCGCCACCCCTGGGTCAGCGCCGAGGAGCTCGACTACATCCAGCGCAACCAGCGTACCGAGGTCAGTCAGAAGGAGGCGTCGAGCGTCGGCGGCGACTGGCTCCGGCTGTTCCGGCACGGCTCGATCTGGGCGATGATCGTCGGCGCTTTCTGCCTGCAGTACGTCTTCTGGTTCTACATCACCTGGCTCCCGAGCTATCTGGAGTCCGCGCTGCACTTCTCGCTGAGCACGGCCGGGTTGCTCTCGGCCATCCCCTACATCGCCGGGGGCGTCGCCGTGGTCATCGGCGGACGGTTCTCCGACGCGCTCGTCAAACGCGGAATGCGCCCGCTGGACGCCCGGCGCCGGACGATCGCCGGCGGCGCGCTGCTCACCGCGCTCGCGCTGGTCGGGACCACATTCAGCACCGGACCCGCAGTGGCGATCACCATGCTCACCCTCGGCATGTTCGCCTACAGCCTGACCACCGCCTCGTACTGGGCCCTCGCCGCCGACGTGGTCACCACCTCCAAGATGGTGGGCTCGGTCGGCAGCATCCAGAACTTCGGCGGCTTCCTCGGCGGCGCCTTCGCGCCGATCGCCACCGGCGTCATCGTCGACGTCACCGGCGGCTTCGTCGTCGCGCTCATCGTCTCGGCCGCGCTGTTGCTGGTCACCGTGGCGATGTACGGCATCCTCGTCCGTCGCCGGCTGCCGCTCTGAGCCAGGGAGAACCATCGTGACCACGAACTCGGCACCACCCGTTCACGACACCGATGTCCTCGTCGTCGGCGGCGGATCAGCCGGAGTCGCCGCCGCGGTGGCGGCCGCGGAAGAAGGAGCCCGGACGGTGCTCGCCGAGGCGAGCGGCTCGGTCGGCGGGACGCTCGCCTGGCAACTGCTCGAACACTCGGCGGGATTCCACAACGTACGCGGCGAGCAGGTCACCGGCGGCTTCGGTCAGCGGCTGGTGGAGCGGCTCATGGAGATCGGCGCCTCGCCCGGCCACATCCGCGACGACGTCGGCTACACCGCCAGCAGGACTCCCGTCGACCATGCGGCACTCGCACTCACCCAGTCCATCATGCTCGACGAAGCGGGAGTGCGGGTCTGGCTGCAGTCGCCGATCGTCGATGCGACGACCGGCGACGACGCACGGCTCACGGCCGTCCGCGTGCACACCCCCGCCGGTTCCCGCGTCGTCAGGGCCGCCGTCGTCATCGACGCGAGCGGCGACGCGGCGGCGGCCGCACTCGCCGGTGCGTCCTTCCAGACCGACACCTCCGCCCGGCAACCCACTTCGCTGCTGTTCAAGCTGGGCGGCGTCGATCTGGCCCTGCTCCTGCGCCACCTGCGCGAGCACCCCGACCAGGTACGGCCGGGCAGCGTGATCGGCGAGGACGACGCGGACCACGTCAACGTCTGGGGACTCGGCGGGCTGCTCGCCGAGGGCCACGAGCGCGGCGAGCTTCGCCTGCGCCGTACCGAGATGCATCTGGCCGGGTGGCCGCGCCGGGGAGAAGTGGTGGTGAACGTCACCAGGACGCGGGCGGAGGACTCGGAGGAAGGGCTGGGTCTGGCGCACGCCGAGCTCGGCAGGCAGGTTTTCGAGTTCGTGCGCTGGTTCAGGAACCGCGTGCCCGGTTTCGGCTCCTGCCATCTCAGCGCCGTCGGAGATCGGGTGGGTGTCCGGGAATCGCGGCGGGTCCTCGGTCTCTACACCATGGATGCGGCGGATGTACGTACCGGATCGGCCTTCGACGACACGATCGGGCGCGGCGCGTTCCCGATCGACATTCACTCCCACGACTCTCCCAGCCTCTCGCACACCGATCCGGTAGGCAGCGGCTTCGAGATCCCGTATCGGATTCTCGTACCCTCCGGCCTCGGCAACCTGCTCGTCGCGGGACGCTGCGTCTCCTCCACCCACGAGGCGAACGGCTCGCTGCGGATCACCGCCACCTGTTTCACCACCGGCGAGGCGGCGGGCGTGGCGGCCGCCCACGCGGCGGCGTCCGGCAAGCGCGTCGAAGACCTCGATGTGACGGCGCTGCAGGATTCTCTCCGCTCGCGCGGAGCACGGCTCGCCCCCTCCTAGGAGGGTCAGCCGTCGGCGCCGCATTCGGCGTGCGGATATGTCTGTGTGGTCACCACGCGGCCCCAGCCCCACGCGTTGCCCACCGGGACCGTTTTGCGGACGTTGGGCAGCGCGGTCCGCACGCAGTAGACACCCTCCCGCGGCCGGCGCACGACTTGGTGGTTCTGTGGCATTGGCCTGAATCGGGAGGGGGAATGCATGAGTTTATGGCAGATCTTCCCTTTCACGACCGTTCCGACTTCGACAACGCCGAGCGGGGTTTCGTCGCCAAGCTGAGCCCGGCGGTGGTGAGCGCGGCGGACGGCCGGGTGGTGTGGGACGGCGACTCTTTCGGCTTCCTTGAGGGCGAGTGCCCGGACACCGCTCATCCGAGCCTGTGGCGGCAGGGGCAACTGTGCGCCAAACAGGGGTTGTACGAGGTGACGGACGGCATCTACCAGGTGCGCGGTCTGGATCTGTCGAACATGACGCTGGTGGAGGGGGACACGGGTGTCATCGTCATCGATCCGCTGATCTCCACGGAGTGCGCGGCGGCGGCTCTGCGGCTGTATCGCGACCACCGGGGCGAGCGCCCGGTCACCGCGGTGATCTACACCCACTGCCACGGTGACCACTTCGGCGGGGTGCGCGGCGTCACCGACGGCAGCGTGCCTATCCTGGCCCCGGCCGGGTTCATGGAGCACGCGGTGTCGGAGAACGTCTACGCGGGCATCGCGATGACCCGCCGCTCGGTCTACATGTACGGCCCGGCGCTACCGCGTTCGGCACAGGGCCAGATCGGCGCAGGTCTGGGCCTGACGACGTCCACCGGAACGATGTCGCTGCTGCCGCCGAGCAAGGACATCACCCATACCGGACAGCAGGAGACGATCGACGGGGTACGGATGATCTTCCAGCTCACCCCGGGCACCGAGGCGCCGGCGGAGATGAACTTCCTGTTCCCCGACCGGCGGGCGTTGTGCATGGCCGAGAACGCCACCCACAACCAGCACAACATCCTCACGCTGCGGGGCGCACAAGTCCGCGACACCCGCATCTGGGCCCGCTACCTGACCGAGACCATCACGCTGTTCGCCGGCCAGGCGGACGTGGCCTTCGCCTCACACCACTGGCCCACCTGGGGCCGGGAGAGCATCGTCACGTTCCTGTCCGAGCAGCGCGACATGTACGCATACCTGCACGACCAGACGCTGCGCCTGATGAACCAGGGCCTGACCGGCGGCGAGATCGCCGAGCAGATGCGGATGCCGCCCGCGCTGGAGCAGGTCTGGCACACGCACGGCTACTACGGCTCGGTCAGCCACAACGTCAAGGCGATCTACCAGCGTTACCTGGGCTGGTTCGACGGCAACCCGGCCCATCTGTGGGAGCATCCGCCGCTCGAACAGGCCAGGCGCTACGTCGAGTGCATGGGCGGCAGCCACGGCGCGATCGCCTTCGCCCGCCGCTTCATCAGCGACGGCGATCTGCGCTTCGCGGCCACGATCCTCAATCACGTCGTCTTCGCCGACGAGCGCGACGGCGAGGCCCGCCGGCTGCTGGCCGAGGTCTACACCCGGCTCGGTCACGGCTGCGAGAACGGCACCTGGCGTAACTTCTACCTGATGGCCGCCCTGGAGCTGACCGGCGACGTCGTGCCCGCCGACCTCGACGCCACCTCCCCCGACATGATCGGCGCCCTGACGGTGGAGCAGATCTTCGACACGCTCGCCATCCGTCTCAACGGACCTGAGGCGTGGAACGACCGCTTCGCGATCGACTGGCAGCTGACCGATCTGGGCGAGCGGCACCGCACCACGCTGTCCAACGGCGCGCTCATCCAGCAGGCGGACCCGCCGGAACAGCCGGTCGACCTGACGCTCCGGCTCACCAAGGCCCAGTTGCTGGCCCTGCTGGCCGGCCGGGGTTCCGACGGGATCGAGCACGAGGGCGACATGGGCGTACTGCGCAGACTGTCCGAGCTGCTCGACAGCCCCACGCCTGACTTCGCCATCTCCACCCCATAACAGCAGCGATGGCGCGTCATCCTCTGTCACCACAAGCTGATCATTCAGCCACCGAGGTGGTGACCAGAGCCTGATCCTCGCTGGCGGGCGCGCCCATGCTGCGCGGGACCGGTGGTGACGAAACGGTCCATGCGGCGCCCAGAGCGCCACCGAGCAGGCCCAGCGTCGTACCGATCAGAAATCCGCCGAGGTTGGTGTAGAGCAACGCGGCCATGGACAGCACCACGGCGACCAGACCGAGCAATACCCCCTGGGCCGGCTGAAGCCACAGGAGCACACCCACGATGATCATCACGATCGCGATCATGAGGGCCCTTCCCATGGTGCCCGACCGTACGATCACGGGCAGCGCCTCGACCGCGAAGGAAACGCTGAGAAGCTCCAAACCGGCCATGAGCGTGAACAGCCCGCCCCAGAACGGCCGTGAGCGCCGCCATGTCTTCATCGTCTCTTCTCCCCCAGCACCGCGGCCAATCGCCCTAGAAACACTCGTGCTTACCAGGCAGTATCGAGATCTTCAGGTCGGGAAGCCGAAGAGTCCCGGCGCTGGAGGCGATGCCCACGGCCCTGAAATTGCGGATGGTGAACGTCCTGGCTTGTTCCCCGAACCCGCCGATTCGCCCGATGACTCCCGCGACTTCGTCCAGAGTGCTCGCGTCCCGGCCCGCCTGAAGCTCCCTGAAGATCCCGTCGCCCAGGGTGAGCGGCGCGTCAGTGATCATGTGCTCGCCTGTGGCGGGAACGTCTCCGGTGCCTGCCGTGGCTTTGAGTGTGGCAACGCCCACTGCGGACTTGAGCAGCACCGTCTCGCACAGGTTGACCAATTCGGCGTGTCTGATCCCGGAGACGAGCACACGGATGGGCTTGCCGTCCTTCGTCCGGTCGACGGTCTCGTAGGCGGATAGTCCCTGGGCTCGCAAGACGTCAGCGGAAATCTTGAACGGAACGCCGGACACCGCGAATGACGCGCCGATGACACCCTGCGACATGGCGCCCAGCAGGACAAAGGCCAGCCCCATCGCGGGCGCGAAGATCAGCGCGAAACGTCGCCATCGCACACGCCCGAGAACGGCGGTGTTCAGACGCCCCCTCCGCAGCACAGGAGAGGCCCAACCGTCGTACCACAGGCGTAGACGCTCGATCACGGAACCCGCCCCTTCACCCAGCGATCATGTCGGCGTCGATGATCCACGCCACGACAGGATCAAGTGATTCCTCTGCGGATTGATAGCCAAACAAGCCACGGAAACCTACAAAACGAACATCTCACCCCGCGATTGCCGGCGCATAAGCCCAAGTGCCAACGGCCACCGGCGTATTTACGACCAGGCTTCCCACCGGCGACACCGCGAAGGCAAAATCTGGACCAACTCAGTGAGGGGGCCGAATGGTCTCCGCGTAGCGCAGCCGCGCGAGATCGGGCCGTACGTCAGGCCCGCAGGTCATTTCCGGGTGGCGGCGATCAGGTCGCGGGCGCCCCGGTGGAGCAGGTCGGCGGCGACGCGTGCTCCCAGAGAGGCCGGGTCGGAGTGGTCGCCCCAGGCGTGGGAGCGCACGAAGGCGCTGCCGTCACGGTTGAACACCATCCCGAACAGACCCATCTGCCCGTCCGAGCCGGTGGAGGCGTGCCCTGCGATCGGACTGTTGCAGTGACCGAGCAGCATGTGCAGCATGGTGCGCTCAGCCAGGACGTGCCGCGCGGTCAGCGGGTGGTTGAGCTCGTCCAGGAGCCGCATGACCGGGGTGTCGGAGTCGCGGGCCTGCAGGCCGATGACGCCGGCGCCCACGGGCGGCACCATGGAGACGATGCCTTCCTCGGCGCCGCGGAACTCCAGGGGCAGTACCTCGTGGTAGCGGTCGAGGAGGCCGAGGCGGATCAGGCCGGCGCGGGCCAGGATGAGGGCGGCGTACTCGCCGTCCTTCTCGTCCAGCCTGCTCAGGCGCGTGTCGACGTTCCCCCGGATGCGTTCGATCCTGAGGTCGGGCCGGTGGATGCTGAGTTGGGCGTGGCGGCGTACGGAGCTGGTGCCGACGAGCGAACCGGACGGGAGATCCGCGAAGGGGACATCGCCGCGGGTGACCACGACGTCGTGGACGTCGTCGCGCGGCAGGTAGGCGCCGAACGAGGTTCCCTCCGCGAGGGGGACGTCACCGGGGACGTCTTTCAGGCAGTGGACGGCGATGTCGATCCGCGCGCTGGTCAGGGCGTGGTCGATTTCCCTGCTGAAGGCGCCCTTGCCGCCGATCTCGGCCAGGTCGGCGGGCCACAGATCGGCGCTGACCCGCGTCGGCACGATCTCGATGGCGACGTCGGGAACAAGCTTCGTGATCAGTTCAGCGACATGGCTGCTTTGGACCCTGGCCAAGGTGGACGTACGGGTACCGATTCGCAGGGGGGCGTCGCTGAATCGGGTGAGGACGACTTCGGTCAGCGGGTTCACGTGGTGTGGCTCTTCCTGATCTGGTTTCAGCCGTGTCAGCGGCGAGCTTAGTGGGCCCTGTCGTAGGTCCTTTGAGGGGCTGTTCAGCGCCGACTGGCGGAGGGAAGGCGCAGGACGAACCGCGTGCCTTGGGGGTAGTCCTCGATCTGCAGGGTGCCACCGTGTGCCTCGGCGATCTGCCGGGCGATCGGCAGGCCCAACCCGGTGCCTCCGGCGCCTCTGTCGCGGGCCGTGTCCAGCCGGGCGAATCGATGGAAGACCAGCTCGCGCTTGCCGGGATCGATGCCCGTCCCGTCGTCGATCACCTCCAGCACCGCGATGCCGTTCGGGAAGCGTTGAGCGTCACGCTTCGGGCTGGTCACATGCCGTACACGGAAGGTGATTGTGGAGGTGGCGTGCCGTTCGGCGTTGTCGATCAGGTTGGCGAGCAGATGTGACAGCCGGGCCCGGTCACCGATCACTACCACGCCGCGCTCAAGCTCGTATTCGAACCTCTTGCTCGGGTGAGGCCGCCTGCCACATACCTCGGTCACGAGTTCCGGCAGGTCGACCGGCTCGTGTTCGACGAGCCGACCTCGATCCTGCCGTGCGATGGTCAGCAAGTCGTCGACGATGGCCTCAAGCCTGCCCACGCTGCTCAGAACGGTGTTGCCCACCGTGGGCACGCTGGTCTCCTCAGGCGCGAGCAGCGCGTCCTCGATCTCGGCGCGTATCGCGGCAATGGGGCTACGCAGCTCATGAGAGGCATCTGAGGTGAAGGCACGCTGTTGCTCCATCGCGGCCTGTAGACGGGCCAGGGTCCGGTTGACGCTGTCAGCCAGATCGTGCACCTCGTCCTGGACCGGCGGATAAGGAACCCGGCGTTCGGGGCAGGTCTCGTTGATCTTGTCGAGTTCCGCGCGGATGGCGGTCACCGGCTTGAGCGCCGCATTGGCGATCCGATAGCCGAGGAGCGTCATGGCCGCGGCCAGCAGCACCGCGACGCCTGCCACCATGGTGGCGAGCCATGGATCGACGTACGGGGGAATCTTCGGGGAGGAACTGTAGATGATCCAGTTCCCTGCCCTCGTGTGCGCCGACTGCGCGACCACGATCTGACACCCGCGGGAAGGGAAGACGCCGCCGCACACGACGGAGTGGGCGATGTTCTTACTGTCAGGGCCAAAGGGCGCCATGACCGGCTTGCCCTGCAGCTGCGCTGTCGAGGCGACAACCAGACCCCGGGGATCGACAACCTGCAGGTTGCGGTCACTGTGCTCGGCAAGGGGGGTGGCGAAGGCTTCGTGGCGCTCCACCTCGCTGGCTACCCGGCCGCCAGCCGCCATGACCTCTGATGTCAACGACGTGGTGGCGTACCGATAGAACGCGAGCATGAGCGCGAGAGCCAGCAGGGCGGACAGGAGCGTCGCCACAGCCGCAGTGAACAGTGTGACACGCGTAGTGATCGAGATGCGGTGTCGGAATGTCATATCGAGTTCCCTCATCTAGGGGAACACGCGGCTGGTCGCGGCTCGTAGAAACAGAGGGCAGGTGTTGGCGCGGGTGAGGCCAACACCTCGTCAAATCGTCTGGCCTCACGTCCATGAGCCACGAAGGGTTGCCCGCCTCGGGCGCACCTCGGCTGCGCCGGCGACTGAGGGAACCTCGACGCCGCAGTGCACGATCGCGATCAGTCGGCTCGCCCTCACCGGTCGGGAGCCGGAGTCCCGGTCCTGGGCCGCTACCCCAGCCCGGCGTCGTGGACGATGAGGGCTAGCTGAACCCGGTTGTCCAGGCCCGCCTTGGTGAGAATGCGGGAGATGTACCCCTTCACAGTGCCCACGCTCATGTGCAGCTCACCGGCGATCACCGCGTTCGGCTTCCCCTGGCCGACCGCCAGCGCCACCTCGCGCTCCCGCTCACTCAGCCGCTCCAGCACCTGACGGGCGTCGGTACGTCGTCGGCTCTCCTCCTCGGGCACCAGATGGGCGATCAGCTTGCGCGTGACGCTCGGCGACAGAATCGGCTCCCCCGCCACGACCTTCCGCACGGCGTCCACGATGCCCTCCGGCGGGGTGTCCTTGAGCAGGAACCCGCTCGCCCCCGACCGCAAAGCCCTGAACACCAGCTCGTCGGCGTCGAACGTGGTGAGCACCACCACCTCGGGCGCCCCTGCCCGCGACCGCAGCCGCCTGGTCGCCTCGATGCCGTCGAGGCCGTTCATCCGGATGTCCATGAGCACCACGTCAGGACCGTGCTTGGCCACGGCGCTCTCCACCTCGCCGCCGTCGGCCACCGCGCCGACGATGTGCAGGTCGGGGGCGCCTTTGAGCATCAACGTCAGACCGGCGCGTACGAGGGCGTCGTCGTCCACGATCAGCACCCGGATCGGCGCGCTCTCGTCGACTCTCACCTGGGCCATGCTAGTGCTGTGACCGGACAGGTTCGCCTGACGAGGAAGACTTCGTCGTGGCGACGGCCGCCATTCCCAGTCAGGGCCGGGTGCGGAACCGCTCGTCAGGGGCGGGCGTGAACACCCATGCCCCCGGAGACGACGAGGTTGTCGCCGGTGATGTAGCCGGCGGCGTCCGAAGCGAGGAAGGCCACGGCTTCGGCGATGTCGGCGGGAGCGCCGACGCGGCCGAGCGGGACGTCCCGGGCCCAGGATTCGATCATTTCCTGGGAGATACCCAACTTGCTGTAGGCAGGGGTGTTGATCAGTCCTGGGCTGACGGCGTTGACGCGGATGCGGCGGGGGGCGAGTTCGAGCGCGAGGGAGCGCATGAGGGGGATCAGAGCGCCCTTGGCGGCTGTCATGGCGGCTCCGAGCCCTTCGCCGGCGCCCACGGTGAACACGACCGAGGCGCCCTCGTTGAGGAGCGGGAGCGCCTTTTGCAGGGTGAAGAAGGTGCCCTTGACGTTGATGTCGAACAGGGCGTCGAAGGCGGCTTCGTCGGTTGACTCGATCGGGCCGGGCCGGGAGATGCCCGCGTTGAGGAAGAGCAGGTCGAGGGAGCCGAATTGGCGGCGTGCCTGCTCCATCGCATGGTCGATGTCCGGCAGGGACCGTGCGTCGGCCCGGACGACCGTGACGCCTTCGGGAAGTCCGGCGTCGGCGAGGTTGCTGACGCCGGTGACCATGACGCGGTGGCCGCGGGCGTGGAGCAGCTCAGCGGTCGCCTTGCCGATGCCGCTGGTTCCACCGGTGATCAAAGCTGCGGGTGCGGACATGATGCGTTCCTTTGCGTGCTTGTGAGAGGCATGGGGATCGGGCGGGTTGTTCCGCGACGATCGCTTCGGGCAGCGTACGACTGCCTGGCAGTGAATGCCAAATTGCATGCGGATGCCACTCTGGCAGTGCGGTGTTAGCCTGGGCACATGAAGCAGGAAGCCGAGACAGCGGGGGGCGCACCGGCCACGCTGTGGGACCGGACACGGCAGCTGGCCTCCCGAGAGATCCTTGAGACGGCACTGCGCCTGTTCACCGAGCAGGGCTACGACGAGACGACCGTCGCCCAGATCGCCCGAGAGGCCGGCGTCTCCCAGCGCACCCTCTTCCGCTACTTCGGCACCAAGGAGGACCTTCTCGGCGGCGACCAGAGCAGGTTCAGGCAGGTCCTGACGGACACGATCGGCGAACTGCCGGCCGAAGCCGGTGTCTGGGAGTCCCTGCGCGCAGGGGTCGCCGCCGTACTGACCTTGCACAACAGCCGCGAAGAAGCCTTGGAGCGGTTTCGCCTCCTGCACAACACCGCCTCGCTGCGTGCCGGTTGGCTCGAGAAGCGACTGCGATTCCAGGAGGACCTGCTGCCGCTCATCGAGGCGCGTATGGACGCCGGCACCGGCAGCGTGGGCGCGAAGGCCCGCGCGGTGATCGCGACGGCGTTCGCATGCCTGGATGTCGCGTCGATGACGTGGGTCGACAATGACGGCAAGGGCGACATCATGGACCTGTACGACGAGTGCCTGGCCGCAGTGCGTGGCTGACCAGCCCAGGAACCGTCGACCGACAGCGCTAGATCAGCAGTAACCCCTCACCGTGGCCACGGCAGCCCGGCCGCCCGCCGGAACCCGCCGTCCGCCGTCTCCCCGCACTCCAACCCGCCGTCCGCCGTCTCCCCGTACTCCAACCGGCCACCGGCCAGCGACGCCCGCTCCGCCAGCCCGGCCAGGTGATGAGGCATCCTTCTCAGGGGCCGGACAACCGTCCGGCCCCTGAGTGGCCGCTACGCGGCTAGCAACACTTGCGGCTGAGAGTGCTCCGCACCCCGAAGGTGCTTCCCGGCCCCCAGTGGCACGCGTACTTGTCCTTCATCGACCTGCTGCCGCAGGCGGGGTTGTAGTAGCACCGCCCCCACCAATAGCCGTCAATGGGCTTGTTGTAGCACTTGATGACGGCGCCGGCGGAGTCCTCGGGAAGGACCAGGGCCGCAACGCGGTCCGCGAGTCCGGTTATGATCTTCACGCTCTTCATCCATTTCTTCGCTTTACGGTCTCAGAACTCGGTCAGTTGATCTATGTCGGCTCCTTTACTGACTGGCGACAACCTTCGGCCACCACCGAGGGCGGAACCGCAGGAGCACACACCTCACAGGGCCACCGCCTCTTCCGGCTCGCGGTACCCGGTCGCCTGGAGGTTGAAGAGCCGTGCGTAGGGGCCGCGGGCGGCCATGAGGGCGCCGTGCTTCCCGGCTTCCCGGATGGCGCCGTCCTCCAGAACGACGATGAGGTCGGCGTCGCGCACGGTGTTGAGCCGGTGAGAGATGAGCAGGCTGCTGGCTCCGTGGCGGCGGCGCCGGGTCCTGGCGTGCACGTCGGCCTCGGCCTCGGGGTCCAGCCCGGCGGAGGGCTCGTCGAGGATCACGAGGTCGCGGTGGCCGCGGAACATCGCTCGGGCCAGGGCCGTACGCTGCCATTGCCCGCCGCTGAGCACGACACCCGTGTCGGGGTCGTCCTTGTCGTCCTCGCTGAAGAACGTCCGCGTCAGCAGGGTGTCGTACCCGCGAGGAAGGGAGGAGAGCTTGTCGTCAATCCCGGCCTCGTGAGCGGCCCCGCGGATGCGGGCTTCGTCCTCACGGGCGGGGACGAAACCGATGGAGACGTTGTCGGCCGCGGACATGTCGTAGGCCATGTGGTCCTGGAACACTCCGCTGATGCGGTGCCGCAGATCATCGGGGTGCACGTCACGGATGTCGACGCCGTCCCACGTGATGCTTCCGTGCTGCGGGTCGTAGAACCGGCACAGGAGCTTGACGAGGGTGGACTTGCCGGCCCCGTTCAGACCGACGATGGCGACCGCCGCGCCGGCCGGGATGAACAGGCTCAGGCCGCGCAGGATCCACGGGTGATCCTCGCTGTAGCGGAACCACACGTCGGTCAGCTGGATGCCGTGGCTCAGCCGGGGCAGTGGCGCGGGCTCGGCGGGAATGGGGAGGTCGGGTTCGGCCGAGGTCACGGCCACGTAATGGCCGAACATGAGCAGATCCTGGTGGAGGGCGGCGATACCGATGATCAGCCCGTTGAGGGCGGCCTGGACCGCGCCGATGGCGGCGATCAGCAGGGACACGTCGCCGATGCTCAACGCGCCGGAGCCGGCGGAGATGACGGCCCAGATCAGCCCGCCGCCCGCGACCACGGCGCCGAGCAGCGTCAGCAGGCCCTCAACGGACAGTTCCTTGAGGTCCATCCGGCGGCGTGCGGCGTTGGACGTGCGTAACTCGGTCATCATGCGGCCTCGCAGGAAACGGCCGCTGTTGAACAGACGGATCTCCTTCGCCGCCGCGATCGTGGTGAGCAGTTCGCCGTAGAACATCTGGCGTCGTTCGGCCGGGCCGATGTCCCACATCATCGCGGCGCGACGATGCGACAGCCGCAACTGCGCCAGCAGCGCGGGAACCCCGGTGGCCAGGACGATCCCGGTGAGAACCGGACTGACCATCAGAAGGGAGCCGACCATTCCGGCCAGCGTGATCACCGCGCTCGCGACCCCCAGGCATCCGGTGACGACTTCCTGTCCCGTTGCCAGGCTGTTCTTCGCCATCCGCAGCTGGTCGTGGAAGTTGGGGTCCTCGAACCGGCGCAATCCGGCGAATCGCAGCGTCGCGGAGAACAGCTGTGTGGTGGTCTGGGCGGTGAACAACCTGCCCATCTCGCTGCTGAGGTACTGCATGAGCTGGGGCAGCACCGTCATCAGGATGCCCGCGGCGGCCAGCCCCACCGCGAGGGTGCTCAGCTCGGCCGCCGATCCCTGTCCTGCCAGGGAGTCGACCACCAGTTTGGTCAGCCACGCCACCGCGATCGGCGCGATCGCCTCAGCGATCATCACCAGGACATAGACCGCCGTCAGTCCCGGGGCCGCGCGCAGGGCCACCCCTGCGGCGGCCTTCGCCGTTCGGATCATGCGCTGACCGTGGCGGGCAACACGGGATCGTTGTCGGCGACCCTGCCGTCCGCACCGATCTCGAAGACGGTCGGATAGCCGGCGACCTGGAAGGCGCTCTGAACGGCGGCCTGAGGCGCCTCGACCACGACACGTGCCACCTCGGCGAGGCGTTCGACGTCGGCGGCGGCCTCCTCGTCGCCGTCGGTGACGACGACGGCGAGCACGGCACCCGGGGTTCGGCGGGCATGGTCGATGAAGCGCGGCATGAGTTCCCTGCAGGGCTGACAGGACGGGGAGAAGAAGCCGATCAGGGCGGGCCCTTCGATCAGCTCATCGGAGATCGGCTCGCCATCGGTGGTGATGGCGGCGAACTCCGGGATCCTCTCCCCGACGGCGAGCCCTTCCCCCATGTGCGGCAAGGATGCGGCTGACGCGGCCTGCTTCCGCAGCCGGCGGATCACTCCGACCGTCAGCAGGAGATTCAGCAGGCACAACATGCCGACCAGGGCGACGGCAACGATCAGATACGGCATCACGCACTCCCCGAGACTTCCGTGAACAAAGCGGCGATATCGTCGAAGACGATCAAGAGGACGGCGCCGACCAGCCCAACCGGCACCGCCAGGGCGAGGCCGGCCACGGTCACGGGGCCGCCGGGAGACATCAGCGCCACCGAACCCAGCGCGACGACGAGCAGCAGCAGCCCGTTACGGACCAGATGCACCGGGCCGAGCGGGGTCACGGACGCGCCGAAGCACCGGCATGGCTCGCGCTGCCCCCAGCGAAGAGAAACAGCGATCCATGTGGAGAACGCGATCAACAACATCCCGCCGGCGGCCAGCCCCGCATGTGGAAGCACGATCAAGGTGGCCGCGGCGACAAGTTCCATGGCCACCGTCGCCATGGCAGCCGGGAACCGGGCCGGGCCGGGCAGCAGTCGCAGGGTGGCGGCGAAAGACTGTAGTGCGGCACGGCTACGCAGCTTCGAGTACGCGGAGACGACGAAGACCGTGGCGAGAAGGACCTGACTCGCCACCAGCACGTAAACCATGCCCCAGATGCTCTTCCGGCCCATTAGCCCGGCGCTAGCGCGCCGGTAGCGCGGTTATCAGCATGGGCCGGCGCGCGGCGCGGGCGGGTGGTCTTCCGCGCTGTTCATGGCGTGCGGCGTGGGTTCGAGCGCCCGTCGGCGACCAATGCGCGCATCCGCTCCTAATACTTCGACGGTCGATATATAGTCGGAGCATGATCGGCATGACGGAGGCGACCTACTTCATCCTCGTCGCCTTGATGGAAGAACCGCTCCACGGCTACGGGATCATCAAACAGGCCCGGACCCAGTCGCTCGGCGAGGTCGACCTCGCCGTAGGCACCCTGTACAGCGCGCTCGACCGGCTCTCGGAGACCGGCTGGGTGCGGCTGGACCGCGAGGAGACGGTCAACGGGCGTCCGCGGCGCTACTACCGGATCACCGACGACGGCGTGGGCGCCGCCCGTGCCCAGGCGGCCCGGATGCAGCGCGCCGCCGCACTCGTCCTGCGGCCGAGCGGGGTGACGAGCGGATGAACCACGTTCTCGAACGGCGCTACCGCCGCCTCCTGCGCGCCTACCCCAAGGGCTACCGCGCCGAGCACGGCGAGGAGTTGATCGGCACGCTGATGGAGGCGGCCGGGCCGGGGGTGCGTCGTCCGTCACTCCGTGAGGCACTGCATCTCCTCGCCGGCGGGTTCACCGTCCGCGTCCGGGCCACTCGCGCGTCCGGCGTGCCGTCGTGGGCCGACGGTCTGCACCTCGGCGTGCTGAGCGTGGCGGTCGTCACCTTCGCGCAGTTTCCCGTCCTGCCGTACGTCATCTACCCGGAGTGGACGGCGCTCGGGATCGTCCTGATGGTGGCGCTCGTGCGGGGATGGATGCGCGTCGCGGCTCCCCTTGCGGCGGTCGCCGCGGTGACGGCGAGCTTGCCCATGATCCCGGGGCTCGGCACGCCCATGTTCACCCTCGGTCCGATGTTCGGCGACCTCGCGCCGGTCGCGCCCTACTGGATGGTCGCGGCCGGGGCGACGGTGCTGGCCGTTCGGCGGGCGGGGGCGGGCCGCGCGTCCGGGAAGGCCCGGTGGTGGGGCGGGACGATGCCCGCCCGGTCGCCGCGGTGGCTGCTCGTCCCGCTGGCCGGCTGGGTGCTGCAGCTCACGCAGGTGCCGACGTGGGAACCCGCCTGGGTCGTCTCGCGGGCGGGTGTCGAGGTGGCGGCCATGCTGCTGGTGCTGGCCGCGACGCTGGCCGCCAGGGACGGCCGCTGGGCGCTGGCGGCCGCCGTCTACCTGCTTCCCGGCCTGGTCTACCTGGCCGAGAACCTGCTGGCGACCGGCTCCCGCGGCTTCCTGTACTGGGGCGTGCTCACCGCTCTCGTCGTGGCGTCCTTGGTCGCCGCCCGTCGGGTGCACGCCAGGGCGTGACCGCCGCCTTTCGCACCACAGGTGATGCCGATCATCTCCTCGGACAAGGAAAGCCGGTTGCGCCTGTTCCCTATGACGTTGGTGAAAGCGCGGCAGCGGCCCGTAGGCTCGAAGCCGCCTGCGGCACAACAGGACAAGGAGCGGCTCATCATCGCCCCATCCAGCTTCGCGGAGTTGCTGCGCCGGCATCGGCGCATGGCGCGTCTGACGCTGGAACAACTCGCCGAGGCATCGGGGGTCAGTGCCCGGACCTTGTCGGACATGGAGCGCGGGCGCAGCAGCGGGCCCCAGCAGCGGACCGTGGCCGCTCTGGCGCAGGCGCTTTCCCTGGGCGAGGACGATCGTCAGCAGTTCGTCGACCTGGCGCGAGAGGGCCGGCTGCGAGATCACTGGACGCGGGCTTCTGGTCTGTGCGAGCTGCCGCGATCGGTGGACGACTTCACCGGCCGTGCCGCCGAGCTGGCCTGGACGGATGACTTCGTGCACGCCGGGGACGCGCCAGGAGCCGCCGGCGTCGCGCTCATCACCGGCGCGGCTGGACTGGGCAAGACAGCCTTCGCCGTTCGCGCCGCCCATGTGCTACGGCCGAGCTTTTCCGACGGGGTGTTCTTCGTCGACCTGGCCGGCATGTCGCCCCAGCCGCTCACCTTCGACGATATCCTGACGCAACTGCTGCGCGCGCTCGGCATCGCCGAGCGGCACCTGCCCCGCGAAGCGTCGGAGCGCGCTTCGTTGTACCGGTCGCTCCTGCGGGAACGGCGCGTTCTCGTGGTGCTCGACAACGCCGGGTCGGAGGAGCAGATCCGTCCGATCCTCCCCGGTGGCGGCCCCAGCAGGGCGCTCGTGACGAGCCGGCGGCTGCTGGCCGGTCTGGAGGGCGTGCACCGGCTGAGCCTCGGCCCGTTGCCGGCGGTGGAAGCGGCCGAACTGCTGACCGGGATCTTGGGAAGGCGCGGGTCGGCCGACGGTGGAGCGGCGATCGGCGAGCTTGCCCGGTTCTGCGGTGGCCTGCCGCTGGCCCTGCGGATCGCGGGAAACCGGCTGGTCAGCCGGCCCGGCTGGCCGGCCGCCGAGTTCGTCAGCCGGTTGGCGGACGAGGAGCGGCGCCTGGAGCAGTTCAAAGCCGGCGACCTCAAGATCGCGACCGCGTTCGGGATGTCCTACGACCAGCTGGCCCCATCCGCGCGGCGGGTCTTCCGCCGGCTGGCCCTGGTGCCCGGCCGTACCTTCGGCGCCGCTCTCGCCGCGGTGCTCGGCGGGATCTCGGTGGCGGACGCCTGGGACGCCCTCGATGAGCTCGTCGATCTCGGTTTGCTGGAGGACAGTACGTCGGGCCGTTACCGCTTCCACGACCTGGTGCGGCTGTTCGCCCGCGATCGGCTGCAGGAGGAGGAGACCGCGACCGAGCGCGACACGATCACCGCGACGATGACGTCGTGGCTGCTGCGGATGGCCACCACCGCCGGGCGATGGTTCGAGCCCGCGTACGGCCGTCCCGACCGGGCTGACGCCGACCTGTCCTCCCCGGAGGAGGCCGACCACTGGCTGCGCGCGAACGTGGACAACTGGCTGGGCGCGTTGCGGCACGCGGCGAGCGGCGGCCGGCATGCCGCGGTCCTGGACTGCGCCGAGTCGATGTACTGGTTCTCCGACCGGTGGATGCACGCGCCGCACTGGCATGAGGTCTTCACCCTCGGCGCCGAGGCCGCCGCGGTCCTGGGTGATCCGGCCCGGCAGGCCGCTCAGCTGAACTCGCTGGCCTGGGTCCATCTGGTGCCACGAGACGACCCGCAGAGCACACTGCGCTACGCGGCCCGGGCGATCGACCTCGCCACCCGCAGTGGCGCCACGGCGCAGATCGCCTCGGCCCACCACGCCACGGGAGGTGCGCTTCGAAGGCTCGGACGGCTGGATGAGGCCACTGCGTCGGAAACCCAGGCGGCGCGGATGTTCAAGGCCAACGGCGACATCGATACGTACAGCCAGTGTCTCGGCGCCCTCGGCACCTGCCTTCGCGACGCCGGACACCACGCCGAGGCGCTGGAGCAGTACCTCGACCTGTGGGCCCTGCTGAACGACGACAAGTCGGGGATGACGCCGAGCATCGCGGCGTTCACCCGGCCGATCGTGCTTGCCCGCGTCGGCGAATGTCTGGGATCGCTCGGCCACCGAACCGAAGCGATCACCAAGCTCACCGAGGCCGTCAGCCTCATGGAGCAGGCCCAGTTACCCGTCCCCCAGGCCCACTCCCTGGAGACACTGGCGGCCTTGCTGGCCGACGAGGGCCGGACCGGCGAGAGCCGCCACACCTACGCGCGGGCAGCCGAGGTGTACGAGACCGTCGGCGACGCCGAGGCGAGCGGCCGCTGCCGCGATCTGGCGACGGCCGAGCCCTGACCCGCGGAAGGCCGTTTCCGCAGTACTTCTGCGTGCTGTTCTGCATGGCCCGTGATCTTCCTCGCATCTTGAATGGAGCGCATCGGACAGGCATCGGGCCTGTCCATCCAGGTCAGGAGTGACCATGACGACCATCAGGAACATCGTGCTGGTGCACGGTGGCTTCGTGGACGGATCCGGGTGGCAGGGCGTCTACGACGACCTGGCCAAGGACGGTTTCCACGTCCGGATCGTGCAGAACCCGACGCTGTCTCTGGAGGGTGACGTCGCCGCGACCCGCCAGGTCCTGGACGCGCTCGACGGCCCGGCCGTGCTCGTCGGCCACTCCTACGGCGGGGCCGTCGTCAGCGAGGCCGGTACGCACCCCAACGTGGCGGCGCTGGCCTATATCGCGGCGTTCGCCCCGGACAAGGGCGAATCGGTCAGCACGCTCATCGCCGACCCGCCGCCCGGGGCGCCGGTGCCGCCGATCCTGCCTCCGCGCGACGGCTTCCTGTTCCTCGACCGTGACAAGTTCCACGGCGCGTTCGCCGCCGACCTGCCCGCGCGGACGGCGGCG
The DNA here is from genome assembly GCF_042656245.1 of Nonomuraea insulae. Lineage (NCBI taxonomy): Bacteria > Bacillati > Actinomycetota > Actinomycetes > Streptosporangiales > Streptosporangiaceae > Nonomuraea > Nonomuraea insulae. Next base: position 127,203 of record NZ_JBHSPA010000031.1, read on the forward strand.
TTCATGGCCGACGCGCAGGTCCCCTGGGGTGTGGACGCCCTCAGCGGCGTGGTCACCGAGCCGGCCTGGCGGCACAAGCCGACCTGGTACCTGGTGGCCACCGACGACCGCATGATCCCGCCGCCGGCCCAGCGCGCCATGGCCGAGCGCGCCGGAGCGTCCGTCGTCGAGGCCGTCGCCAGCCACGCCGTCTACGTCTCCCAGCCCGCCGCGGTCGCCGACCTCATCCGTCAGGCCGCTGCCTGACGACTGCGCGTATCACGCCGAGCATCCATCCGCTCTCTCAGCCCGGCAGGCGCGGGCGCAACCACCTGAGTGCTGCCCCGGCGACCCCGGGGCAGCACCGTCTACTTCGTCAGGAGCACCCTTGTGAACCTCGCCCCCGACCCCCTGCTGCCGGGGACCCACACGGTCAGCATTGAGGGCGTCCTTCAGCGCTACCACATCGCGGGCTCCGGCCCGCTCTGCCTCGTCCACCCGGGCGGCCCCGGACTCGGCTGGGAGTATCTGCGGATGCCCGAACTGGAGCGGCATCTGACCCTGGTCTACCTGGAGCCGATCGGCACCGGCGGATCCGGGCACCTGCCCCGGCCGCAGGACTACCGCATCGACACCTACGCCCGGTTCCTGCGGGGCGTCATGGAGCATCTGACCGCGACGCGACCGTTCCTGCTCGGCCACTCCCACGGCGGCTTCGTCGCTCAGCACTACGTGCTCACCCATCCCGACGCCCTGGCCGGCCTGATCCTCTACGACACCTCACCCCGCACCGGAGAAGAATTCTGGAACCAGGCGCTCAGCAACCTCGACCGCCTCCCACAGCGACATCCCGACCAGCCAGAGGCGGCCGGCATCCCGGAAGCCTTCCGGCAGACCCTGGCCGCCACCGACAACGAATCCTGCACCCAGGGCCTGCGAGCCGTCCTGCCCGCCTACTTCGCCGACTACTGGGCCCACGAAGCCGGCCTGGCTCCCCTCCGGGCGTCGCTGCGTGCCTGGATCGATCCCATGCGCGCCGCTGAACCACCCTTCGACGTACGCGACATGCTGGGCGGCATCACCACGCCGAGCCTGATCATCAGCGGCGCCCACGACTTCATCTGCGGACCCCACTGGGGCCAGATGCTGCACCAAGGCATCCCCCACTCCCAGTACATCCTCCTGCACGACAGCGGGCACCTGGGACACATCGAACAGCCCGACGCCTTCGCCACCGCGATCACCACCTTCACGCGGGAAAGCTGATCTGCTCGAATGAATCCTCCGCAGCCACAAGGGTGCCGGAGCGAAGCCTTCGGTTCGTGGATCGTCCTGGCCCCATCTCCACGGACGCCTCAGCCCGCACAGCCGGCACTGTCATGCCGACCAGGGTTCGCGTGTTCGTCAAGCCTGGTTGGCGATCCCGATCCGCGTCAGCGTCAGCGTCATGATCAAGGTATGCGGGTCGCTCGGCAGGCACGAACAAGGGCGGAAAGATGCGCGTGACCGTGCTCGGATGCGGTGCCGGCATGCCCGCTGGCGGAGTGGCCGGCTCCGGCGCTGCGCCCGGCGGTCCCGCTCCATGTGCCCCCCGGCGGCCGGGAACCGCTTCGCGGACTGGCGGCGCTGTTTCCCCCGTCGACCGCCCCGATCCTGGACCGCGTCTTCGAACTCGGGCGGCCGGCCCGGACACGATCAGCACGGGTTCATGGCCGGCGGCGATCGATCGACATCCTCGCCACAGGCCAGGCCAGTGACCGCACGGTGCTGGAACCAACGGTAGATCTTTTCCTTCACCACTTCTTTCCGCAGGGGAGAGATACGTACACTCCGAAAATGCGTTTTGTCCCCTTTGTCGTGGTTCCGGTTGTCTGGATCATGGCGGCAAGCACACCGGCGTCGGCCATCACCAACGGCGCCGCCGATGGAAACGCGCACCCGGAAGTGGGCGCCCTCATCGACGAGACGCCCAACCCCGACGGCACGTGGAGCTACTGCACGGGCACGCTGATCTCGCCCACGGTCTTCCTCACCGCCGCACACTGCGGCGATCCCGGTCAGAAGACCGCCCACGTCACGTTCGAGACCGAATACCAGCGGGGAGCCACTCTCCACACCGGACGCTATGTCCCGGACCCCCGCTACAAGGAGTCCTCGGACCTGCATGACATGGCCGTCGTGGTCTTCGGCACACCCGTTCCGGACATCACGCCCGCCCAACTTCCCGAGCCCGGCCTGCTCGACCGTCTCAAGGCCGCCGGCGACATGAGCGCGACCCGCTTCACCTCGGTCGGATACGGCTCCCTGTCCACGACCAAGGTCTCCTCCGGCAAGAAGAAGTCGCAGAAGCAGGAGTACCGCTACCACTACGCCGACACCCGCAACCAGGCGTCGATCTCGTTCAAGGGCATGTCCGGCAAGTGGCTGGACCTGATGCCGAAGGCCAAGAGCGACGGCAGTACCTGCTTCGGCGACTCCGGCGGCCCCAACTTCCTCGGGCGCCCTGACTCACACCTGCTGGTGGCCACCTCCATCAGCGGCGCGGACGACGCCTGCAAACTGACCAACTACGACTACCGCCTGGACGTCCCCAGCGCCCGCCACTTCCTGGGCAAGTACGTCACGCTCCCGAAGGCGCCGGCGACGACCCGCTGACGGGGCCGGGGGTTACCGCAGCGAGGATGGCAGTGCCCTCCCCAGGAAGCCGCGGATGTGTCCGGCCACGGCGTCGAGCCGGCTTTCGAGCAGGAAGTGGCCGCCGTCGAGCAGGTGGGTCTCGGCGTCGGGCGCGTCCTCGGCGAAGGCGCGCGCCATCGTGATGCCAGGTGTCGGGGCTGACCACGCTCTCGTCGGGCACGCCGTGCAGGTACTGCCAGCGGATGGCGTCCACGGTCAGGGCCTGGCGGACCGCGGCCTCGGTCTGCGGGTTCTGGTCCTGCCAGTACGCGCGCACCGGCTCCCAGAACGCCATTCCCCTTGTGGAAAGAATGTTCGCGCCCAGGTGCCGCCCACGCTATGAGCACCGTCCAGGCCGATCGGTCGAAACTTCATTCTTGACGATGGACCGCGGGTTCGTGCGTCGTCAGGTGGCCCGGTGAGGCGTGCGTACAGGACGGCTCGCTGTGGGGCGGCTAGGGAGACTGGTAGAGGTCCGGGATGCCGTCGTGATCGGAGTCGGCGGTCTCGGCCTCGTGAATGCGCTGGTAGAGGCGGGCACGCAGCCGCAGGATCACCGTGGCCAGCAGCGCCGCCGCCAGTGAGCCGGCCAGGACGGCGACCTTGACCTGATCCGCGCCGGACGCGCCGAACGCCAGGTCCCCGATCAGCAGCGACACGGTGAACCCGATGCCGGCCAGGATGGCCAGCCCGGCCATGTCGACCCAGGCCAGCCCCTCGTCCAGGGTGGCGCGGGTGAAACGGGCCACCAGCCAGGTCGCGGTCAGGATGCCGAGCGGCTTGCCGATCAGCAGCCCCGCCACGATGCCCGCCGCGACCGGCTCCGTCAGCGTCTCGGACAGACCGCTCAGCCCGCCCAGCGCGACACCGGCGGAGAAGAAGGCGAAGACGGGAACGGCGAATGCCGCGGAGAACGGCCGGAACCGATGCTCGAAGTGCTCGGCCAGCCCCGAGCCGCCCGCACGTGTCCCCGGCAGGACGGGGACGGTCAGAGCCAGCAGCACCCCGGCCACGGTGGCGTGCACGCCCGAGGCGTGCACCAGCGCCCAGGTGACGAAGGCCAGCGGCAACAGCAGCCACCACGAGCGCACCCGCCGCCGCACCAGCACCGCGAAGACGCCCAGCGGCACCAGCGCCGCCAGCAGCGGCAGCACCGCGAGCTGCGAGGTGTAGAAGACGGCGATGATGACGATGGCGATCAGGTCGTCCACCACCGCCAAGGTCAGCAGGAAGGTACGCAGCGCGTCGGGCAGGGACCGGCCGATCACCGCCAGCACCGCCAGCGCGAAGGCGATGTCGGTGGCGGTGGGGATCGCCCATCCCCTGGCGACCCCGTCGCCGCCGGTGACCACCAGGTACACCAGGGCGGGCATCACGACCCCGCCGATCGCCGCGGCCACCGGCACCGCCGCCCGCCGCGGGTCGCGCAGGTCACCGGCGACGAACTCCCGCTTGAGCTCCAGCCCGGCCACGAAGAAGAAGATCGCGAGCAGCCCGTCCGCGGCCCAGGTGGCCAGGTCGAGGTTCAGATGCAGCGCGGCGGGCCCGATCTCGGTCGCGCGCAGATCCTGGTACGTCGGCGCCCACGGAGAGTTGGCCCAGATCAGCGCGGCGAGCGCGGCGACGAGCAACAATGCCCCGCCGATGGTCTCCTTACGCAGGATGTCGGCGATACGGCGGGCTTCTGGCCACGTGCTCCTGTCGAGCAGGCGTGGTGTACGTCGCACAGTGGGGCCGGGCATGGAACTCCGCTCGTCACAGGGGTCGGGTCGCTCACTCGCCGACCAGACTTCCCGGCACACCTGTCAACAACGTATCAAGACGCGCAAAGTACCGCTCCGGCGGGCTTGAACATTCGTTGAGTGAACGCCGCGTTGCACTCGATCGCACCTGGGGGATCCAGTCGTGAGGTGCCGATGCGGAGGAACACGTGAACCGGACATTCAACGGCGTGATCAATCTCGACGTTCGCGACTCCACTCCGGACTGGGAGCCCTTTCTGCCTCCGCGAGCGCGCGAAGGGTCGCCCAACGTGCTCTACATCGTCTGGGACGACACCGGCATCGCGAGCTGGGACACCTTCGGCGGCCTGGTGAAAACGCCGAACATGACCCGGCTGGCGAACCTGGGCCTGCGTTACAGCAACTGGCACACCACCGCGCTCTGCTCACCGACCCGTTCCAGCCTGCTGACCGGCCGTAACGCCCACAGCAACGGCATGGCCTGCATCGTGGAGGGGGCCAACGGGTTTCCCGGTCTCAGCGCGGTGATCCCACCGGAGAACGGCACCCTCGCCGAAATACTGGTCGAGCACGGCTATTCGACTCTGGGTATCGGCAAGTGGCATCTCACGCCGGAGACCGAGTCGAGCATGGCCAGTTCGCGCAGAACCTGGCCGACAAGCCGCGGTTTCGAGCGCTACTACGGCTACCTGGGCGGTGAGACCAACCAGTGGTTTCCCGATCTGACGTATGACCAGCACTTCATCGAACAGCCGTACTCCCCTGAGGACGGATACCACCTGTCCAGGGATTTGGCCGATCGCGCGATCGAGTTCGTCCGTGACATCCGCCAGGTGGATCCGGACAAGCCGTGGTTCTGCTACTTCGCGCCCGGCGCCACCCACGCCCCTCACCACGCGCCCAGGGAATGGATCGAGAAATACAAGGGCGTCTTCGACATGGGCTACGAGCGCTACCGCGAGGTCGTCCTCGAGCGCATGAAAGAGCATGGGGTCGTGCCGGCGGACACCCGGCTCTCGCCGATCAACCCATGGCCCGTGAGCGATGTCATCGTCCCCGGCGACCACGTCAAGCCGTGGGACTCGCTCACCGAGGACGAGCGCCGCCTGTTCTGCAGGATGGCCGAAGTGTTCGCCGCGTTCTGCGCCTACACCGACCACCAGATCGGCAGACTCCTGGATTATCTCGAGGAGTCCGGACAGCTGGACAACACCATCGTGGTCGTCGTCTCCGACAACGGCGCCAGCGGTGAAGGGTCGCCTGACGGTTCGGTCAACGAGAACAAGTTCTTCAACGGCTGGCCGGAGGATGCCGCGGAGAACCTGGCCAAGCTGGACAAGCTCGGCGGGCCGGACGCCTACAACCACTATCCGACGGGCTGGGCGTGGGCCTTCAACACGCCGTACAAGATGTTCAAGCGCTACACCCTCGAAGGCGGCATCGCCGACCCACTGATCATCAGCTGGCCCAAGCAGATGAAGGACGTCGGCGGCCAGGTGCGGGACCAGTATCACCACGCGATCGACATCGTGCCCACCGTGCTCGAACTCGTGGGCATCGAACCGCCCCAGCAGATAAAAGGGCATACCCAGTCGCCGATGCACGGCACGTCGATGGCCTACAGCTTCAGCGACGCGCACGCCCCGAGCACACGCATCACCCAGTATTACGCGATGCTCGGCACCCGAGCTCTCTACCACGACGGGTGGAAGGTCGTGGCCCGCCACGGAGCGCTCAACGGCAAGGGTGACTTCATGGCCGACGAGTGGGAGCTCTATCACGTGGACGAGGATCGAGCCGAAACTTGTGATCTGTCGGCCGAACATCCGGACAGGGTCCGTCAACTGGTGGGGCTCTGGTTCGCGGAGGCTGGAGCCAACGGCGCGTTCCCGCTGGACGACAGAACGCCGCGCGAACAACTCGCCCTGGAGCGTCCGCTGCCCGCCAAGCCACGCGATGTCTATGTCTACTACCCGGGCACGGCCGATGTGCCCGAGGGTGTGGCGGTCAATGTCCGCAACCGGTCCTTCTCGATCAAGGCCGAGCTGGACGTCGACTCCCCTGAAGGTGTGATCTTCGCGCAGGGTTCGAGGTTCGGTGGGCACGCTCTGTTCATCAAGAACGGCGCGCTGCGTTATTGCTACAACTTTCTCGGTGTCGAAGAGCAGGGCTTCGTGTCCGACGAGCCGCTTCCCACGGGTTCCATCACCGTCGGCGTGGAATTCGCGAAGGAAGGCGAAGAGCCGGAAGGGGTGGCGCGCGGCAGACTGCGCCTGTTCGTCGGGGATCAGGCCGTCGTGGAAGGCACGATGCGCACCCAGCCCGGCAAATTCGCGCTCGCGGGTGAGGGTTTGTGCGTGGGACGCGACTCCGCCGATCCCGTGAGCAGCGACTATACGGCACCGTTTCCGTTCTCGGGTGGAACGATCAAGAAGGTGACCGTCAGCGTCAGCGGTGCGCACTATGTCGACCACGACCTCGAGGGAATGGCCATGCTCGCCCGCGAATAGCCTGCGGCGAACGGCCCTCAGTTCCGCACCACCGTGTCCAGGAACAGCCTGCGGTAGCGGGCGGCGTCCCCAGACCGTCAGGCTCGGCGACCGCGCACACCGCGCCCGCGTCACCGAGCAGTCCGTCGCCGGCCACGCGCGGGTCCATGCCGCAGATGGCGATCTGGTGGCGCAGCAGCCGCCCCGCCAGCCGGCTGCCCGGCTCCTCGTGCCCGGTCAGCGCCTCGCAGGTGGCCGCGTCGACGGAGACGTTGAGAAGACGTCCAGCGCGATGTTGGTCAGCGGCGCCAGCCCGACCAGCACGACGGGCTCGGCCGCGCCGAGCACGGTGTCCCTGAGCAGTTCCAGGGCGGGCTCGGCCGCACGCCGTCCCCCGCGCCCACCGGTACGTCCGGCGCCCCGGCGGCGTCCAGCACCTTCAGCGTGTTGGCCACGACCTGGTCGAGCCCGGCGTTGCCCGCCACGCAGCTCACCGCGCGCAGCCGCAGGTCCGGATGGCGCACGGCGAACAGGAGGGCCAGCGCGTCGTCCACATCCAGAATCAGGTCTTTCATCCCATTCCTTTCTTGACGTCGATATCGGGGGGCGCCGCCCGTCAGGCGGTCGCGGCCAGTTCGCCGCGCTTGCCGTACCACGCGCTCCAGGCACCGGCCAGGCCGAGCGTGCCCAGCAGCAGGACGGTGGACAGGCCCGTCGTCACGTCGATGGGCAGCAGGTACACCAGCGGGATGCGGACCAGGGATTCGGCCAGCAGGGCGCCGGCCCAGACGAAGGTCATGACCAGGTAGATGTGGCGGAAGGCGGGGTTGTGGGCGTACAGGACGTCCCAGCGGGCGGCGGTGGCCTCGTCCTCGGCGCCGAAGCGCTTGGCGATGCCGAAGGCGGCGGGCTTGCCGGCCACGCAGGTGCCGATGAGCACCACGGCCAGGACCCCGGTGGTGAGCGACTTGACCGCCAGCAGCAACCGCTCGTCGCCGGACACGAACGACAGGGCCAGGCCCAGGGCGAAGACCAGGCCGGTGCAGGCGGCGAAGCCGTCCAGGCGCCGGTCCTTGATCGCCACCCAGGCCACGCGGGCGACGCCGACGGCGGTGGCCACCAGCAGCGCGGTGCCCTCCGCCACGTCCGCCAGGCGCAGGAGGTAGTAGGCGGCGACGACGGGGACCACGTCGAGCAACATGATGGGCAGAAACTTCTTCATCGGAATGTCCTTTCCAGCCAGTCGGCGATGCGGGCGAGGGCGAGCTTCTGCGCGCCCGATTGGCAGTGCGCGTCGGCGCCTTCCGCCGCGCTGAACTCGATCAGGGTTCTGTCGCAGGTCAGGTGCTCGTACAGGGCTTCGGGCTGGCCCTGGAAGGCGAAGTCTTCCGGCGCGGAGCACACCAGCGTCGGGCAGGAGATGCGCTCGGCGACACCGTCGCGCAGGTGGTAGTCCAGCATCTTCAGCGCGTATCCGGCCGGGGTGGCGCCGGTCACCCAGGTGCCGTGGCCGAAGGCCCAGCGGGCGACCGGGTTGTGCGCCATCATGGCGCCGATGACCGTGTCGGCCTCGGGATGTCGCAGGGCCGCGCGGGCCGCTATGTGGTCGCCGCCCAGGTGCGCGGCGATCGCCGCGCCCATGTCGTAGACGCCGTCGAAGGCGATCAGCGCCTTCACGCGCGGCTCGAACGCCGCCGCGCGTGGCGCGAGCAACCCGCCCATGCTGACGCCGAGCAACGCCACCTGCTCAGGATCGATGTCGTACGGCGCGGCGGCCAGCCAGTCCAGCACCGGGCTGACGACGTGCTCCCAGTCGGGGCGGAGAAGCAGGCCCGCGCGCATCGCCGCGGGCTGGCCGGGGCCGTCGAAGACCAGGACGTTGAAGCCGCGCTCGTGCAGGGCAGCGGCGGCGAAGAAGTGCATCTCCTCGGCGCTGCCGTCGAAGCCGTTGTGCATGACCACGGTCGCGCCCCGGGTGCCGCGGTAGAAGTAGCCGCTGAGCGTGGCCGGCCCGTAGGGGATCTGGACCGGCTCGATGTGCTCCACGAGCTTGACGTACTCGCCGAAGCAGGCGACCTGGCGGCTGTAGGCCGCGTCGATGCGCGGGTCGTCCGGAGTGCCGTGCAGGAAGAACTCGGCGGAGCGGTAGTAGTTCGACGCCCGCAGGTAGCCGTCCCTGGCGCTGACATGGTGGCCGCCGGCCAGCGCCGCCTCCGCTTCTGCCGTGACCCGGTCCGCCGTGGCCAGCCACTCGTCGTGCCAGCTGTCGTAGTCGCCCTCGGTGATGCGCTGCGCGGTCACGACCACCTCGCCGAAGTCGGCGCCGCCGTAGGCGATGTGGCCGAACGAGCGCAGCGTCTCGTACCAGAAGGTCAGGTCCTTCTCGAAGATCAACGGTTTCATCAGAACCACCTAACGCGAATTTATTCGCTTCAACATAGGCCAGGCCTGCATCTAATGCAAGTGACTTCGCGTTAATATGGCTCCATGCAACCCGCACGACGCCCAGGAGGCCGCACGGCCCGAGTCCGCGCGCAGGTCCACGCAGCGGTGCTCGAACTGCTGAAAGAGGAAACCTGGGACGACCTCAGCATCCCGCTGGTCGCCGAACGCTCCGGGGTGCACCAGGCAACCATCTACCGGCGCTGGGGCTCCCTGAGCGCACTGGTGGACGACATGGTCACCGACTGGCTCACGACCGACTCGCCGATACCCGACACCGGCACCCTCCGCGGTGACCTGAGGGGCTACGCGGCGAAGATCGCCGAGGACCTGGCCTCACCCATGGGCGTGCTCTACGTCCGGGCGGCGATGGTCGGCTCGAAGGGGCCCGAGGGTGAGACGTACCTGATGGAGCGGGCCGTGCACCTCAACGCCATGTTCGAGCGCGCCGCGGCGCGAGGTGAGCGGCCGCCGAGCCTGCTGGAGCTGCTGGAGGTGGTGATCGCGCCGCTGTACTACCACCTGATCTTCTTCAACCGGCCGGTCGGGGTCGAGCACGCACACATGCTGGTGGACCGGCTACTGAGCCTTCCCGGGGAAACCTAGGCGCGGTCCTCGGGCACGGCAGGAATGCTGTGCCGCTCAGGCGCGGCGTTCCGCCGGGCCGGATGACTCGCGCAGCACCAGCTCGGTAGGCAGGCGGATCACCTCACCCTCGCGGTGTGACCGTGCGGCGAGCTGCTCGATCAGGAGCTCCACCGCGAGTCGGCCGGCGTGCGAGCCGGGCCCGGCCAGGGTGCTCAACGAGGGATGGACGAAGTCGGCGGCGAAGATGTCGTCGAACCCGATCACGCTGATGTCGGCCGGGACCCGGACACCGCGCGCTTCGGCCCCGGCGCTCGTCGCGCAGGACGTCGTCGTCGAGCCGGCTGGAGGCCAGCACGAACCCGTCCACGCCGGCGGCCAGGCCGCGAATCTGGTTCTCCTCGATGCGCCGGGACTCCTCGGCGTTGACGATCACCAGAGTGACGTCCGACGCCTTCGCGCGCTGCTCCGCGCCGCGGATCAGCTCGAAGAAGTGGGGATTGGTGATGTCGGAGAGCACCATGGCGATGGTGCGGTGGCGTAGACCCGGAAGAGCGCGGTTCTGCGGTCTGTGCTGGTAGCCGAGCTGTGCGGCGGCAGCGACGATCCGCTGTCGCGTCGCTTCGTTGACCCGGCCGGGCTTGTTGAACGCCCGGGAGACCGTCGACGCGGCCACGCCGGCAGCCTGCGCGACGTCGAAGATGGTGGGCTCCACGTACGCGTCTAGCCACGATTATGGAAATTCTGGCAACCCCTTGCAGAAGTTGTCGCCTCGTACCTACGTTGCGATCATGCCAGCCACACGATGACGTGTCGGACGAGAAGCGCGAGGGGTGTCGTAACCCGGGCAAAGAGGTCGAGATGTGCAGCACGACGAGCACAATTTCGCGGGGTCGGGCCAGGCGGTGGTCCGCGGCTGTGACGACCGGCGCTCTGCTGCTGGCCGCGTCGCTGACATCGGTGGGGGCGACGCCGGCGCAGGCGTCATCGACCGGCTTCACCATCTTCAACGGTCACACGACCGCGCCGATCCTGATCGACCCGTCCTACGGCGGCGATCACGCCGACCGGGACTACGCGCAGGTGCGCCGCGCGGTCCAGGACCTGCGTCAGGATGTCGCCATGGTGACCGGGGCGATCGATCCCACCGCGGTGCAGAGCCTGTTCGCCGACGACGAGCCGGCCAAGGAAGCGCGGCTGGCGAAGGCCGACCAGCGCAAACTGCCGGCCCTGCTGACTGAGGCCGCGGGCCGGAAGACCGCGATCATCGTCGGCCAGATCGGCCAGAGCCGGCTGATCGACGAGATCGTCGGAGCCGGCAAGTTCGACGAGGCCGCCGGGATCGAGGGCGCGTGGGAGGCGTACGCGACCAAGACCATCAAGAACCCGGTCCCCGGGGTCGACAACGCGCTGGTGATCGCGGGCAGCGATGCCCGCGGGACGATCTACGGGATCTACTCGATCTCCGAGGAGATCGGCGTCTCGCCGTGGTACTGGTACAGCGACGTGCCGGTCAAGCCGCGCGGCGACATCGAGGTCAAAGGCAGGACCCGGGTCGACGACGGGCCGGACGTCAAGTACCGCGGGATCTTCGTCAACGACGAGGAACGCACCATCGCGTGGGCGAAGAAGAAGTTACCCACCGGCAACGGCACGCCTGATGTCAACTACTACCGGCACGTCTATGAGCTGATGCTGCGGCTCAGGCTGAACACGCTGTGGCCGGCGATGCACCTGGCCTCGAGGGCGTTCAACGCGGTCACCGACACCGGGACGTACGACCAGGGGACACCGATCAACGCCCGCGAGGCGGCGGCGTTCGGCGTGGTCGCATCCTCCTCTCACGCGGAGCTGATGCTGCGCAACAACGAGGGCGAGTGGCGGCAGTGGTACGACCGCAACAAGGACGCGCTCGACATCAAGGGCCCGGACGCCGTGGCGGCCTTCAACTATTCGATCAACAAGCCCGCGATCCTGGAGTACTGGCGCCAGCGGGTGGTCGCCAACGCCGGCTTCGAGAACATCCTTGCCCTGGGCATCCGCGGTGTACACGACAGCGATCCGGTGTTCACGCCCGGTAACCCGTACGGATTCAAGGACAAGATCGAGATGCTGGCCGACGTCATCCGCGAGCAGCGCAAGCTGATCGCGGAGGTCTACGGCAGCGTCGACGCCGTGCCGCAGGTGTTCATCCCCTACAAGGAGATGAACGATCTCTACAACGCCGGGCTGAAGGACCACATCCCCGGCGACGTGACCCTGATGTGGGCCGAGGACAACCAGGGCTATCTGCGCCAGGTGCCCACGCGGACCGAAGCCGCCCGATCCGGCGGGAACGGCGTCTACTACCACATCTCCTACTGGGGCGAGCCGAAGAGCTACCTGTGGCTGAACTCGACGCCGATGTCCTTGATGGTGCAGCAGTTACGCCGGGCGTGGAACTCCGCCGCGGGACGCTACTGGATCCTCAATGTCGGGGACATCAAGCCCGGTGAGATCAAGCTCGACCTGTTCGCCAAGCTCGCGTGGGACGTTCAGGGCTATGACGACACGAACATCGGGAGCAGGTTCCTCACCGAGCACGTGCAGCGAGACTTCCGGCTGAAGGGCGACGACGCCGCCGTGGCCGCCGACGCGCTGGAAAGGTTCGACGCGCTCGAGAACACCAAGCGCGCCGAGTTCTGGGGCGAGATCAACTCCTCCAACGCGAGCTCGGGAAGGATCCACAACGGCCAGGTCTTCCCGTTCAGCGCCACCTCGGACGGGGATGAGCTCCAGCGCTACATCAACGAGTCCAATGAGCTGGTGGCGATCCTCAAGGGTGTCTCCGCGAAGCTCGACCCGCGCTATCGCTCCGCGTTCTATCAGCAGGTGCTCCACCGGGTCCTGTCCTACCGCAACATGGCGGAGCAGCTCGGCTACTACTGGAAGAACCAGCTGGCTGCCGCCCAAGGCCGTTACGCCAGCGCGGGAAGCTACGAGCTGCTCTCGAAGCAGGCCCGTGAGCGCATCCTCACCGACGAGGACTACTGGAACACGATCAGCGACGGCAAGTGGGACCACGCCATCGGTCACAGCCATCCCGAAGGCTTCCCGAACGAGGGCACCGTCATGCTGACCAACGACCGGTATGCCCGGTTGGCCACACCGACCGACGCGGTGGGCGCCGCCGCCGAGGGGAGCAAGGAGCCCGGCAGCGGCACGCTGAGGTTCAACTCGGCCGCGCCAGACGACAAACGGTTCTTCGACGTGTTCTCCCGGGACGACGTGGCCGGCCCGCAGGAGTGGGTCGCCGAGACGGACGCCCGGTGGATCACCCTTTCCCGGCGCTCGGGCACGACCGCGACGGAGCAACGGGTCACGGTGACGGTCGCCAGGAACCACCCGGCCGCGACGGGGACGATCCGGGTCTACAACGCCGTCCACGGCGCCAAGTCCGGCGACCCGGTCGCGACGTTCACGGTCGACGCGCAGCGGGCAGCCGTGGATCTGCGCCGTACCGCCGAGCCGTCGCACCTGGAGGCCAACGGATACGTGGCCCTCGAGGCCGAGCACTTCTCCAAGAACGTGCCCGGCGCCGACGGGAGCAAGTGGGCCCCCCTTCAGGGCGTGGGCCAGCGCGGGGCGTCGATGGGCGGCTTCCCGGAGATCGCGCCCCGGGTCGACTCCGGCTTCGAGACGACCGCCCGCCTGACCTACCGGGTCTACTTCACCTCCACCGGGAGGTTCACCGGGACCTTCTACCGGATTCCGACGCTGAACGAGGGCACGGAGGACGACGGCACCCCGCGAACCGCGCGCACCGCGATCGGGCTCGACGACCAGGCCCCCAGCCTGCTGCGCGGCAACTCTGTCGCCGGTACGAGCACCAGCGCCTGGGGATTCAACATCATGCATGGAATCGAACCCCTGAACTTCACCATCGACGTGACCACACCCGGCTGGCACGACCTGGTGGTCTACCGCTCGGACGCGGCGATCCTCTTCGACCGGATCATCATCGAGACCCGCGCCGACGCGGCCGGTGACGGCCTGGTCGGCCCGCCCGAGAGCCCGAACAACATCGCCGCACCCCAGCGGGCCACCGTGGCGCCTCACCCTGACACGATGCCGAGGCTCCGCCGGCTGCCCGCGATCCGGACGTCGGTGGGTGAGAAGAGCACGGTCGAGGGTGTGCGGGACGTGGTGGCCGCGGAGTCCGACAACGAGAGCGCCGTGTCGGTCGCGGTGGAGAACGGTCAGGTGCGGGTCACCGGGCGCCGGGTCGGAACGGCCGAGGTCTCCATCACCGCCGGTGGTGAGGCCTGGGTGGCGCCTGTCACGGTGGGCGGCGCCGCGGGGGCGCCGGTCGGCCCCTATCTGGAGCGGGACGGTTCGGTCGTCTTCGACGCGGCCGACGCCTTGGAGAAGAGCGCTTTCGCCAACGCGGCCGACAGCAACAACGGGACGCACGGCTGGGCGCTGGCTCGTAACGGTCTCCAGGTCGTCCCGCCGGCCGACGCCGGCGCGAAGGCGCAGTGGCTGGCGACCTCGGCGGCCCAGGCCGAGGCGTTGTTCAAGGCCGGCCCGACGGAGAAGGTCAACGGGAGCACCGCGGCAGGGTCACCACCGCGGCTCGACTTCACCGTCGACATCGGGACCGGTGGCACCTACTACCTGTTCGTCAACACGAGCAACCCGAACGCCGACGCCGACTCCTACCACGTGACCGTCGACGGGCAGTGGAGATACCAGTCGAGCAAGTCCGGGCCGGAGACCGGGTTCGAGACCTGGTACGGCAGCACGGGCGTCGCCGCGGCCGCGTTGGCGCTCGGGCCGGGTGAGCACACGATCTCGCTGGCGCCTCGTGAGGCCGGGCTGGTGCTCAACCAGATCGCCTTGACCACGGACGACACACCCGGCCTCACCGGCTTCCAAACCCCCAGCGACCGGGGAGCGAGCACGTCATGACGCCTGGCATGCCGTGTGTCAACGCGCCCTGGAGACCCTACGGACCTGACCCCATCCGGTTCCATGTCCAGGCCGGCCCACCTGGCAGACGTGTGCGGGTGCGCAGAGGCCGTCAGAGCAGGCGCCGGATGTTTCCGTACGCGCGGTAGAAGCCCCCGCGCCCGGCCGAGCGCAGGCCCTCCACGATGTACTGTGCGCCCGCCTCCCTGACATCCTTGGGGAACTGCACGTTCCACGACTCGTAGCCGGGGCTGACCACGCGGACCCGCAGCCGTTCGCCTTCCCTGACGCACTCGACGACCACTCCGTCGCCCGCGTCCGCGCCGGCCGAGACGGTCTCCACCACGACCGAGGGCTCGACCACCTCCAGGGAGGCCGCCGCCTTGACATCGAACGGCTGCGGCACGGTGCCCGCGCGGGCCGCGGCGATGGCCGCCTCGCTCGCGTCGATGCAGACCAGCGAGCCGTCGGTGGTGACGATGTACAGGCGGTCGTCGAGGAACTGCATGGAGAAGGCGGATCCGCAGCCGGTGCCGAGCTTCCACAGCCGCTCGCCCGAGGCGTCGAAGCAGTAGACCGAGGAGTGGTTGTCGCCCGCGAAAACGTGCCGGCCGCCCGGCGAGGTGGCGCAGGAGTAGACGGCGCCGTCGCACTGGTAGACGGCCTCGCCCCGGCCGTCGCCCTTGGCCAGGCGGTGTACGGTGCGGCGGCCGGTGCCGGCGTAGACGGAGTGCTCCTCCTGCCAGCCGAACAGCACCTGGTCCGCCACCGAGCTCTCCCAGACGACCCTGCCGTCGGCGGCGTCGTAACGGGCGACGCCGTTCGAGTGGCCGTGGTAGACGGCGTCCTCGTCGCACCTGACCATCCACGCGGAGGTGCCGGTGCCGGGGCGCGCCCACTGGAACTCATCCTCGTAGTCGATCGTGGTGACCCGGCCGGCCCTGTCGGAGACGCCGAGCACGCCGTCGTGGATGTCGAGCCAGTAGATGTCCACGTCGGCGGCGATCTCGTACGCGGCCCTCGGCACCTTTCCGCTCAGGTCGTACACGCGGCCGTCGTCGCAGCCGGCGTAGATCCAGAAGTCGTCGGCCACGATGCACTTGACGCCGTCGGGCAGCCGGAAGCGCCCGGTCACGGTGCCGGAGTGGGTGACGGTGTAGACGTCGCCGCGCTGGTTGCCGACCCAGCAGCGCTCCTCGTCCACGAAGATGCCGAACGCGGCGTCGCCGGTGTCGAAGCGCCACAGGACGGGCGCCTGCCTGGCGGTCGAGCGAGTGCTGGCGATGGCCCTGCGGGTGACGGCCCGGCGCTGACGCACCCCGCGGACGGCCGGGGCGTAGCCCTTGCGGGCCTTCTCACCGATCTTCTTGGCCGCCGCCGCCTGGGCCTTGGCCTCGGTGGGGAAGCCGGCGACCTTCGTCTGACCGGCTTCCCCGATGCGACCGTAGGTGATCGTGACCTGCGTGCCCACCACGGTCACCTCGTAGAACTTGTGCGATCCGCCGCCGTCCTCGGACAACTCGAGGTAGGTCATGTCCGTACATCTCCTGTTTGCCGGGCTTGATCAATTGCTCGGGAGACTAGAGGACGGCGGCGACAAAAGCCGGGGCGCTACTTGTCGTACTCGTAGGCCCCCGCGTCGACCGCGCCGTCGCTGCCGTCGATCGCCCGCCCGGTCACGTCGTCGTCGCTGAACTTCGTGATCCCGAGGTCGATGGCCGGGCTGCCGGCGCGCAGGCTCAGCGGGTTGGCCGTGTTCGCGAGGTTGAACAGCGGGTCGGCCTCGACGTTGTTCGCCCCGCCCATCTGATGCTGCCCGTCGGTGAAGAACACGTTGTGGTGGCTGTCGGTGACGTTCGGGCCGTAGGCGGTCTTGACCACGGCCTGGACGATGTTCTGCGACATCGACAGGTGGGCGTTGGTGCAGCCCGCGTCGCAGACGACGCCCTGGGACTCGGCGTTGGTCAGGTGCACGCTGTTGTTGCGGAAGGTGGTGGCCAGGACGGGCCCGTTCGGGTCGGGGTCCTCGCCGGGCTCCTGCGGGCCGCGCGTGATCAAGGCCGTCCGCGTCTCGGAGCCGTCGATCACGTTGTACTCGAAGAGGTTGCCCGAGGTGCCGTCGGGGTCGGCGGGAGTGCCGTCCTCGTTGGTCTCCTTGCTGGTGCCGAGTTCGGTGAAGGTGTCGTTGTCCACCGCGATGTTGTGGTGGACACGGTTGTTGGAGCCGAGGAAGATCTCCACGGCCGCCCCGTCCATGCCGTAGTCGTAGCTGAACGCGATCGAGCCGCGGATGTCGTTCCAGGCGATGTTGGAGTCGTCGCCCTGGACCAGGATGGCGAACGCACCGGAGTCGTCGTTCGGGTTGTCCTCGGTGAGCTTGCTCATGTGGTTGTTGTCGACGAAATCGTTCGCGGTCACCGCGCTGTCGGCCGCCTTGGGCGCGATGTAGACCCCGGCCGCGGCGCCGGTGATGTAGTTGCGCTCGATGACGTTGTCGTTGCCGGTCACCTTGATGCCGGCCCATTCACAGCGGCCGACGTCCTGCGCCCGGCCGATCTGCAGGTTGTAGACCTCGATGTGGGAGCCGTCCAGGCTCACGCACGCCTCGGTGTGCCCGGCGACCACCGGCCTGGCGGTGCTCGTACCGTAGGAGTCCACGACGATCGGGGCCGCGGCACTGCCTGACTCGGTGATCGCGAGCTGCTGCCCCTGCCAGGCGCTGCCCCGGCGGAGCAGCAGTTTGGAGCCCGCGGCCAGGGTCGCCGACGAGGCCTTGGTGAGGGTCTTCCACGCGGTGGCCTCCGTGGTGCCGGCCCTCGCGTCGTTGCCGTTGACGGAGTCCACGTAGTAGACGGAGGCGGCCGCGTGCGCGGTGCCTGTGGTGAGAAGGGTGACGAGGGGTGTGGCGGTGAGCACGAGCGCTGACGCCGCCGTGCCGATACGCAGGTTCCAGCCAGACATTCAGCCTCCAGAACGGCCGGGCTTCGTCACGCGACAAAGATCATTCCCGGCTTGCGGCTGATACCTTAACCCCCTTTTGGTCGGAAATCCTGACTTTTCATGACTCGAGTTTCGGGGCGGAATGGGACCACGTTCCCCACCGCGTGGAGATGCGGCCGGAGCGGTGGTGCGTCATTCCTTCTCCGCCCTTCTCACCACCTCCAACGTGCTCCCTAGCTCAGGGCCGGGCACGTAGTGGCCGAAGGTGTCGTTGGCGAAGAAGGAGACGCCCGCCACGGACGTGGCGTGCGCCGCCAGCACCTCCCGCTGGTAGAGATAGGTGCGCCGGTCGTCGAGGTAGGTGCGGTACCAGTACCACGGGTCGACGAAGTCCAGGCCCAGCAGTGTGCGCGGCCCCTCCAGCGCCGCCTTGCTGAGCAGGTTGGGCACGATCTCAGTCCGCTCCACCAGCACCGCGAAGGTGCTGACCAGGATGGCGTCAAGGCTGCGGTACGCGGCGTCGGTCATGCCCCACGCGGAGCGCTCGACCTCGGCCCGCCAGTACGTGTCCATCCAGTAGACCAGCCGCTCCCCCATCGCCTCGCGCAGCCGCAGGAAGAACCGCTCGATCCCGGCCATCCGCTCAGAGGTGAGCGGTGGCGCGTTGTCCGGGTGCCAGAATCCGATCAGGCCGAACTGGTTGCCGAGCATGACGCCGTCCAGTCCGAAGTCGCGGGTGAAGGCGGCGGTCTGGGCGGCGACGAAGTCCCCGGCGGGCAGCCCGGACGGGATGCCGCCCGGATGAGCGGCGTAGGGCCGCGGGTCGGCCGACAGCGGGGCGGTCACGTCGATGACGCCCGGCACCATGTGGCCGCCCGCGTCGGCGGCGCTGCCGGCCACCTCCGGGTGCAGCACGGTCTTCCACCGGCTGCGGCAGAACTCGGGCCCCGGCTCCAGGTACTCCAGCAGGTTCACCCGCAGCCCGCGTCGCTCCGCCTCGGCCCGTACGGCCGCGTAGATCCCGGCCAGCACCTCGTAGTCCATCGGCTGCTCCGACAGCGTGAACATGGGCCCCGCCGAGTACGGGTTCGCCGACCGCTCACCGCCGTCACGCACCCGCGCCAGCCAGTCGAGGTTGTGCGCGCGCGTCATGGCGACCGGCCCGCCGGGACCGAGCGCGAAGCAGTTGTAGCGGGCCCAGTCGAAGCGCTCCTTCCAGCCGTCGGGGCCGCGATAGTTCAGGATGTGGTCGCCGTTGCCCGCGCAGAACACCACCGAGACCGGCCGGTCGGCCAGCCAGTCCGCGTGGTGGTCGAAGAACGCGGCCACGCCGGGGCCCGGCTCGCGCAGGTCGTCGAAGATCTTGGGCGTGATCCACAGGCACGCTTCCATGGCGCTCACCAGCGCGGGAGCGACGGGTCGAAGCCCGGCTGGAATCGGCGCAGATAGCCGGCGTCGTCGCGGACCTGCCGTCCCGAGCGCACGTACGCCTCGTGCAGCCGGGCCAGCGCGTCGTGGTCGAGCCGCACGCCCAGCCCCGGCCCGTCCGGCACCGGCACGGCGCCTTCGGCGAACCGCAGCGCGCCGGGGAGCACCACGTCGTCGGCGGCGTTCCACGGGTAGTGCGTGTCACAGGCGTAGGTGAGGGTGGGGATGGTGGCGGCCACGTGGGTCATGGCCGCCAGGCTGATACCCAGGTGGGAGTTGGAGTGCATGGACAGTCCCAGGCCGAAGGTGTCGCAGACGGTGGCCAGGTGCTGGGTGCGGCGCAGCCCGCCCCAGTAGTGGTGGTCGGACAGCACCACCTGAACCGCGCCCCGCTCCACCACCGGCGCGATCGTCTCCAGCGACGTCGTGCACATGTTGCTGGCCAGCGGCATCGGTGCGGTGGCCGCGACCGCGGCCATGTCGTCCATGCCGAGCACCGGGTCCTCCAGGTACTCCAGCGTGCCGTCCAGCTCCTTGGCCACCCGCCGGGCGGTCTCCGCGGTCCAGGCGCCGTTGGGGTCGAGCCGCAGCGGTACGCCGGGCAGCGCCGCGCGCAGCGCCATGATCGCGGCGATCTCCTCGTCCGGCTCGAAGACGCCGCCTTTGAGCTTGACCGAGCGGAAGCCGTACCGGTCGATCATCCGGCGCGCCTGCTCCACCAGCCCCTCAGGGGTGGTGGCCGGGCCCCACTCGTCCTCGTCCGCGCCGGGGTGGGCGGCCCACTTGTAGAACAGGTACGCGGCGTACGGCACCGCGGGCCGCACCGCGCCGCCGAGCAGCTCGGCGACCGGCACGCCGGCCAGGTGACCCTGCGCGTCCAGGCAGGCCACCTCGATCGCCGAGAACGTGGCGCGCCGCGCGATCGGATCGGCGACGCCGGCCAGCGTCCGCTCGACCGCCCGCTCGATGCGGTTGATCGCGTGCACGCTGTGGCCGATGACGTGCTCGCGCACCGCGGCGAGCCGGTCCAGTTGCCCGCGGTCGCCCGGGCACTCGCCCAGCCCGACGATGCCGCCGTCCACGTGCAGTTGCAGGACGCAACGCAGCGCGAGGGGCTCGTGCAGGCCGGTGGAGTTCAGCAGCGGCGGGTCGCGGAAGGCGACGGGCGTGATGACCAGGTCGCGGATCCTCGTCATGGTTTCCTTCGGTCGGAGGTGGTGGTCACTTGGTGGCGGCGAACGCCTTGTCCATGCGGGAGAGCACGGTGGGCACGTCCACCGTCCCGTTGAACAGCTCCTGGATCGAGGTCAGGTGCTCCTGCTGGACCTTCGCGTTGGGCCAGGATTGGTCCGGGTAGAGCGTGGAGCGGCCGGCCGCGACCGCGTCGAGCACCGGCTGCTGGAGCGCGTCGGCCTTGAAGGACGGGCTCCTCAGCGCGGGGCTGCTGCCGGAGGCGGTGGCGTACAACGCCTGGCCCTCGGGCGAGGCGAGGAACTCCATGAACTTCCTGGCCAGCGCCGGGTTCCTGGCCTTGGCGTTGACGCCGTAGACGATGCCCACCGACACCGGCACGTACGTGTCATCGGCGCTGCCGGTGGCGGGGAACGGCGTCATCGAGAACGTGGTGCCCTTGGGCGCGTACTCGAGCGCGGACTGCACCGCCGACAACACGTGGACGACGCCGAGCGCCTTGCCCTGGCCGAACATCTGCATCTGCTCGTCGTAGCCGACGCCGTTGGGGCTGTCGTTGAAGCAGCCCTTGTCCCGCATCTCCACGTACTTCTCCAGCGCCTGCTTCCACGCTGAGCCGCCGAAGGTGGCCTCGCCGTCCCGCTGCCGCTGGGCGAAGTCCCGGGCGGGGCCGTAGACGAGCGAGGCGGTCAGCGCGTACGGCACGAGCTGCGTCACCCAGGCCGACTTCAGGCCGAGCGCGAACGGCACGACGCCCTTGGCCTTGGCGTCCTTGCAGAACGTGAGCACCTCCGGCCAGGTCGCCGGCTTGCTCAGCCCGCTCGCCCGCAGCGCCCGGTCGTTCCAGACCGCGCCGATCGCGCCGATCGTCACCGGGACGGCGACCACCTTGCCCGCCGGGTCGCTGGTGACGGCCTTGAGGTCAGCGCTCAGGCCGCTCGCCCAGCCCTCCCCCGACAGGTCCATCAGCATGCCGTCCCTGCTCAGGTCGCGCACGGCCATCGAGTTGCCGCCGCCCGGCCACATGCGGAACACGTCGGGCGCCGTCCCCGACGCGAGCTGGGTGCGGAGCTGCTGCTGGTACGACGCGTCGTCCTCGGTGTAGATCGTCTTCACCGTGACGCCGGGATTGGCCTTCTGGAACGCCGCCACCGCGGCCTTGGCCGGGCCCTGGCCCGCGGCGGCCAGGGTCAGCACCTTGTCCGAGGCGGCGGCGGTCGTGGAGCCGCCGCCCGAGGTGGAGCAGGCGGCCGCGGCGACGGCGAGACAGCACACGGACGCGAACGTTGTGCCAAATTTCATGACAGACTCCAGGGTCGGAACGCAGGGGGGATGGCGGAGCTCTAGCCTTTGAGCCCGCCGGCGAAGCCCTTGATGATGTGCCGCTGCAGCGCGAAGTAGACGACCAGGATCGGGATGACGCTGATCACCAGGCCGGCGAAGATGAGCGGCCACTGGGAGACGTACTGGCTGACGAAGCCGTAGATGGCCACCGGGGCCGTGGTGTTGTCGCTGCCGCCCAGGTAGAGCAGCGGCGTGAAG
Source organism: Nonomuraea insulae (assembly GCF_042656245.1). Classification (NCBI taxonomy): domain Bacteria; kingdom Bacillati; phylum Actinomycetota; class Actinomycetes; order Streptosporangiales; family Streptosporangiaceae; genus Nonomuraea; species Nonomuraea insulae. Next base: position 149,167 of record NZ_JBHSPA010000031.1, read on the forward strand.
AACTCGTTCCAGATGCCGACCGCGTTGAGGATCACCACGGTGCCGGTGACGGGGCGCAGCAGCGGGAACACGACGGTGACGAACGAGCGCAGCGGCCCGCACCCGTCGAGCAGCGCGGCCTCCTCGTAGTCGAGCGGCAGCTCACGCAGGAACATCGTGTACAGGAAGACCGAGAACGGTATCTGCTGCCCGACGTTGATCAGGATCACCGCCCAGAGGGAGCCGAGCAGGTCGAAGTCGCGCATGGTGGCGTACAACGGGAGCAGCGCGAGCTGACCGGGGACGAGCAGGCCGCCGATGACGAAGGAGAAGGTGTACCGCGACCAGCCGCGGGTCACGCGAGCCAGCGGGTAGGCGGCCATCGCCGCGAAGACGATGATCAGGACGACGCTGACGGTCGTGATCAGGAAGCTGTTGGCCAGCGCCGCGCCGAGGCTTGCCTGGTCCCAGGCCGCGGCGTAGTTGTCGAAGGTCGGCGGGAACGCGAAGGCCAGCGCGCCGGTCTGACTGTCCTGAGGCTTGAGCGACACGTTGAGCAGGCCTAGGAGCGGCACGAGGAACACCAGCGCGAGCAGGATCAGGCTCACTTCGCGAAGCAGCGTCCGCCAGGTGTATCGCGCGTGCATCAGGAGACCTTCCTCTGCGTCAGGCGGAACTGGACGGCGGCCAGGACCGCGATGACCACGGTCATGACAACGGCCAGCGCGATCGAGAACGGGAAGTCGCCGAGCGAGAAGGCGCTCTTGTAGATCGCCGTCGAGATCGTCTCGGTCGCGGTGCCAGGCCCACCGCCGGTCATGGCCATGACCTGGTCGAACTGCTTGAGCCCGCCGATCAGGCAGAGCATCACGTTGATCACGACCGCACCGTTGAGCAGCGGCAGCACAACCCGGCGGAACTTGCTCCAGGCCCCGGCCCCGTCGATCGTCGCCGCCTCCAGCACCTCGGCGGGGATCGCCTGCAGCCCCGCCAGGTAGATCACCATGGAGTAGCCGGCGAACTGCCAGACGATCTCCAGGACGATCGCGTACAGCGCGGTGTCCGGATCGCCGAGCCAGTCGTGCGCCAGCCCGCTCAGCCCCACGGCTCGCAGCGCCTCGTTGATCGCGCCGTTGGGCGAGAGCAGGAAGCTCCACACGTACCCGGCCACCAGCGGTGTCAGCACCACCGGCGCAAAGAAGATCACCCGGAGCACGTAGCGGCTCCTGACCATGCTGTTCACGCCCAGGGCCAGCAGCAGGCCGACGACGTTCTGCGCCACCATGGCCATGGCCGCCAGGACCAGGGTGTTGACCAGCGCGTCCCGCGCGGTGCGGTCGGAGAAGACGGAGGCGTAGTTGTCCAGGCCGACCACTGACCAGTCGGGGCGCAGGCCGTTCCAGTCGGTGAAGGAGAACACCGCGCCCCGGGCGCTGGGCACGACGACGATGAAGAGGTAGATCGAGATCGCCGGCACGACGAACCACCATGGTGCGCGGACACCGATCTTGCGGCGGGACCCGCCCGCATCGTCGCGAAACGGCCGGGTGGCGGATTTACGCACGTCAGGCGGTGTCGTCGTGGCATGCGGCACAGCCACGTGTGACTCCTCTCGCAGGCGCCGTGTCGCGTCCGTCAGTGCGCAGATGTGTCCTGCCGGACGTGAGGAGGCGGGGGTGATCGCGGCCGTCATCAGGCCATTGCTTCAAGCTCGTGAATCGATTCACGGCGTTTCGGGCAGATTACGCATGCCCTCGGAGCATGTCAATGGCGTTATGGCGCTGGGTGACCGGTTTCGTGAATCCATTCACCCATGCGCTAGGCTGACCGGCGCCGACGTACGCAGTGAGGAGCACGATGACCTCTGGACCCGCGCAGAAGAAGGCCGACGCTTCCGCCGCCACGGTCGGCGATGTCGCGGCGCGCGCCGGGGTCTCTCGGGCGACCGTTTCCTACACCTTCACCCAGCCGAACCGGGTCTCCCCGGACCTGCGTGAGCGGGTCCTCGCCGCGGCCGGCGAGCTCGGCTACGTCGGCAACGACGCGGCGCGGCGGCTGCGGGTCGGCCACAGTCTCGCGCTCGGACTGCTGGTCTCCAACATGAGCAACCCCGTCTACGCGGAGCTCGCCGCGGGCGCGGAGGCGGAGGCCGCCGCGCACGGCCGCTTCATCCTCGTCGCCAACAGCGACGAGAGCCCCACACGCGAGCGCGCCTACCTCAACTTCTTCGAGTCCCAGCAGGTGAGCGGCATCCTCGCCGCCCCCGTCGGCGACGTGCCCGCGGAGCTGCTCGGGCTGCGGGAGCGCGGCACGCCGTTCGTCCTCGTCGGCGTCGCGCCAGGCCCGCACAGCTACCCGGCGATCTCGGGCGACAACGAGCGGGGCGGTCATCTCGCCGCCTCACACCTGCTCGCTCAGGGGCGGCGGCGCCTGATCTTCGTCGGCGGCGCGCACCCCCACGTCGACCTGCGGCTGGCCGGGGTCAAGCGGGCGGTCGCGGAGTCTCAGGAGCCGGCGGCGCTGGAGATCATCCGCATTCAGGTGCAGACCGCGAAGGTCGGCGAGGCGGTCGCGCGTACGCTGCTCCGGCGCTCGGCGACCGGCTTCCCCGACGGCATCGTCGCGGGCAACGACCTGCTCGCACTGGGTCTCCTGCACGGGCTGATCGTCAGCGGGATCCGGGTGCCCGAAGATCTCTCGCTGGTCGGTTACGACGACATAGAGTTCGCCGACTTCGCGATCGTGCCGCTCACGACCATCCGCCACCCATCCGCGGCCCTGGGGGCCGGCGCGGTCCGGATCTTGCTCGGCTTGGAGAGCGAGCGGGACATGGAGGGGCGTTTCGAGCCGGAGCTCGTGGTCCGCGCGACCTCCCTTCCCATCGCGGGAGATAACGCGTAACAGGCTGTTGACACGGCCGCAATGCCGTCACTACGCTCCCGCCCAGGCTGTGAATCGATTCACGATCATGAAATCGTGGTTCCCGGAGGCACGCTCATGAGGTCGAACCTGCGATCCCCCCGCCCGTCTCCCGTCTCCCGCCTGCTCGCGATCGGCTCCGCCATCGTCGGCATGGTGGCCGTCCTCGTCGCACCACAGGCCGCCGAAGCCGCGGCCGCCGACACCTCCATCTACCCGGTGCAGTCGATCTACCCCTTGTCGACCGACTACCGGCTGACCGTCAACGGCCGCGGCGTGCCGGTGCAGAAGTACGCGGGCTACAACGGCTACCAGAGCTACGACATCGCCCAGTTCGCGATGGGCGACGGCGACGCCACCCTGGCGGTCACGAAGAGCAACAACACGAACATCGGCGCGTACAGCATCAGCCCGCGCAAGCTCGGTATCGCCGGCTCCGTCAGCGGCCCCACCCTGACCTTCACCGTGCACGACAACGCGTACCTGATCGTCAAGGTCGACGGCCGGCCCGACCTCGTCATCGCGATCGACCCGGGGGAGAACAATCGGCCCCCGTCCAGCGGCGCGGGGATCTTCAACGTCCGCAACGCCCCGTACTCCGTGCAGCCGGGCAGCGGCTACGCCACCACCGCGTTCCAGCAGGCGCTGAACGACGCCGCCGCCTGGGGCTCGGCCAACGGCCGGCAGGGCGTCGTCTATGTGCCGCCCGGCGTCTACGCCGTCGGCAACCTCTACCTGCGCAGCGACCTCGCGCTCTACCTGGAGCAAGGCGCCGTGCTGCGGTACACCGGCGAGCGGGCCAACTACACCACGCACTGGCACAAGGACTCCCAGAACCGCGACGTCACCTGGTTCATATCGACCCGTTACTCGTCGGACAACATCTCGATCTACGGACGTGGGGTCATCGACGGCAACGGGGCGGCGGCGCTGCAGCCGGGCAATCTCGCCGTCAACCTGCTCACGCCCATCTACACCGACGGGTTCACCCTGGATGGTGTCACCTTCCGCGAGTCGAGCAGCTGGGCCATCATGCCGGCTCGCTCGTCGAACATGATCTTCCGCAATCTGAAGATCTTCAACCGCTTCGGCATGGGCGAGAACGACGGCATCGACGTCATGGAGTCGTCGAACGTGACCGTCAGCAACGCGATAGGCATCGGCCATGACGATCCGTTCAGCACCAAGACCTGGGACGACACCGTGGACCTGTTCCGCGAGGTGCCCGGCGACCCCAGGCCGCTCTCCGGGGTGAGCTTCGAAGACCTCATGTCGTGGACGTTCTGCTACGGGCTCAAGGTCGGCCAGGGCGTCATCCAGAACCAGGACAGCGTGACGTTCCGCCGCGCGGTCGTCTACGACGCCGCCGTCGGCATGGGCGTCCACCACAAGTACGGCTCAGCCACGGCTTCCCGGATACGTTTCGAGGATGTCGACGTGGAACGGCTGAGCTACAGCAACGACGGCAACCGCACCTGGCTGGTCCTGTGGACCGGCGACACCCACGGCGTCGGCCCGGTCCGCGGGGTCACCGTGACCAACGCGCGGATCCGCGACGCCGGCACCACGCCGGGCCGGATCAACGGCAAGCCCGGCGCCCCGATCACCGGCGTCACGCTGGATCGGGTGTACATGCCCGGCGGTTCGGCCCCGGCCACGTCACTCGGCCAGATGAACATCACCAACCTCTCCGACTACGGCCCCGTGACCATCACAGGCTGACCATCGAGGGCTCCACGTCCCTTCGTGACGGTCCTGGGGGTCCTGCGCGATACTGACGGTCCCGGCAGCACCTCGTGAGTAAAACGTTTTCGTACGGCTTCCGACTCTGGATGTGATCATCATCAGCACCAAGAAGGTACGCGTCGGCCTCGTCGCCGGCGGGCTCGGCGCGTACTGGCCCCAGTTCCCCGACCTGCTCCCCCAGCTCCAGCGCTCGGCCGGGCGGGTCTCCCAGCGCATGCGGGAGCTCGACGCGGAGATCGTCGACGTCGGGTTCATCTCCGACGCCCAGGAGGGCGCGGCGGCGGCCGAGAAGCTGCGGGCCGCCGGTTGTGACCTCATCGTCGGGTTCCTCACCACGTACATGACGGCCACCATGCTCGTGCCGATCGCGCAGCGCAGCGGCGCCCCGGTGCTGCTCATCAACCTGCAGCCGACCGAGTCGATGGAGCACGCCACCTTCGACACCGGCCAGTGGCTGGCCTACTGCGGCGCCTGCCCGCTGCCCGAGATGGCCAACACCTTCCAGCGGGTCGGCATCCCCTTCCGCTCGGTCTCGGGATATCTGGAGGACGAGCGCGCCTGGACGAAGATCGCGGGCTGGGTGCGCGCCGCCGCCGCCCGCGCCGCCCTGCGCCACGGCCGCCACGGCCTCATGGGCCACCTCTACCCCGGCATGCTGGACGTCTCCACCGACCTCACCCTCGTCTCCGCCAACTTCGGCGGGCACGTCGAGGTGCTGGAATTCGACGACCTGCGCGTACGCGTGGAGCAGGTCACCGACGCCGAGGCCACCGCCAAGCGCGCCGAGACCGAGAAGATCTTCGAGCTGGCCGATACCGTCAACGACGCCGACCTGGACTGGGCCTGCCGCGTCTCGGCCGGCCTGGACCGCCTGGTCGAGGACTTCGAGCTGGACAGCCTCGCCTACTACCACCGCGGCCTGGACGGCGAGCAGCACGAACGGCTCGGCGCCGGCATGATCCTCGGCGCGTCCCTGCTCACCGCCCGCGGCGTCCCGGCCGCCGGCGAGTACGAGCTCCGCACCAGCCTCGCCATGCTGATCATGGACCGGCTGGGGGCCGGTGGCTCGTTCACGGAGCTGCAGGCGCTGGACTTCCACCGGGCTCACGTCGAGATGGGCCACGACGGCCCCGCCCACCTGGCCATCAGCTCCCGCCGCCCGCTCCTGCGCGGCCTGGGCGTCTACCACGGCAAGCGCGGCTGGGGCGTCTCGGTGGAGTTCGACGTCAAGCATGGGCCGGTCACGGCGTTCGGCCTCATCCAACGCAGGGACGGTCGTTTCGCCTTCGTCGCCTCGGAGGGCGAGACGGTGGACGGGCCCCATCTGCGGATCGGCAACACCACGTCGCGCGTCGACTTCGGCCGCGACCCGGGCGAGTGGACCGATGAGTGGAGCGCGACCGGAATCTCCCACCACTGGGCTCTCGGGGTGGGCCACCGCGCCGCTGAGCTCAAGTCGCTGGCCCACCTGCTCGAACTCGACTTCGTCAAGGTCTAGCAACAGGCGTGCCCGGCCGTGGTGGAAACGGGATGGGGCAGCGCTGCCAGAGGGTGGATGGTGGCTTCTCCTTCATTCCTTCGGCGGATGCCGGAGCTGGTAGGGGCCGGTCGTCTCGGACGCGGGTGCGGGGGCCAGGCCGACTGACCTGAGTTGCGTGCGCAATGTGACGACCGTGCGTTCCAGGGCCCGGATCTGGGCCTGGAGACGGCCGATCTGATCGCGCATCGCGGTGGAGGAGCTCTGCTCGGTGGCCAGGTCCGTGTTCACCTGGGCGGCCTGAGTCTGCATCCGGGCGAGCTGTTTCTCCAGCTGGCTGAGCGCGTCTTCGTAGATCGTCTTGGCTCTCAGGAAGGCCTCGGCGTCGACTTTGGAGCGCTCCAGTTCGGCCTGGCGCTCGACCTGGAGCAGCGCGGTCTGCTGCGTCTTCTTGTTCGCGTCGGTGGCGGAGCGGAAGGCCATGTACGCCACGCCGAGCGGGACGATGCCCACGGCGATCTGGATGAGGATGTCAGTCAGGCTCGCCACCTCCCCTCACAGGCCGGATCACACCCGTGTAGGCGATCCCGTGCTCGTGATGCCAGGCGTTCACGGTCAGCGCGATGGGGAACTCGGTGCCGTCGCGCCGCAGGCCCACGAGCGGGATGATCCGCCCGGCCAGTTCGGAGCGGCCGGTCGAGCGCACCCGGGTCAGTCCGGCGGCATGCTGCTCGCGCAGGCGTGGCGGCATCAGAATCGTCAGCGGCCGGCCTACGGCCTCCTCGGTGCTCCATCCGAACAGGGTGGCGGCCTGGAGGTTCCACGACTGGATGATCCCGGCGGCGTCGGCGACCACGACGGCCGCCGCCGGGGGCAGGGTGCCGGGAAGCCGCCCCGGGGGTTGGGCGGCCTCCGGCCAGGTGGCGATCAGGGCGATCCAGCCGCCGAACGCCAGCCAGATCCCTCCTGCGACCCAGCCGCGCGGGTTGGCCCCGGTGAAGGTGGAGACCAGGTGCACCAGGCCGTACAGGATGAGCAGTGCGGTGGCGGAGGCGAACGCGACCCGGTCGGAGCGCATGAACATCTGCACCAGGCACAGGGCGCCGACGACGCACCAGACCAGAGCCCAGACGCTCAGCGGGACGATGGAGGCGAGCGCGGTGTAGCCCAGGCCCGCGCGCTGGGCGGGCGGCGCGAACGCGAGGGACGCGGCGATGACCTGCCCCAGTAAGCCGACGAAGGCGAGGGAGGCGCCGCGCCGTCCGATGCGGCGCAGGGCGCGGCGGACTAAGGCCGCTCTGACAACCTCTCCGTTACTCACGGTCGCTAGATTAATACATATAGTTAGCCTTGGATGGGTTTATCGGCGGCCCGTCGAAAACGTTTTTTCGGGGTTGGGGCGCGCCGGTCCGCCTACGAGCCGGTGAGCTCCCAGACGAAACCGTCCGGGTCGGTGAAGGGCCCGGTGTCGCCGCCGATGATGAGCCGGTGCGATCCGGTGCCGTCGGGAGCGACGCCGGCGACCTTGGCGAGGGCCCGGCGCTTGTAGAGCGACAGTTTGACGGGACTCGACGGGATGGCGAACTCGACGTACCTGCTGCCGTAGCTCTTCGCCACGGCGAGGCCGAGGTCGACGTAGAACCGCTTGGTCGCGGCCACGTCCGCGGCCCCCAGCTGGAGCACGATCTCGTCGATCTGCCGGGTGGCCGGGCCGGTGTCCTTCTTCGACGCGGAGGCGATCGTCCAGATCGTCCCGTCCGGGGCTTGCACGACACCGCCGTAGCCCCACAGCGACTTCGCGGCCGGCTTCAACGACGTGGCACCGGCGCCGAGTGCGGCGTCGATGAAGCCGTTGACGGTGGCCGGCTGGGACACGACGAGCGACAGCGTGAACCCGCGGAAGCCGGTCGTCGGCGCCTCCGAGGCCTGCGGGCGCACCGGGATGTCCGGACCGAAGACAGTGGTGTAGAAGAGGCTGGCCGCCGTGGGGTCGACCACCTCAAGGGTGACGCATTCGATGGAAGCCATAGGGGCCACGCTAAGTGCGGCATGGCCACCCGCGCTTCTCCGTTTCTGATCGATCCGGTCACGCCGGAGCGGGTTCCTGTTCGTCGTCTCCCAGCGGACCGAAGCGCCATTCGCCGCGGCCGAGCAGCTCGAGTTCGTGGGTGTGGTGCTGCTTGACCGTCGAGCGGTGGCTGACGCTGACGACGATGGTGTCGGGCAGCTCCGACCGCACCAGTCGATAGAGGATGAACTCCAGGTGCTCGTCCAGCGCCGAGGTCGACTCGTCGAGGAACGCCACCTTCGGTTTCGTCAGCAGGATCCGGGCGAACGCGATCCGCTGCTGTTCGCCGGGGGAAAGCACCTTGGCCCAGTCCTGCACCTCGTCGAGCCGGTCCACGAGGTGCGGCAGCATGACCTTGCGCAGGATGTCGCGCAGGCTCTCGTCATCGACGTCGCCCTCCTGGCCGGGATAGGTGACGACGGCGCGCAGGTCGCCCAGCGGCACGTAGGGCAGCTGCGACAGGAACATCGTCTCGTTGGGCCCGCACGGCCGGGTCAGCGTACCGGTGCTGAACGGCCACAACTCGGCGAGGCTACGCAACAGAGTGGTCTTGCCGGTGCCGGACGGCCCGGTGACGACCAACGTGTCCCCCACGTCCAGCCGCATGTCGAGCGGCCTGATCAACTGCCGTCCGTCAGGGGCACGGACCTCGACGGCGCTGAGCTGAACCGTCCCGTCGACGCAGGGCAGCGTCGTCACCTCCGGCAGCGCCCTGGCCTCCTCGTTGGCGACGACCAGACCGTGCAGCCGGATGATCGCCGCCCGGTATCCGGCGAAGGCGTCGTAGGCGTTCCTGAAGAAGGACAGGCCGCCCTGGATCTCGTTGAACACCGATGCCGACTGGGTGAGATCACCGAGGCGGATCTCGGCGGCGAACAGCCGCGGCGCCTGCAGCAGGTAGGGCAGGGGCACGATGCTCTGACTGATCGCGTAGTTCCAGGCGTTGAAGCCGATGGTCCTGTTCAGGTACCGCTTGTAGTTGGCGACGATGGGGGCGAACAGGCGCCGCAGCCCTGAGCGCTCCGCGATCTCGCCGCGGTAGAACGCGACCGCCTCCGCCGCGTCGCGCAGGCGTACCAGGGCGTAACGGAACGCCGCGTTGAACTTCTCGTTCCTGAAGGCCAGCCAGATGATCGGCCTGCCGATCCAGAACGCGATGACGGAGGCGATGAGGACGTAGACCAGCCCGATCCAGAACATCGCCTTGGGGAGCTCGACCCCGAAGAGGGACAGCGTGCCCGAGAGATGCCACAGGATCGCCGTGAAGGACACGATCGAGGCGACCGCGGAGATCCCGCCGAACAGCAGTGTGCTGGACGTCCCCCCGTTGCTCGGAAGGTTGGGCAGAGATCCGTATCCGGCGGTGACCAGGTCGATGTCGGACTGAATCCGCTGGTCCGGGTTGTCGATGGGGTCGTCGATGAACCGTGAGCGGTAGTAGGCCCTGCCGTCGAGCCAGTCCCCGGTCAGCCTGTCGGTGAGCCAGACGCGCCAGGCCAGCACGAACCGCTGGAGGAGGAACAGATCCAGCAGCAGCCGGACGATGTGTATCGCCGCCAGGACGCAGAAGATCCACAGGGACGTCCAGAAGCCGCGTTCGCCGGAGCCTTTCACCTGAGGGTCGTGGACGGCGATGCCCTGAACCGCGACCTGGAGGCTGGACAACATGTCGTTGCCCTGGTAGCTGAACAGCACGTCCAGGCGGACGCCGGTGATCACCGACAACAGCACGGCGCCGAGCCAGAGCCAGACCTTGACGCTCCCCGGGCCGCTGAAGTACGCGCCGGTGATGCGCCAGAATTGCCTGCCCCACGTCGTGAACAGGCCGATCAGCACGAGGATCGCCAAGGTGCACACCGCCGCGATCGCCCAGGCTTCGGCGATCCACACCAGTGATTTCCAGACCTCAGAGTCCCAGTCGAGCGTCGGGGTGAACAACTCCATTCCGGCAACGTATATGCACGGAGTGTGACGAGCATTGAACTCGTGCACATGTGTGGTTGCGCTTCTGCGCCCCACAGCAGCAGGCCGCACTTCGCCAATGATGTGGTGACTTATCGGCTTTTATAGTCGTTATAGGGGCTCGCCGAGACTCTTGTGGAACGTCGGGTGCACGGCCGGCGCCGGTGCCTGACGACCGCGAAGTGCCACGCGTATGATCACGGGGACTTTCATGATCTCATCGGTCTACCTGCTGATCCTCGGGGATCACCTGCCGGATCCTCATACCGGGAAAGCACCCTCCGAGCGGGATCGGATCCGCGCCATGGTCGACCAGGCGGTTGTGGCGGAAGAGGCCGGATTCACCGGCGTGGCCATCGGCGAGCACCACTTCACCCGCTACATCGTCTCCGCACCGGGTCTCCTGCTCGCCACGATCGCGGCCCGCACGACCACGCTGCGCCTTTCCACCGGCGTCACCCTGCTGGCCCACCACGACCCCGTGCGGGTCGCGGAAGAACTCGCCACTCTCGACGTGCTGTCCAACGGACGAGCCGAACTCATCGTGGCCCGCGGCGTGTCCAAGGAAACCGACGCCGCCTTCGGCATCGCACCCTCGGACTTGGCGCCGCGGTTCTACGAATACCTGCGTCTGCTGCTAAAACTGCTGCAGGAGAAGAACGTCTCCTGGCACGGTACGTTCCGCGGCCCGCTGGAGAACGTCACCACCACACCGCGCCCGATCCAGAAACCGCACCCGACGCTGTGGGTCGGCAGCGCGTCGGCGGCGTCCGCGGAATTCGCCGCCGAGCTGGGAATGCCGCTCATGTTGCCCAGCACCCTGCGCGACCCGAGCATTTACGTGGACGTCGTGGCCGACTATCGGCGGGACCGTCCCGGCCGGGTCGCTTTGCCCAGTCACGTGTTCGTCGCCGGGAACGGCGCGCGGGAACGGTGGCGGCCCTATCTGGAGGCGTACGCCTCGTTCGCCAGCCCGTGGCGTGGTGACGGCAAGGCGATCGACATCGACACGTTGATGGAGGGCGCGGCGATCTGCGGTGACCCCAGTGAGGTCGCCGATCGGCTCAACGCTCAGCGGAAGCTGCTGGGGCTTGACGCGCACCTGGTGCTGATCGACATCGGGGGCTTGCCCCGGGATGAGGTGCTCGCCGCGATCCGGCTGTTCGGCGAGAAGGTCATCCCCCAGCTCACCGCCTGACGGCGAGCGGCAGCGGCGACGGCGCCCACGTCCGATAGTCCCCGTCCACACTTCACGCTGGCCAAGCAGTACAACACCTTCGACGAGAAGGCCGTCGAGCAGGAGGCGCAGAAGTGGAAAGCCTGACCTCCGCAGGTCCGACCACCGGGGCCGGTCAGGTCACCACGGCGCTGCAGGTGCTCGGCTGCTCGCCCACGCCCGTCGGCCGCTCATCTGGGCGGGCGGCGGGGTGACGGGCGCGGGAGCGTCCGCCGAGCCGGCCGCGCTCGCCGAGGCGGCCGACGTGGTCCTCGCCGTAGGCACGCGCTTCCAGCCGGTCAGTAGCTGAACGTCGTCGCGCCGTCGCCGATCCAGCGCCACATCGGCACCGTGCCGCCGATCTCGGCCGACTTGATCAGCTGGGTCTCGTCGAGGCCCTTGGCGGTGAAGCAGAGCGGGCAGACCAGGAAGGTCCCGCCCGCGTTCTGGTATCGCTGGATCAGGTCGGGCAGCGGTGGGCAGCCCTCGCAGGCCGTTCCGACGGCGACGCCGTGCAACGCCAGCCGGACGGCCTCCTTGGTCAGGAACATCAGGGTCGGCCGGCCTTCCTCGGCCGCGCCCACGGCGACCAGGAACGCCACCGTGACCCGCTCGGAGTCCTCCAGACCGGTCGTCAGACTGATGACTGCTTTTCCGGACATCTGCTGCCTCCTCGAATGTGCCTGCTTCCGCTCACGAGACTGCGGGACACGCGTCCGGGGGCCTAGTACTTTTTTTGTAGTGGTACGGAGCCGGTGCCGCGGTGATGATGAGGCCATGAAGCGCTACGGTCAGTACTGCCCGGTCGCCCGAGCCGCCGAGGTCCTCGCCGAACGTTGGACCCTGCTCATCGTCCGCGAGCTGTTATGGGGTGAGGACCGGTTCAACGGCATCGCCCGCGGCCTGCCGGGGATGTCGCCGTCGTTGCTGGCGGCGCGACTGCGCGAGTTGCAGCACGCCGGCCTGGTGCGCCGCGACGTGATCGGCGGCGAGCCTCGCTACCTCCTCACGGAGGCCGGGAAGGAGCTGAACCCGCTCCTGGAGCTGATGGGCGCGTGGGCCGTGCGCTGGATGCACGAGATCCGCCCGGACGAGTTCGACCCCACGCTGCTGATGCTCCAGATCAAGCGGGAGTGCCGGCCGGCCCGCATGCCCGACAAGCCGGCCACGGTGCAGATCCAGTTCAAGGACGCGCTGGCCGGTCAGCGTCAATGGTGGCTCGTCCTGTCCCGATCCGGTGTCGACGCGTGCGACATCTACCCGGGCTTCCCGATCAACGTCTGGCTGGAGACCGAGGTGCCGACCCTGACCCGCATCTGGATGGGCGATCTGACCTGGTCGGCCGCGCTACGCGACGAGACGGTGCGCCTGACCGGCGACTCCGCCGCCTGCCACGCGTTGCCGCAGTGGCTGCACGGCAGCCCGTTCGCCGCCGTCGAACGGGCGGAGACGCCGCTACCCCGGTGACCGCGGCAGGTCCACGGTGATGTCGAGGCCGCCGCCGGCACGGGCGGCGACCGTGATCCGTCCCCGGTGGGCGAGGGTGACCGCGCGCACGATCGACAGCCCCAGCCCCAGGCCGTCGGTACGGACGCGGGTCCCCTGCCCGTGCACGAACGGTTCCACCAGCGTCCGCGCCTCCTCGGGCGCGATCTCCCGGCCGGAGTTGGAGATCCGCAGGACGGCGCGCCCACCCGCCGTACCCGTGTCGACGACCAGGTGCCCGCCCGTCCGGTTGTAGCGGACCGCGTTGTCGACCAGGTTGCCGATCATCCGTTCCAGCAGGACCGGCTCGCCGCTGACCGGTGCCGGCCGCAGCTCGGGTCGTACGGCAATGCCTGCGGCGGCCGCCCGCGCTCCGGCGGCGTCGAGGGCGGCGGTCGCAAGGGCGGCCAGGTCGGCCGGTTCCCGCGCTCGGAGCCCGGCCTGGCTGCGCGCCAGCAGCAGCAGCCCGTCCAGGACGCGCTGCATGTGCTCGACCGCGCCGCGGACGTCGCCGGCCATCGTGAGCAGCTCGGCGCGGCTGGGGTCTCCGTCCAGGGTGACGTCGATCGCGGTGCGCGCGGTGGTCAGCGGGGTGCGCAGCTCGTGGGCGGCGTTGGCGGTGAACAGCCGCTGGCTGTCCAGGACCCGGTCCCGTTCGGCGACGCCGCGCTGGATGCGGTCCAGCATCCCGTTGACCGTGACCGACAACGCGGACAGCTCGTCGGCGGGGGTGGTGACCGGCACCCGCTCGGTGAGGTTCTCGGCGGACAGCCGCCGCGCGGTGGCGGAGATCACCCGGATCGGCCGCAGCACCCGGCCGGCCACCAGCCAGCCCAGTACGGCGGCCAGCCCGGTCACCACGACGAGCGCCAGAGCGGCCTGGGGCAGCAGCGCGGACAGGGTGTCGGCCTGCACCCGGTCGGCGAGGTCGCGCAGCCCCTCGGCCCTCGGTGGCGTCAGCTCGAGCGTGCCCCGCGGGTCGGAGCCGCTCGGGTCCAGCTGGGTGTACAACGTGCGGCGCCGCGTCAGCAGGTAGGTCAGCCCGGTCAGCGCGGCGCCGGCGGCCAGCACCAGCGTGGTCTGCAGCAGCGCGAGCCTGGCCCGGGCGGTCAGCCGGACCATCCCTCAGCCGCCGGTCTCGTCTTCGACCAAGAGCACGCGCATCCAGGCAGTATCGCAACGCCCCCATATGGAACGCATATGGTCACCCGGGACTGGCCTGAGCATCGTCCGGAATGGGGGATCCGAACGGACACGCGCCCTCTGGACCCGGCCCGAGTCATACGCCTAAGCTCTACGCCGACAACGATCGATGTGAGACTTCTGCTCGGTGACGGAGCCCGGCGTGGGGTGAGCGTCCCCATTCCGCGCCGGCACTGGACGGTTCCAGGCGATGACCACGGGTCGGCACCTTCGGACGCCGACGACCCCGGGTGGTCCGCCCCGCCGGGCGGCGAAAGGGACGCGCCGTGCTTCCGGCGACCTACCGCATCCTGCTGCGTACCCCTGGTGCCGCGGCCTTCTTCTGCACCGCCGCCGCCGGCCGCGTCGGCATCGCGATGACCAGCCTCGGCCTCGTCTGGCTCATCCACGGCCGGACCGGCTCCTACGCCGTGGCCGGTCTGGTGACCGGCGCGTTCGCCGTCGCGGAGGCGCTGGCCGGGCCGCAGCTCGGCCGGCTGATCGACCGCTTCGGGCAGACCCGGGTGCTGCCGCCCGCGCTGCTCGCCCACGCCGTCGCGGTGGCCACGCTGCTGGCCCTGGTCACGCTCGGCAGCCCGGCGTGGCTGATGGCGGCGGCCGGGGTGGTGGCCGGCGCGACGATCCCGCAGCTCGGCGCGCTGTCCGCGGCCCGCTGGTCGGCCCTGCTGCGCGGCGGCCGGTCGGCCGAGCTGCCCGCCGCCTTCGCGCTGGAGTCGCTCGCGAACGGGCTGGCGTATCTGGCCGGTCCTGTCGTGGTCAGCGCGGTCGGGGCGGGCGGGCATCCGGCCATCGGCTCGGTGCTCGCGGCCGTCCTGGTGGTGGCGGGCGGGCTGGCGTTCGCCGCGCAGCGCCGCACCGCGCCTTCGACGGCGGCCGAGGCGCACGAGCGCCGCCGGGCGGGCCGGTCGTTGCTGCGGCCGGGATTCGCCGTGCTCGCCGGGCTTAGCCTCGCCATCGGCGTGTTCTTCGGCGCGATGCAGGTTTCGGTGGCGGCCTTCGCGGTCGAGCACGGAGCCCCCGCCGCCGCCGTCCCGCTCTATGCGGCGTCGAGCTGCGGCGGGCTGCTGGCCGGCTGGCTGTACGGGATGCGCCGGTGGCGCGCGGCGCCGCGGGTGCAACTGGCGCTCGGGACGTCCGCGCTGGCCATCGCCTGCCTGCCGCTGCTCGTGGCCGACTCGCTGCCGGGGATAGGGGTGGCGATCGCGCTGACCGGCACGACGATCCCGGCGATCCTGGTGGTCGCGGGGGTGATCACCGAGGCGACCGTGCACCGGCACGCGCTCACCCAGGCGTTCACCTGGCTGAACTCGGCGAGCGCGGCCGGCTCGGCCGTCGCGGCGGCGGCCTCCGGGCAGGCGGTGGACGCGATCGGGGCGTACGGCGGCTTCGCGATCGCCTCGGCGGCCACGGCCACGATGATGGTGCTGGCCCTGGCGGGAACGCGCGCACTGCACCTGCCAGGACAACCGAGACCAAGCCGTCCGTCCGCCAGGTGACCGGCACCGGGGCCTCGACTGTGGCCTCGACCACCTGGAAGACCCGGCCCTCCCTGGAGGGCCGTCACGGTCCGTCGATCACCAAGCCGGGTGGGAGACCCGTTGCCTCGGCCCGGCCCGAGCGGTCGATCGACACGGTGACCTCGGCTCCCGCCACGCGCAGGCCACGCACCGTAACGGCCCCGAGCGGGGCTCCCGCCAAGGGACGCAGCAGGACCTTGCCGCCCGGTACGTCCGGATACAGGCCCACAGCCGCGTGCAGCAGCGTCAGGGCGGCGGCGGCCGACCACGCCTGGGGGCGGCAGGCGGCCGGGTAGGCCACCGGGCGGCCGACGGTGTCCCGTGAGTCGCCCGCGTGCAGTTCGGGCAGGCGGTAGTCGAAGCCCTCCGCCGCCGCCAGGAGTCCCTGTGCCAGCTCCGCCGCCGGCCGGTGGTGACCGGTTCTGGCGAGGCCGGCGATGACGATGGCGGTGTCGTGCGACCAGACGGACCCGCAGTGGTAGGACAACGGGCTGAACGCGCCGTCATCGGCCGACATCGTACGGAGCCCGAAGCCGCCGGACATCGCCGGGGCGCCGAGGAGTTCCGCCACCCTCGCCTCCTCCCCCTGTGACAGCAGGCCCGTGCCGAGGAGGTGACCGATGTTGCTGGTCAACGAGTCGACCGGCTGTTTGTCCCGGTCGAGAGCCAGCGCGGGATAACCGTTGCCCGCGCCGACCCAGAAGTGGTCGCGGAAGCGGCCGGCCATCGTGCCCGCGTAGTCGAGCCACCGCCCGGCCCCCTCGCGGCCGAACGCCGCCAGCAGGGCGGCCCCCTGATGAGCGGCCGCGCAGGCGTAGCCCTGGACCTCCGCCAGCGCGATGGGCGGTTCCGCCTGGCGGCCGTCGCGAAAGCGGACGGCGTCGCCCGAGTCCTTCCACCCCTGGTTGGCCAGGCCGTGGCCGGTCGAGTCGATGTACTCCAGGAAGCCGTCCCCGTCCGGGTCAGCGTGGTCGCCGAGCCAGCCGAGCGCCGCCTCCAGGGCCGGGAGCAGGGGCTCGATCTGGGCGGCCGGCATGCCCCAGCGCCAGGCGTCGTGCAGCAGGCCGATCCAGAGCGGGGTGGCGTCGATGGTGCCGTAGTAGGCGGCGGGCAGCCGGAGCCGGCGGTGGCCGTGCTCGTGGCGGCGCAGCTCGTGCATGATCTTGCCGGGGGCCTCGCCCGAGGCCGGGTCGACGTGGGTGCCCTGCCGTCTGGCCAGCACGCGCAGGGTGCTCGCGGCCAGGTCGGTGCCCAGTGGCAGGAGCATCCTGGCGGCCCAGAGGCTGTCGCGCCCGAACAGCGTCAGGAACCACGGCACCCCCGCGCCCAGGAACGTCTCCTCCGGCTCGCCGCTCTCCGCCAGCCGGAGGGAGCGCAGGTCTTCGAGAGAGCGGGCCGCCAGCCGTACCAGGCGGGCGTCGTCGGCCGTCACCTGGGGGACGCTCCACTCCAGCGGCTTGGACGGCGCGGTGACCACCGCGCCGGGGTCCTCGATCACGACGGACCACCGCAGCGTGACACGCTCGCCGGGCGCGAGCGAGATCTCCCAGCGCAACCGTCCGCCCACCGCGGGCGAGGCTGCCGCCGGGTCGTGCGCTTCCGCCGTCGCGTTCTCGCCGGTCGCCCGTACGCGGACGCGGCCGGACCGCCACTCCAGGGACCCGTCGCCGGCGGCCGAGGCGGGGGCCGGGGCGGCTGTGCCGCCGGACTTCACCAGGTCGATCGAGGCGAAGTCGCAGCTCAGGTCCAGGGTGACGGTGGCCGACACCGGGTGTGTCGCGGTGGAGGCGATCTCGATGAGCTCCGCCATCCGTCCGGGGGCGACCTCGCGGGTGCGGTCGACGCGGACCGTGGGGTCGGCGATCCGGTCGCCCAGCCAGCGGACCACGGACACGAACCTGGTGCGGCCCGCGGCCTGGTCGGCGTGGCCCACCGCCTCCGGCTCCCTGCCGTCCACGGCCAGCGTGACCTGCGACAACGCCCGCGCGTCCGCGTGGAACAGGCCCTGGACCCCGGCGGCCCTGATCTGCCCGTCGGCGCCGCTCAGCGCGGTCGTCGGTGCCAGTACGGTGCTGACGAGGTCGTGCAACAGCGGTTGCAGGCGGTGCGTGGCTTGGTCGAGCACAAGCGGCCCCCGAATCTTGACAGGCGGATCGTCCAGGAGAGATAGTGCGTAACACTCAGTTAACTTGAACGATCCAATCCTGCCATACTTCGATTTGAACGTTCAAACCATTAGAAAGCGACATGATGCCCGAAAAGGTGACGATTGCCGACGTCGCACGGCGGGCCAGTGTCTCCCGGCAGACCGTCTCGAACGTACTGAACTCCCCCGGCCTCGTCCGCGAGGAGACCCGCGAGCGCGTACGGCAGGCGGTCGAGGAGCTCGGCTACCGGGTGAACCAGGCCGCTCGGCGCATGCGGACCGGCCGGTCGCGCCTGCTGGCCGTCCGGATCGAGCAGACCCAGGATGGCATGAACGTGTTCGACCGGTTCCTGCACGGGCTGACCAGGTCGGCGGCCAAGGCGGGATATCGGGTGATCCTTTACACGGCCGACGACGACCGGTCGGAGATCGCCACGTTCGACGACCTGCTCGGGGCGTACGAACCGGATGCGTTCGTGCTGACCAGCACGCATTACGGCGATGTGCGCACCTCGTGGCTCGCCGAGCGGGAGCTGGCGTTCGTCACCTTCGGGCGGCCGTGGGGCTCGCCGGAGGGCGACGCCCACCCGTGGGTGGATGTGGACGGCGCGGCGGGGACGGCCGCCGCCACCCGGCACCTGCTCGACGCGGGTCACCGGCGGATCGGGTTCATCGGCTGGCCCGAGGGATCCGGCGTGGGCGACGACCGCAGGAACGGCTGGACCCGGGCGCTCGAAGACGCGGGTCCGACGACGCACCCGAAGCTCGAAGACGCGAGCCTGATGCGGCGTGCGAACCTCCAGGACGCGGGCGGGCTGGAGCGGCGGACCGATGGGTCGGCGGCCGAGGGTGAGGCGGCGGCGAGGGAGCTGATCGCCGCCGGCGCCACCGCCCTCGTGTGCGTGAGCGACTCCGTCGCCCTGGGCGCTTTGCAGGCCGGGCCGGTGCCCGTGATCGGGTTCGACGACACGCCGGTGGCGGCCGCGATCGGCCTGACCAGCCTCAGCCAGCCGCTGTCGGACGCCGCCGCGCGCTGCGTCCGCGTATTGACGCGACTCCTCGACGACGACAGCCCGGACAAGCCGGATCACGTGCTGCTTGAGCCTTCCCTGGTCATCCGGCGTACAGCGTGAAAGGACACGCGATGAAACTCCTCCCCCTGGCGGCAATCGCCGCACTGGCGCTGGCCGCGACCGCGTGCGGCAGCGGCTTCGACGACAAACCGGCGGCCGCGCCGCAGAGCAGCGGCCCCGCCTCGCTGCGGATCCTCATCGCCTCCTCGGGCGATCCGGAGACGACCGCGGTCAAGCAGGCCGCGGACGCGTGGGCGAAGGCGAGCGGCAACCAAGCCACGGTCACCCCGGCGCAGGACATCCACCAGCAGCTCGGCCAGGCGTTCGCCGGCGGCACCCCGCCCGACGTCTTCTACGTGGACGCCGCGCGGTTCGCCGACTACGCCAGCGTCGGCGCGCTGGAGCCGTACGGGGACAAGATCTCGAACCCGGACGACTTCTACCCGAGCCTGCGCACCACGTTCACCCGGGACGGCACGTTCTACTGCGCGCCGAAGGACTTCTCCACGCTGGCGCTGATCGTCAACGACGGCCTGTGGAAGAAGGCGGGCCTGGCGGCGTCCGACGTGCCGACCACCTGGGAACAACTCACCGAGGTGGCCGGCAAGCTCAAGGCCAAGGACATCACCCCCCTGGCGATCGGCGAAACCCGCGACCGGATCGGCGTGTTCATGGTGCAGGCCGGCGGCTGGATCACCAGCGCCGACGGCAAGCAGGCCACCGGTGACAGCCCCGAGAACCTCAAGGCCCTGGAGTACGTCAAGACGCTGCTCAAGGACAAGCTGGCCGAATACCCCAAGCAGCTCGGCGCGTCGTGGCCCGGCGAGGCGTTCGGCAAGGGCAAGGCCGCGATGACGATCGAGGGCAACTGGATCAAGGGCGCGCTGAAGGCCGACTACCCGGACATCCAGTACACGGCCCACCCGCTGCCCGCCGGGGCCGAGCAGGGCACGCTGTCGTTCACGAACTGCTGGGGCATCGCGGCCAAGAGCGCCAACAAGACGGCGGCGATCGCCTTCGTCGAGGCGATGACCAAGGCCGACCAGCAGCTCACGTTCGCCAAGGCGTTCGGGGTCATGCCGTCGCGGCAGTCGGCCAAGGACGCCTACATCAAGGAGTTCCCCGCCGACACGGCGTTCGTGGACGGCGCCGCCTACGCCCAGGGCCCGGTGAACGCCGCCAAGATGGACAGCGTCCTGGCCGACTTCGACGCGGGGCTCCAGGAGCTCACCTCGCAGGACCCGAAGGCGCTGCTGGCCAGGCTGCAGAAGAACACGCAGTCCGCGCTGGGCGACTGATGCGCCGGGGCCGTGCCAGGGACGACGCGACGGGATGGCTGTTCGTCGCGCCGGTCGTGGTGATCCTCGGGGTGTTCCTGCTGCTGCCGATCCTGATGGCGATGTGGGTCAGCCTCACCTCGTGGAACGGCCAGGGCAGCCCGTTCAAGAGCGGCGTGCCGTTCGTCGGGCTGGACAACTACAGCCGGTTGTTCACCCGGGACGACCTGGCCCGCGAGAACTTCATGATCAGCATTAGGAACAACGTCTACTACGTGGCGATCGTCGTGCCGCTGCAGACGGCGCTGGCGCTGGGCCTGGCCCTGATCGTGAACAGCCGTCTGCTCAAGGGCAAGTCGTTCTTCAGGAGCGCGTTCTACTTCCCGTCGGTCACCAGTTCGGTGGCGATCAGCGTGGTGTTCCTGTTCATCTTCAGCAACACGGGGGCGCTCACGCAGTTGCTCGGCTTCTTCGGCATCCAGGGGCCGCAGTGGTTCTCCGACGCCAGAGGGGTTCTGCACCTGCTGCTCGGCATGGACACGCCGCCGGCGGCGCTCGCCGGGGCAGGGCCGTTCGGCCTGTCGTGGTGGGAGTGGCTGTCGGGGCCGAGCGTGGCGATGTGCGCGATCATCGCGCTGGTCGTGTGGACGACGTCGGGCACGTTCATGCTGATGTTCCTGGCGGCGCTGCAGGACGTCCCGGTGACGCTGGAGGAGGCGGCCACGCTCGACGGGGCCGGACGGTGGCAGCGGTTCCGGTACGTGACGCTGCCGATGCTCAGGCCGACGATGTTCCTGGTGCTGACGCTCGGGCTGATCGGGAGCTGGCAGGTGTTCGACCAGATCTACGTCATGAGCAAGGGCGATCCGGCCAAGACCACGCTGACCCCGGCGTTCCTGTCGTACCGGACGGCGTTCCGCGATTTCGACTACGGGGCCGGGACGGCGATCTCGTTCGTGTTGTTCCTCATCATCGTGCTGCTGACGCTGTTCCAGCGCCGCGTAATGCGGGAGAGGAGGAGCTGAGGTGCGCAAGCTCGCGAGCACCTTCACCGGCTACGCGATCCTGATCTTCTTCGCGCTGGTGTTCGTCTACCCGTTCGTCATCCAGATCGCGAACTCGTTCAAGACCGAGCCGGACGCCGCCGCCTCCCCGCTCTCGCCCATCCCGCATCCGGTGACGCTGGCGGGGTTCGAGCGGGTGTTCAGCGGCACCGATCTGCCGGTGTGGCTGGGCAACTCGCTGCTGGTGACGGTCGTGCTGACGGTCGGGCGGGTGTTCCTGGCCTCGCTGGCCGGGTACGCGCTGTCCAGGTTGCGCTTCCGCGGGCGCTCGGCGCTGTTCGGGGCGGTCATCGCGGTGATGGCAGTCCCCGGCGTCGTACTCTTTATCCCGAAATTTCTGGTCCTCAACCAGTTGGGGATGTATGACAGCTATCTGGCGTTGATCCTCCCGGTGATCGTGGACGCGGCGGGCGTGTTCATCATGAAGCAGTTCTTCGACTCGATCCCGGCGGGGGTGGAGGAGGCGGCGCGGATCGACGGCGCGGGCGCGTTCCGCACGTTCTGGTCGGTGGTGCTGCCGATGGCGCGGCCGGCGCTGATCACGCTGACGATCATCTCCTTCCAGGGGTCATGGAACGAATTCCCGCACACGCTGGTCGCGGTCCAGGATCCGGCGCTGTTCACGCTGCCTCGCGGGCTGGCCGACCTGGTCAGCGGGTCGCTGGGGGGTGGCACGCAGTATCCGCTCAAGCTGGGGGCGGCGCTGCTGGCGACGATCCCGGTCGCGGTGATCTTCGTGATCTTCCAGCGCAGGTTCGTCCGCGGCGCGAACGAGGGCAGCGACAAGGGCTGATCGACACCTGCCCTGGCGGGCGCTCTACTCGATGGCGCGCAGGTGTACGGGAAGTTCCTGGTGACCGTTGCTGATGAGGGTGGCACCGGCCGCAACGCCTCGGCCGGTGCCGCGAGCGACAGGGCGGGGAAACGCTCGAAGAGCTGACGCAGGGCCTCCGCGACCCCGCGGAGATGATCTGCCCGTCGGGCAGCTTGACGTCGGTGACGGCGAAGCGCGGCGGCAGGTACTTGATGGCGGGCTCGTGGCGGAGGGTCTCCTCCACCACGTCCTCCCAGGTGGCCCGGCCGGTCCGGACGAGGTGAAGCTGATCGGGGGAGGTCAGCATCGCGATGAGGAGGGAGGTCATGTCGTCGCCGGGATCGGCGCGCTTGGTGGCGATCAGGTGGTCGGTGCTCTCGAAGAGACGGGCGGCGTTGGCCTGGGCCTCCTCAGGCGTCAGAGTGCTGTCGAAGACGTTGTCGACGAGCTTGCGGAAATGGTCCCGCTGGTCTTCCGGCACGCCCATCAGGTGGCCGATCACGGCGATGGGCAGCGGGTAGGCCAGTCGCTCACGCAGGTCCACCACCTGGCCGGCGGGCACCTCGGCGAGGTCGTCGAGCAGCTCCGTGACCAGGGATCGGATGATCGGCCTCAGCTTGGCGATGCGGCGTGCGCCGAAGGCGGGGGCGACCATCCGCCGTAGCCTGCGGTGGTCGGCGCCGTACGCGGAGAGCATGCTCTGCACCTCGATCCACAGGGCGAGCGGCCACGTGCTGACCGTCTGCTGGAAGGCCGGATAGTGGATGCGGCCGTTCTTGGAGACATCGGGGCTGGTGAGCATGGTCTTGAGAACGGCGGGATCGGTGACCGCCCAGGCGCGCAGGCCGAGGATGTCCACGGGGGTGGCCGGGCCACGAGCCCGCAGGGCCCGGTACTCGGCGTTCCTGTCGGCACCGGTGGGATCGATGACGAACGGGAGAGGCTGGGACATGAGTCTTCTCCTTCAAGCGGAGGGGAAAGGAGCCTCACGGGCACTCGGAATCGCCACGTGTCCTGATACACACGGTTGACCGGGCAGCCTGGGCCAGGTGTGACAGGAATCCGGATGTGACGTGCGTCTCAGCTGGTGTGACACACGACACAGGTGCCGGGCTAGAGGAGATCCGCCTCGCGTGCGGCCTGGACCGCGGCTTTGCGGTCACCGACGCCGAGTTTGCGGTAGATCGCCCGGCAGTGCGTCTTCACGGTGTTGAGCGTCACGAACAGCTCAGACGCGATGTCGCGTTGCGACATCTCCGCCGGCAGATACCGCAGCACGGCCATCTCCCGCTCGGTCAGTTGCTCGACGAGCGCCGCCGCTCGACCGTTTCCCGCCTCGGCGAGACCGTGGCGGGATTCGGTACGGGCCAGGTATCGCCCGGCGACGCCGGGGTCGGGGCATCGGGCGAAGATGGACCGGGCTTCCGCGAGGAGCGGCTCTCCGGCGGCATCGCCCAAGCCGATGAGCGTGTCGCCGCAGGCCGTCAGGACGAAACCGAGAGCCAGGTCGGTGGACGACCGTCTGGCCAGGTTCAGGGCGTGCGTCGCGTCCGCGTGCGCGCGAGCGGGGTCATCACCGGTTCGGGCCCGGATCGCGTACGCGGGCGCGACCCCGTGGTAGGCGGCCAGCCCGAACTCCTGCGCGGTGTCTATCGCCGTGGACGCGGCGGTCTGAGCGCTCGCCGCGGAGTCGAACTCCACGATGGCCTGGTAGACGAGGGCCAGGACGTGTGCCGTCCTGAATCGTTCCGCAGCGGCCTTCTCCGCGGCGAACCGCAGGGCCCGCCTGGCTTCGTCGGCGAGCCCCGCCCAGGCGTAGGCCGCACCGGTGGCGGTCGCGAGATCGCACGAGTACGACATCAGCTGATCGGTCGCGCTCACCTGCCGGGCGGTGGCGAGCGCGGTGGCGACGTCGCCTCGGGCGAGCGAGATGTTCATGCGCAGGGAGATCGCCGGGGTGTGGTCGAAGCCCTCCGGCGCCACGTCGGCCATGGTGTCGAGCCAGCTCTCCGAACGCGAATAACGACCGTCGATGTATTCGCACCAGCCGTAGAACAGAGCGCACCACGTCAGGGTCTTCGCCACGTCGCCGAGTTGTTCGAGGAAACCCCGGAGGGTTTCGGTCTGGCCGCCGGCGAGCAGCCGCTGCCCATGGATGAGCAGGAGGCGCGCCGCTTTGTGGGCGTCACCGGCGGCGAGCCGATGAACGATGGCCTGGCCGTGGTCGCCCTGGGATTCGAACCAGGCCGCGGCGCGGGCGTGCAGGCCGGGTATCCGCTCGGGGAAGGCCTGCTGTGCTTCGAGGCGGAGCAGATCGCGGAAGAGGTGGTGGTAGCGGAACCAGGTGCGGGTGCGGTCGAGCCCGATCAGCAGCTGGTTCACGGCCGCGGTGTCGCTCAGCCATCGCGCACCGCCGGTCGCGCCGGTGACGGCATCGACCAGGGCGCCACTGAGCTGTTCGAGGATCGAGGTCTCCAGGAGGCGCCGGCGATCGTTCGCGTCGACGGTGGCGAGGAACTCGTCGCGGAGATATTCGACGACGAACTGATCGTCACCCCGGAACGCTTCGACGAACTCGCCGGGGTCGGTGACCCGTTCGAGGGAGAGACCCGCGAGCACGAGTCCGGCGGCCCAGCCTTCGGTACGGCCACAGAGCTGATCGAGCAGCGCCCGGTCGAGCGAGCCCAGCAGGCCGGAGGCCTCGTCGGTGTCGAAGCGTAAGTCGGCGCCCCGGATCTCCGCGATCTGGTCGCGTACCCGTAACCGGCCGAGCCGGAAGGGCGGATCGATCCGGGTGGAGAGCACGATGGTGACCTGGTGCGGGCACAGGTCGATGAGGCGTTCCATGCCCCGCTGCACGCTGCCGTTGTCGATCAGGTGGTAGTCGTCGATGACGACGACGAGCGGGCCGGCGACCGCGGCGAGAGCGTTCACGAGAGCGGTCACAACGACGAGGTCGTCACCGTTCGAGCCGGCCACGACCGGCTTGAGGTCGATGGCGGCGGCCGGGTGAGCCTGCCCGACGGCTTCGACCAGGTAGGACCAGAACCGGGCCGGATCGGAGTCGCTCTCCTCCGCCTGCAGCCACGCGACGGCTTCCGGCCGGCCGCTCAACCACGACGCCAGCAGGGTCGACTTGCCCGAGCCGGCCGGAGCGCTCACCAGGACCAGGCGGGCGTGGCCGTCGACGCCGGAGTCGAGGATGTCGTCGAGCCGTGAGCGGCGAACGAACCGGCCTGGCGGAACCGGTGGGCGCAGCTTCGTGGCCGCCAGGCTCGTCCCCTCTACCACGCTCACGTTCCAGACCCTACATCCGGGACCTCACCCGGGTGAGATGGCGAACCGTGTGAGGCCGCGTCATGCCTGCCGCCGTGATGATCGAGCCATGTCCCAGCCAACCACCTACGAGATCGTGATCCGAGGCCGAGTCAGCGATCGGCTCCTGCGGCCACTCCTCGACGACTTCACCATCGACCATGCGCGCGACGGTGTCACCCGTCTCGTCGGCGACATCGGTGACCCCTCCCACCTGCACGGAGTCCTGGCCCATCTGACGTCGGTCAACATCGAAGTGATCTCCATCGCGCCCCTCGGCGGCATCCAGGCAGGACCTGTGGGCGGGGCAGCGACGTGAACACCACCATCGTACGAAGGGAAGCAGTCATGGAATCTCACCAGCGGCACGAGGCGACCGGCGGCGACAGCGGGGCCACGACGGATGGCACGATGCGGGCGATCGTGCAGGACGCCTACGGCTCGGCCGACGTCTTCCGCCTCGCGCGGATCCCCCGGCCGGAGGTCACCGACGACACGGTGCTCCTGCGGGTGCACGCGGCCGGGCTCGACCGGGGCACCTGGCACGTGATGACGGGCCGGCCGTACCTGATCCGTCTCGCCTTCGGGTTCCGCGGGCCGAAGAAACCGGTGCCCGGGATGGATGTCGCCGGCACGGTCGTCGCGGTCGGTTCCGCGGTGACCAGGTTCGCCCCCGGTGACGAGGTGTTCGGGGTCGGCAAGGGCTCGTTCGCCGAGTACACCGTGGCCCGGGAGGACAGACTGGCCCGCAAGCCGGCGAACACCACCTTCGAGCAGGCCGCGGTGGTTCCGGTCTCGGCGATCACCGCCCTGCGGGGTGTGTGCGACGTCGGCCGTGTCCAGCGGGGACAGAAGGTGTTGATCACCGGTGCTTCGGGCGGGGTCGGCAGCTACGCCGTGCAACTGGCCAAGTCCTGCGGGGCGGAGGTCACCGGCGTGTGCGGCACCGCGAAGCTCGACCTGGTGCGCTCCCTCGGCGCCGACCACGTCATCGACTACACCCGTGACGACTTCGCCGACGGTGGCCACCGCTACGACCTGATCGTCGACATCGCGGGGCGCCCCGCCCTGTCACGGCTCCGCCGCGCGCTCAAGCCCACCGGAACGGCCGTCCTCGTCGGCGGTGAGGGCGGGGACTCCCTGACGGGAGGCATGGGCCGGCAGTGGGGCGCCGTGGTGCTGTCGCGGTTCGCGGGCCCGCGGATGGCCGGGTTCATCTCCACGGAGCGCACCGCCGACCTCGAACGGCTCGCCGACCTCATCGAGGCGGGCAAGGTGACGCCGAGCATCGGCAGCACGTACGCGCTGGATCGAGTGCCGGAGGCCATGCGCCACCTCGTCGCGGGAAAGGCACGAGGGAAAGTCGCCATCACCGTCTGAGCGGATCGACAACCCAGGAAAGGACAGTTACGTCATGACAACCAGGAAAATCGCGGTCGTGGTGGGTGCTTTGTTCATCGTGCAGATGATCACGGCCATGATCGGCAATACGCTCACCCAGGCATTCGTCAACGGCAACCCCGACAGAACGGCGCTGACGGTCGGTGTGGCGCTCATGCTGTGCTCGGGCCTGGCCGTGGTGGGAATCGGCTTCCTCATGTATCGGGTCCTCAAGGGCTTCAACCAGAAGCTGGCCCTTTGGTACCCGTTGCTGAGGGTCGCCGAGTTAGCGGTCTCCACCGCGTGCGGCATCTACCTGCTGACTCAGTTGGAGGCCGTGCCCAACTCGATGTTGTGGATATACATTCCCACGTCCATCGGCGGCCTGGTGTTCACCTATCTGCTGTTCGTCTCGAGAATCGTCCCTCAGCCCATCGCGGTCCTCGGGCTCGTCGGCTACGCGCTGCTCCTGCTGGGGGTGCCGCTGGAGTTCCTCGGTCTCCTGGACATGGACACGGCACCGGGCATGATCGTGCTGGCCCCGGGCGGGCTGTTCGAAGTCCTGGTCCTGCCCGTGTGGTTGTTCGTCAAAGGCTTCAACCTGCCTCAGAGGTCCCTGCCTGAGCGGGTTCGCACCGCGTAGGCACGGACCAGCTCGGGCCCCGGCGGATTCACCCCGCCGGGGCCTTCGCCGTTCCGGCCCGTTCCGCTTCGAGACGGCGGTTCGGAACTGGAACGCCGATGGAGCGTCCGGCGTGGGGGTTGCCGTCCGGTTCCGCGGACAGCGCCAGGGCTAGGTCGGGGCGAACATGCGAGGGCGCCGTCCGGTTGCGCGGACAGCGTCAGGGCTAGGTTTGGGCGAACATGCGAGGGCGGGCGTGCAGGACCACGACGTTCGGGCCCGGTTCGGCCAGGGCGGCGGCGAGCTGCCCGGCCAGGGACTCGGGCGTGGCGACGCGCGCGGGGACCCCGAACGAGGCGGCCAGGCCGGCGAAGTCCGGCCTGGCCAGCTCGGTGCCGGTGGGGGTGCCGAACGCGCCGGTCATGTACTCGCGCAGGATGCCGTAGCCCCCGTCGTCGACGATCAGCCAGGTGACGTCCAGGTCGTGCTGGCGCATGGTGGCGAGCTCGGCCAGGCCGTACATCGCGCCGCCGTCGCCCGAGATCGCGAGCGCGCGCTGTCCCGAGGCCGCCGCGCCGACCGCGGCGGGCAGCGCGTACCCGAGGCCGCCCGCTCCCTGCGCCGACCACATGTGGCCGGGGAAGGCCGACCACGCCCAGTAGGTGAGGATGGTCATGTCCCAGAACGACAACACGCCGGACGGGATCGCCTCCAGGAGCGCGAACTCCTGCTCGTGGCCGCTGAGCCGATCGTGTACGCGCCGCAGCACGTCAGCCACGGCCGCTTCCGCGCGACCGTCGCCCTGCCTGGGCCGCACCGCCGCGGCGAGCGCGCCCAGCGTCGCCTTGGCATCGGCGTGCACGGCGAGCGTACCCAGCGTCGCCCTGGCATCGGCGTGCACGGCGAGCGAACCGCTCGTGTTGGCTTCCAGCTTGCCCGCGTCGGCCTCGATGTGGATGACGCGGCCCCGCGGGCGCATCGTGTGGTAGTTGCTGGACAGCTCCCCCAGCCCGGAACCCGCGACCAGCAGCACGTCCGCCTCTTCGAGGAACTCGGTGACGAACCGGTCCTCCAGCCACGAGCGCAGCGACAGCGGGTGCTCGCGGGGGAAGACGCCCTTCGCGGCGAACGTGGTCGCCACCGGCGAGCGCAGCCGCTCGGCCAGGGCGAGCAGCTCTGGCCCCGCCCCGGACAGGGAGACCCCGCCACCGGCCAGGATGACGGGGTTCGACGCGGAGTCGAGCTCCTGTACGGCCTGCCGTACCAGCTCGGCGCGGGGCAGCGGCGTGCGCGGACGCACGCTCAGGTCGGCCACCGGCGGGATGTCCGTGGGCGCGAGCAGGATGTCCTGCGGAATCTCCACCCACGCGGGACCCTGCGGCACGCTGAGCGCCGCCTCCCAGGCCTGGGCCAGGGCGGAGGGAATCTGCGAGGCCGCCCGCACGACCTGGACCGATGTGGCCACGCCGCGGAAGGAGGCCGCCTGGTCGGGCAGCTCGTGGAGGTATCCCTTCCGGCGGCCGCCCAGCCCGTCGGACGGGATCTGGCTGGAGATCCCGACCACGGGCGCGCAGGCCAGGCGCGACTCCATCAGGGCGGGCAGGGTCGCCAGCGCGCCGGGGCCGGTGGAGACCATGAACGGGGTCACCGTCCCGGTGGCCCTGGCATGGCCGTCGGCGGCGAAGGCGACGCCCAGTTCCGTACGGCATCCGACGTATCGCAGCGGCGCGCGGCGCAGCGCGTCGAACAGGGCGAGCGCGTGCTGGCCCGGCTCGCCGAACACGGTCGTGGCCCCGAGCGCGACCAGGCTCTCCGCGACCAGGTCTCCCCCGGTCCTCATGCCCGCTTCCCCAGCGCGAACAGGCTGATCAGGTCGTAGGCGACGTGCGCGGCCGCGATCGAGGTGATCTCGGCGTGGTCGTAGGCGGGGGCCACCTCCACCACGTCGGCGCCGACCAGGTTGCAGCCCGACAGCCCGCGCAGGATCTCCAGCAGTTCGCGGCTGGTCAGACCGCCCGCCTCCGGGGTGCCGGTGCCAGGGGCGTGGGCCGGGTCGAGCGTGTCGATGTCGACGGAGATGTAGAGCGGGCGGTCGCCGATCCGCTGGCGCAGGGCGTCGGCGATCTCGTCGGGGCCGCGCCGCATGACGTCGGCCGAGGTGACGATGCCGAAGCCGAGCCTGCGGTCCTCGGCCAGGTCGGCCTTGCCGTACAGCGGTCCCCTGATGCCGACGTGGCTGAGTGCCTCGGTGTCGAGGATGCCCTCCTCCACCGCGCGGCGGAACGGCGTGCCGTGGGTGTACTCGGCGCCGAAGTAGGTGTCCCAGGTGTCCAGGTGGGCGTCGAAGTGCAGCAGCGCCAGCGGCCCGTGCTTGCGGTGCGCGGCACGCAGGAGCGGCAGCGCGATGGTGTGGTCGCCGCCGATGGTGACGAGTTTGGCGTCGAACTCCCCGGCGGCCTGCTCGATCGTGTCGATGGCCTGGCCGATGTCGAACGGGTTGCAGGCGATGTCCCCGGCATCGGCGACCTGCAGGTCGGCGAACGGTGAGACGTCCAGCGCGGGGTTGTACGGCCTGATCAGCTTGCTGCCCTGACGCACCGCGGCCGGGCCGAAGCGGGCGCCGGGACGGTAGGAGACCCCGCTGTCGAACGGCACGCCCACGATCGCGACATCGGCCCGCTCCACCTGGTCGAGGCGGGGCAACCGGGCATAGGTGTCGGGCCCTGCGAAGCGTGGCACGCGCGAGGCGTCGACGGGTCCCTGAGACATGAAACTCCCCTTGTAAACAGCATATTTCGGCACAAAAGGCGCTATTGACACCCTTGGCAACGCAGACCACTATGTCGGAAAACCTCGTTTACCGGAAGGCAACCGCGTTGTCCGAACAGCTCTGGGGTGGACGCTTCCGCTCGCCTGCCGACCCGTCCCTGCTCGCCCTGTCCCGGGCGCCCGACAGCTACTTCCGCATGTCCCCTTACGACCTGGCGGGCTCGCGCTCCCACGTCCGTGAGCTGCTCAGGGCCGAGATCCTCGACGAGGCCGAGGCGGAGCGGCTGCTGGCCGAGATCGACACGCTGGACGAGGACGTACGCGCCGGTCGCGTCGGCCCGAACGACTCCGACGAGGACGTGCACACCTTCCTGGAACGGGTCCTGGTCGAGCGGCTGGGCGAGGTGGGCGGCAAGGTGCGCGCCGGCCGCTCGCGCAACGACCAGACGGCCAACGACCTGCGGCTCTACCTGCGCGATCACGCCAGGAAGCTGGTGCTGGCGCTGGCCGGACTGCAGGACGCCCTGATGGAGCAGGCCCGCGCGCACGTCCGCACCACGGCGCCCGGCTTCACGCATCTGCAGCCCGCCCAGCCGATCGTGTTCGGGCACCAGTTGCTGGCCCACGCGCAGGCGTTCGCCCGCGACGCCGACCGGCTCCTGGACTGGGACCGGCGCACCGCCTTCTCCCCGCTGGGCTCGGCGGCGCTGGCCGGGTCGGCGATAGCCGTACATCCGGAGTTGTCGGCGGCGGAGCTGAGTTACGACGGGCCGTGCGAGAACTCCATCGACGCCGTCGCCGGCCGCGACCACGTGGCCGAGTTCCTGTTCGCCACCTCGATGCTGGGGGTGAACCTGTCGCGGCTGGCCGAGGAGGTCTGCACCTGGGCCTCGCGCCAGTTCCGCTGGGTGGAGCTGCACGACTCCTTCGCCACCGGCAGCTCGATCATGCCGCAGAAGAAGAACCCCGACATCGCCGAGCTCACCAGGGGCAAGGCGGGCCGCCTGCTCGGCAATCTCAACGGCCTGATGGCGACGCTGAAGGCGATGCCGCTGGCCTACAACAGGGATCTGTCCGAGGACAAGGCGGCCGTCTTCGACACCGTGGACACCCTGGTGATCGTGCTGCCGGCCATGGCCGGGCTGGTGCGCACGCTGTCGGTTAACGTCGACGAGCTGCGCAGGCAGGCGACCGAGGGCTTCACGCTGGCCACCGAGGTGGCCGACTGGCTCTCGCGCCGCGGCGTGCCGTTCAGCCAGGCCCACGAGATCACCGGCGCGCTCGTGCGAACGTGCGAGGACAAGGGTCTGGACCTGCACGAGCTGTCGGAGGCGGACCTGGCCGCGGTGGACGTGCGGCTGACGCCGGAGGTGCGTCCGCACCTCACCGTCGAGGCGGCCCTCGCCGCGCGCACCGGCTACGGCGCCACCTCACCTGAGCGGGTCCTTGAGCAGATCGACCGTCTCACCGGCGTGCTGGCGCGGCAACGCGCCTGGGCACGCGAATACCGGGGACCCGCGACGTGATCTCGATTCCGGACTCGCCCGGTCTCGGCCCGCGGGCCCGCGAGCTACGGCGCCGGCGCAGGCTCAGCCTGACCGAGGTGGCCGAGCGGGCCGGGCTCACCAAGGGTTTCCTGTCCAGGTTCGAGCGCGGCCAGGTGTCCATCTCGGTCGCCTCCCTGCTGCGCCTGTGCAAGGCGCTCGACCTGGACGTGGCCGACCTGTTCGACGGCTCGGGCGGGCGGCTGGTCAGGTCGGAGAGCCGGGCCTGGCTCGAGTTCGGCGGCAACGGCATGACCGAGTACCAGCTGACGCCGAAGGACGAGAGCCGGCTGCTGGTCCTGCTCAGCGAGATCGAGCCGGGCGGCGGGTCGGGCCACGAGCCGTACTCGCTTCCCGTCGACATCGAGTTCGTGCACGTCCTCAACGGGCTGTTCACGATCGAGGCCTCGGGCGAGCGGGTCGAGATGCGCGAGGGCGACTCGTTCCTGTTCCCCGGCGACACCCCCCACACCTTCGTCAACCCCGGCGACGAGGTCACCCGAGTCCTGTGGGTGTTGTCACCCGCGCTGACCTCTCGCTCGTGAGGAGA
This sequence comes from Nonomuraea insulae, assembly GCF_042656245.1. Taxonomy (NCBI): domain Bacteria; kingdom Bacillati; phylum Actinomycetota; class Actinomycetes; order Streptosporangiales; family Streptosporangiaceae; genus Nonomuraea; species Nonomuraea insulae. The sequence goes on from NZ_JBHSPA010000031.1 coordinate 181,293, forward strand.
TCCCCCATGTCCACAGATGTCGCCCACCTGCCCCGGGTGGCGCGCAAACACTACGGCCGGTACGTGGCGGCGATCGTCGTGGTGGCCGTCCTCGTGGCGATCGTCGTCTCGTTCGCCGGCGGGCAGATCGAGTGGAGCGTCGTCGGGCAGTACCTGACCGCGAAGGCCATCCTGACCGGCGTGGTCAACACCATCGTCATGGCCGTGCTGGCCATGATCGTCGGGCTGGCCCTGGGCGTGTTGTTCGCGGTGATGCGGATGTCGCAGAACCCGGTCACCCGCGGCGTCTCGTACCTCTACACGTGGATCTTCCGCGGCACGCCGCAGTTGCTGCAGTTGTTCCTCTGGTTCAACCTGGCGCTGGTCTTCCCCTACTTCGTCATCCCCGGCATCGTCGAGGCGCGCACGGTCGACCTGATGACCCCGTTCGTCGCCGCGCTGCTCGGGCTGGGCATCTGCCAGGGCGCCTACACCGCCGAGGTGGTGCGCGGCGGCATCCTCTCGGTCGACCAGGGGCAGACCGAGGCCGCGCAGGCGATCGGGATGACGCGCTTCCAGACGCTGCGCAGGATCGTGCTGCCGCAGGCGATGCGGGTCATCCTGCCGCCGATCGGCAACGAGTTCATCAGCATGGTGAAGCTCACGTCGCTGGCCAGCGCGATCCAGTACCAGGAGGTGCTGCACAGCGCCCAGAACATCTACTACGCCAACAACCGCGTCATGGAGCTGCTGTTCGTGGCGACGTTCTGGTACCTGATCGTGGTCAGCATCCTCAGCCTGGGCCAACTGGTCGTCGAGCGCCGCTTCTCCCGAGGGGTGAAGAAATGATCAAAGCGGTCGACGTGCACAAGCGCTTCGGCGCCAACCACGTGCTCAAGGGCATCTCGCTGGAGGTGGCCACGGGCGAGGTGTTGTGCGTCATCGGGCCGTCCGGATCGGGTAAGAGCACGTTCCTGCGCTGTATCAACCAGCTGGAGACGATCGACGAGGGCGCCGCCTGGGTCGACGGCGAGCTGCTCGGGTACGTGGAGCGCGACGGGAGGCTGCACCAGCTCAGCGACGCCCAGATCGCCCGGCAACGGCGGCCGATCGGGATGGTGTTCCAGCGCTTCAACCTGTTCCCGCACATGACCGCGCTGGAGAACGTGGTCGAGGGCCCGATCAGGGTGCTGCGCGAATCGCGCGACACCGCCCAGACCCGCGCGCTGGAGCTGCTGGAGCGGGTGGGGTTGAAGGACAAGGCCGGCGCCTACCCCTCGACCCTGTCGGGCGGGCAGCAGCAGCGGGTCGCGATCGCCCGCGCGCTGGCGATGCGGCCGCGGCTGATGTTGTTCGACGAGCCCACCTCGGCGCTCGACCCCGAGCTGGTCGGCGAGGTGCTGGCGGTCATGCGCGACCTGGCCGGCTCCGGCATGACCATGGTCGTCGTCACCCACGAGCTGGGGTTTGCCAAAGAGGTCGCGAACCAGGTCGTGTTCATGGACGACGGCCGCGTCATCGAGACGGGAACCCCCGACCAGGTCCTGGTCAACCCCACCCATGAGCGTACGAAGACCTTCCTCTCAGCAGTTCTCTAGGAGTTCCGTTTTGTCTCGTCCCATCGCCCTCCTCGCCTGCCTCGCCGTGGCCGTGACCGCCTGCACCGCGCAGGCGCCGAAGGACCTCAAGCCCGCCTCGGACGGCGGGCTCCCCCCGAAGATCGCCGAGTCCAAGACCGTGGTGGTCGGCAACGTCCCCAACTACCCGCCGCTGGAGTTCAAGGACCCCTCGACCAACCAGCTCACCGGCTTCGACATCGATCTCGGCAACGCCATCGGCAAACAGCTCGGCGTCACGATCCAGTGGCAGGAGACCTCCTTCGAGCAGTTGCAGAGCGCGGTCACCACCGGGCGGATCGACATGATCCTCTCGGGGATGAGCGATCTGCCCGAACGCCGCAAGACGCTCGACCTCGTCGGCTACATGAGCTCGGGCGCGCAGTTCTTCTCCACCTCCAAGGTCGCCGATCCGAAGGACCTGTGCGGCAAGACCGTGGGCGCCAGCCGCCGCACCTCCTTCCCCGGCGAGATCAAGAAGTGGAGCGAGCAGAACTGCTCAGGCAAGCCGGTCAAGGTGGTCGGCACGGAGGGCTCCGCGGACGCGCGTACCCAGCTCACCCAGGGCAGGCTCGACGCCGCGGTCCAGGGCAGCGAGACCCTCCCCTACATCGCCAAGCAGGATCCCGGCAAGTTCAACGTCATCGGCGACCCCTTCACCGAGGTCAACCAGGCCATGGGATTCGGCAAGCAGGACCCGCGCCTGCGCGACGCGGTGGTCAAGGCACTCGGCGCCCTCATGACGGACGGCACCTACGGTCGCCTGCTCGACAAGTGGGGCCTCAAGGACAACGCCATCAAGCAGGTCACCCTCAACGGAACCGCCAAATGAGGTCGTGCCGCCCGTGAGCCGCTGGCCGCACCAGAAGAAGTCCTGCGTGTCGCTGGCCTTCGACCTCGACGGGCCGACGGGCGGCGCGATGCTGGACGGCAGCATCTGGGACAAGCCCGAATATTTCACGCTCGGTTCTTACGGGCCGTGGCGGGCGCTGCCCAGGATCCTCGACCTGCTGGACGCCTTCGAGCTGCCCGCCACCTTCTACACGCCCGCCTGGGTAGTGGAGACCTGGCCGGAGCGATGCCGCACGATCGTGGAACGCGGGCACGAGATGGCGCACCACGGCTACCGGCACGAGCCGTACTACGGCAGGACCGAGGCCGAGCAGCGCGAGATCCTCACGCGCAGCCAGGCGATCTTCATGGACGTGCTCGGCGTCGAGGCGGTCGGCTTCCGCACACCGTCGGGCGACTGGTCGCCGGTGACCGCGCGGATCCTGGCCGAGGAGGGGTTCCTCTACTCCAGCTCGATGCGCGGCGACGACCGCCCCTACCTGCACCCCGGCGGGCTGGTGGAGATCCCGGTCCGCTGGGACATGGACGACTACGCCTACCTCGCCTACACCCGCCGCCCCGACTACCCGGCCGGGCTGGACCGCATCGCGGGCTACGGCTCGACGCTCGACAACTACAAGCGGGAGTTCGACGGCTACCACGCGGAGGGGCTGTGCCTGAGCACGCTGTGGCATCCCAAGGTGTCCGGCAAGCCGGGCCGGATCCTGCTGCTGGAGCGGCTGTTCGAGCACATGCGCGGGCACGACGACGTCTGGTTCGCCACCGGCAGGGACGTGGCCACCTGGTGGAAGGAGCGACATGACTGAGCCTGCCGAGGTCATCAGTGAGCACATGACCTGGCCGGATGAGGCGCGCTGCGCCGTGCTGATCACCGTTGACCTCGACGCCGAGCTGGCGATCCTGGCCGCCGACCCGAGCACTCACGACCGCGTCAAAACCCTGTCCGTCGGCAGGTACGGCGCGACCCGCGGCGTCGAACGGCTGCTCGGGGCGCTGGACGGGGTGCCGTCGACGTGGTTCGTGCCCGGCCTGCACGCGGGGCTGATCCGCGAGGTCCTTCAGGCCGGCCACGAGATCGCCAACCACGGCCACGCGCACGAGGACTTCGACCCGCTCGACCTCGCCGGGCAGCTCGACGCGATCAGGCGCGGCCAGGACGCGCTGGCCGAGGTGACCGGCTCGCTCCCGCGCGGCTTCCGCACCCCGATCGGCGAATGGAAGCCGGGGCTCGCGGCCGGGCTGCCCGCGCTGGGCATCGACTGGTCCTCCTCGTGGCGGGGCGACGACCTGCCGTACTTCCACCCCTCCGGCCTGGTGGAGATCCCGCTCCAGCACGAACTGGAGGACCACCCCTACTTCATGTTCAACCTCGACCCGCCCTTCCCCACCGGGCAGTCGCGCATCGCCCCCTACGCCGCCGTGCTGGAGAACTGGACCCAGGAGTTCGACGCCTACCACCGCTTCGGCCTCTGCTACGTGCTGCGCCTGCAGCCCGAGGTGATCGGCACGCCCGGCCGCATCGCCCTCCTGCGCTCGCTGCTGTCGGTCATGCGCGAGCGGCCCGGCGTGTGGTTCGCGACCGGCAGTCAGGTGGCCGACCACTGGCGCGCCACCCGCACGGGCAACGAACCCGGCCATCCCGCCGACGTCTTCGCGGAGCTGACCTCATGACACCACTCCTCCTCCCGCTCGCCGACCTCTTCGCGGAGCTGACCTCATGACGCCGCTCCTCCCGCTCGCCGACCTCGTCGCCAAGCCCCCGCCGTTGCCGCCCGACGTGGTCGAGCGGGCCAAGCGGCACCTCCTCGACACGCTGGGTGCCGCTCTGGCCGGGGTCTCCACCCCCGCCCCCGGCCTGGCCGGTCCCGGGAACGCACCCGTCTGGGGGACCGGGCTGAGCGTGGCGCCACGCGACGCGGCACTGCTCAACGGCGTCGCGGCGCACGCGCTCGAACTCGACGACACCGGCGGCTGCGATCATTCGGGGGCCGTGGTGGTGCCCGCCGCGCTGGCCTGCCTCAGCCTCGCCGACCGCCCGGTCAGCGGCTCCGAGCTGCTGGAGGCGGTCGTCCTGGGGTACGACGTGGCCCGCCGTACGCTGGAGGCGTGTGGCGGTTACGCCGCGCACAACGAGGCCGGCTGGCACTCGACGGGCACCTGCGGCACCTTCGGCGCGGCGGCGGCAAGCACGCGGCTGCTGGGGCTGGACAGCGCGCGAGCCGCCCACGCGCTGGGGCTGGCGGCCGGCTTCTCCGGCGGCCTGTGGGCCTTCGTGCACGACGGCGCGGCGAGCAAGCGGCTGCACGCGGGCCGCGCCGCCGAGGGCGGCCTGACCGCCGCGCTGCTGGCCGCGTCCGGCACGAACGGCCCCGGCCGGATCTTCGACGACGTGTGGGGCGGCTTCCTGCGGACGTACGCGGGCCCCGGGGCCGACCCCGGCGCACTGACGCGCGACCTCGGCACGGCGTGGCGGATCTCGCGCTGCTCCATCAAGCCGTACGCGTCCTGCCGCAGCACCCACTCCTCCATCGACGCGATCGGCGGCCTGGACCTGCACGCCGGCGAGATCGCCCGCATCCACGTGCGCCTGAGCCCGCTCGTGGCCGGCATGTGCGGCGGTCGCGACGTCGCCACCCTCCCCCGCGCGCAGCTGAGCCTGCCGTACGGCATCGCCGCCAGAATCCTGTACGGCGACGCCGACCTGGCCGCCTACGCCCCCGAACGGCGCGCCGACCCCCGGGCCGCCGAGCTCATGAACCTCATCGACCTGGAGGTGGACCCGGAGATGGGCGGCATCGACGAGCCGACGCTGACCGTCACCACGACCTCGGGCGCCGTCCGGCGGGCCAGGGTGAGCGCCCCGCTCGGCTCCCCCGCCAACCCGCTCTCCGACGAGCGGTTGCTCGCCAAGTTCCACGGCCTCGCGCCTGGCAGGGAACGCCTGGTGGACCAGGTCATGACCCTCGACACCCACCCGGACGCGCGGGACCTGCTCCCGCTCCTGTGACGTCCGCCGGCGGTGGTCCTGGTCGTGAATCTCCCCAGAGCGGGTGAGCGCTCATCCGGCACGACCACCGCGATGATCACCTCTTGTCGTTCACGCGTAGATCCGCGCCCGGGCCAGGACGTCGCGGATGAAGGCCGCCACCTCCTCCGGCGTGAACTCCATCGCGTTCTCACCGACCGTGACCTCGAAGCTGGAGCGGGACGGATCGGGGGCGGAGCGCACCCGTCCCCAGAGCTGGACGCCCTGCTCGGCGAGCAGGGCCGACCCGGCCCGCTCGACCGCGCGTCTGGGAGCCGGCAGGTGGATGTGGAAGAGCGGCGTCTGGGGCGGATCGGGGTGGGCGCGGGCGGCGCCGTCGGCGTTGATCGCCGCGGCGACGGCGATCGCGTGCTCGCGGTAGGCGGGCATACGCGCGGCCACGGTGTCGAGGCCGACCATGGCGGCCAGGGCGAGCGGCCAGGCGTCGGCGATCCCGCCGCCGAGTCGCTGCCGCCACACCTCAGCGGCGCGCACCGTGTCCGCGTCCGTGGCGAGCACGGCGCCCCGGACGCCCTGCAGGCTCTTGTAGAGGGAGACGTACACCGAGTCGAACAGGCCCGCGATCTGGTCGAAGGGCCGCCGATAATACGTCTGGGCCTCCCAGAGCCGTGCGCCGTCCAGGTGCGTGGCCGCGCCGGAGGCCCGCACCAGCGCGACCTGCCCGCACAGGTCATCCCATTCGGGCAGCACACCGCCCAGGTCGCGCTGCGGCAGCTCCCACACCACGGCGGCCACCGGCTCGCCGACCGCCGCCAGGTCCTGTGCCGTCATCAGCTCGAAGGGGTCACCGGTGCGGTGGAACCGCAGGCCGTGGACGGCGTTGTAGCCCTGCTGCTCCCACACGTCCAGATGCGACTGCGGGTGAGCGGCGAAGGTACGGCGTCCGCTCCTTTCGGCGTGAATCCGCAGCGCGACCTGCTGCGCCATCGTTCCGCTGGGAAAGAACAGCGCGGCTTCCTTGCCGAGCAGGTCGGCCAGACGGCGTTCCAGCACGGCCACCGGCCCCTCGGGCCCGTCCGGCGGTGTGCCCTCGTCGACCAGTTGCGACATCTGCTCCAGCATCTGCCGTGGCCTGCGCCGGATCGGTGCGTGCAAGAACAGTGACCGCCGTACGACCGGACTCTCATCAACCACGGAAAGCTCCACAACACGCGCGAATGACCCGCCAGACGCTATCACCCGCACCGGATGCGGACATGCCCGTCACCGGACACCCCAGCGGCTGGGGCTGCTGAAGGCGGCCCAGCGCACCGCGGGGGATGGACGCGGAAGGTACGAACGCGACATCCTGTGACGTGCTGTTGCGCCAGTTGGAGTATCTGGTGGCCCTGGCCAGGGAGCGGCATTTCGCCCGCGCCGCCGCGGCCTGTCACGTGTCGCAACCGTCGTTGTCGGCGGCCATCCGCAAGCTGGAACGCGAGCTGGACGTGCCGCTCGTCCTGCGCGGGCAACGCTTCGCCGGGCTGACGCCGGAGGGCGAGCGGGTGGTGTTGTGGGCGCACCGCATCCTGGCCGACGCCGAGGCGCTGCGCCAGGACCTGTCCCGGATGCGCGAGGGGTTGTCGGGAACGTTGCGGATGGGGGCGATCCCGACCGCGCTGACCGCCGCCTCGTTGCTGACCACGCCGTTCTGCGAGCGATATCCGCATGTACGGGTGCTGCTGACGTCATTGTCGTCCCGGGAGATCGCGCGGCGGCTGGCCGACTTCGAGATCGACATGGCGATGACGTACCTCGACGACGAGGAGGATCTGGGCGACGTGCGCTCCAGCCCGCTGTACGAGGAGCGCTACCTGCTGCTCACCCCGTCCGACGGCGAGCTGGCCGACCGGCGGGTGGCGCGCTGGGCGGAGGTCGCCGCGCTGCCGCTGTGCCTGCTCGCCCCCGAGATGCGCAACCGCCGCATCCTGGACGCCAACTTCCGCCAGGCCGGAGCGGTGGCCGTGCCCGCGATCGAGACCGACACCGTCTCCGCCCTGTTCGCGCACGTGGCGACGCACCGCTGGTCCAGCGTCATCGCGCACGCCTGGCTGCACATGTTCGGTGTCCCCGAGGGCATGCGGGTGGTCCGGCTGGAGCGGGCGGCCCGGGAGCCGCGGGTGGGGCTCGTCGTGGCCGGGACGGGCCCGGAGTCGGCGATGGCCAGGGCCGTGCTGGACCTCGCCCGCGACCTCGATCTGCGTGAGGTGTTCGACCGGCTCGCCCGTGACCACCTGGCATAGACGGCGCCTATCACCCGATAGACACAAACGCTTTGACCTGCGAAGACCCATCGGCGGACAGTGAGGTGACCCCGACCGACGAGGAGCAGGAATCATGGCCAAGGTGTTGTGCGTGCTCTACGACGACCCGATCGACGGCAACCCGACCACTTACGCGCGCGACGGTCTGCCCGCGCTCACCGGCTATCCGGGCGGGCAGACGCTGCCCAGCCCCAAGGGCATCGACTTCACCCCCGGGCACCTGCTCGGTAGCGTGTCCGGGGAGCTGGGGCTGCGCCGCTTCCTGGAGGAGCGCGGCCACACCCTGGTGGTCACCTCCGACAAGGACGGCGACGACTCGGAGTTCGACCGCGAGCTGGCCGACGCCGACGTGGTCATCTCCCAGCCGTTCTGGCCCGCGTACCTGACGGCCGAGCGCATCGCCCGCGCCCCCAAGCTGAAGCTGGCCGTCACCGCCGGCATCGGCTCCGACCACGTCGACCTCGACGCCGCCATCACCCGCGGCATCACCGTCGCGGAGGTCACGTACTGCAACAGCATCAGCGTGGCCGAGCATGTGGTGATGATGATCCTCTCTTTGGTACGGAACTACCTGCCCTCCCACCAGACCGTGCTGGACGGCGACTGGAAGATCGCCGACTGTGTCAGCCGCTCCTACGACCTGGAGGGCATGCACGTCGGCACCGTCGCCGCCGGCCGCATCGGGACCGCGGTCCTGCGCCGGCTCAAGCCGTTCGACGTGCACCTGCACTACACCGACCGGCACCGACTGCCGCGCGAGGTCGAGGAGGAGCTCGGGCTCACCTTCCACCCCGACGCCGCCGCCATGGTGCCCCACTGCGACGTGGTGACCGTCAACGCGCCGCTGCACCCGGAGACCGAGGGGTTGTTCGGTGACGAGCTGATCGCGTCCATGAAGCGCGGCGCGTACCTGATCAACACCGCCCGCGCCAAGATCGCCGACCGCGACGCGATCGTCCGCGCCCTGGAGAGCGGGCAACTCGCCGGGTACGCCGGCGACGTCTGGTACCCCCAGCCCGCCCCCGCCGACCACCCCTGGCGGACGATGCCGCACCACGGCATGACCCCGCACATCTCCGGCTCGTCCCTGTCGGCCCAGGCCCGCTACGCCGCCGGCACCCGCGAGATCCTCGAATCGTGGCTGGAGGGCACCCCGATCCGTGAGGAGTACCTCATCGTCGAGGGCGGCGGCCTGGCCGGGGCCGGCGCCCACTCCTACAGCACCCGGGCGCGTTAGAAACCGGCCGCCCGCGCGCCGATCATGGGTCCAGGCCGCAGGAACACGGCGGGTCGGCCCAGTGCAGGGCGATGTACGGCTCGTCCTGCCCGCAGTAGCGCACCCGCTCCCGGGTGATGCGGTAGCGGGCGCGAGCCTCGGGCTGGTCGGGCGAGCGGCGCGGCACGGGTATGGCCAGGATGCCGATGTCCTGATCGATGTGGGTGAGCAGGCCGTGGCAGGGGCCGCCCAGGCAGATGGCGTTGCGCTCATGGACGCTGTCCGTGGTGCTCATGCCGGATACGCGTGGGTCTCGGTGGCCTTGACCGATGCCCACACCTGCTGACCGGGGGTCAGGTCGAGGTCGGCGACGGCGGCCGGGGTGATGTCGGCGAAGGCGGTGATGGGGCCGTCGAGGTGGACGCGGACATTGTCGCCGTGCCGTTCGATGCCCTCGATGCGCGCCTGCCAGACGTTGCGCGGGCTGCCGTCCGGCCGGGTCCTGTACAGCGCCACGGCGGCCGGCGGGAAGGCCACGAACGCGGCCCCCTCCAGCCGTTCCGACGTGCTGAACAGCAGCTGGCCGACCTCGACCCGCGCCCCGTCGGCCAGGCCGCGGTACAGGTTGAGCCCGACGAGGCGGGCGACGTAGTCGGTGCGCGGCCGGCGGGCCACCTCGGCGGGCGCGCCCTGCTGCACGATGGAGCCGTTCTCGATGACGATCAGCCGGTCGGCCAGCACCATCGCGTCGAGGGGGTCATGGGTGACCAGCAGGGTTGCGCCGTCGAAATCGCTCAGGTGACGGCGCAGGTGCGAACGGATCTCCAGCCGGGTGTGGGCGTCGAGCGCGGCCAGCGGCTCGTCCAGCAGGAGCAGCCGTGGCCGTACGGCCAGCGCCCTGGCCAGCGCGACCCGCTGCGCCTGCCCCCCTGACAACTGCCGGGGTTTGGCCGAGGCATGCTCCGCCAGGCCGACGCGATCGAGGAGGACGGCGGCGGCGCGGCGGGCCTCCGCCTTCTGCACGCCCTGGCACCGCGCGCCGAAGGCGACGTTGTCCAGCGCGGACAGATGCGGGAAGAGCAGGTAGTCCTGGAAGACCACGCCGATCGGCCGCTGCTCGGTGGGCAGCGTGTGCAGAGGGTTCCCGTCGAGGACGATCTCGCCCCGCGACAGCGGCGTGAGCCCGGCCAGGGTACGCAGGGCGGTGGTCTTGCCCGCGCCGTTCGGGCCGAGCAGCGCGACGACCTCACCGGCGGCGACCTTGAGCGCGAGGTCGAGGGTGAAGGCGGGCCGGTTGACGATGAGCCGGGCGTCGAGGGTCATGGCGCGCTCACCCACCGGTCGCGCAGGCTGGCCAGAATGATCACCGAGACGGCCAGCAGGACGAGGCTGAGCACGATGGCGGCCTCCGGCTCGGTCTCCAGCGCCAGGTAGACCGCCAGCGGCATGGTCCGCGTGGTGCCGGGGAAGTTGCCCGCGAAGGTGATGGTGGCGCCGAACTCGCCCAGCGCCCGCGCCCAGCACAACACCGCCCCCGCCACCACGCCGGGCATGATGAGCGGCAGCGTGACGCGGCGGAACACCGTCCAGCGCGAGGCGCCCAGCGTGGCGGCGGCCTCCTCGAAGCGCCGGTCGGCGGCGCGCAGCGCGCCCTCGACGCTGATGACCAGGAACGGCATCGCCACGAACGCCTCGGCGACGATCACGCCGATCGTGGTGAACGGCAGTGTGATCCCGAAGGACGCCTCCAGCCACTGCCCGACCAGGCCGCGCCGCCCGAGCACCAGCAGCAGCGCGACGCCGCCGACCACGGGCGGCAGCACCAGCGGCACGGTCACCAGGGCCCGGACCAGGCGCCGGCCGGGGAAGTCGACCCGGGCCAGCAGCCAGGCCAGCGGCACGCCCAGCAGCAGGCAGAGCACGGTGGCGACGGTGGCGCACATCAGCGACAGCCGCAGCGCCTCCAGCACCTGGGGCTCGGCCAGCCGCTCCAGCAGGGTGGACCACGGTGCCCGGATCAGCAGCCCGGCCAGCGGCAGCACCAGGAACGCCAGCCCGAGCAGCGCGGGCAGCAGCAACATCCAGGGCGGACGGCCCCGATCGGACGACGCCGGGTGACCGGTGGACACCTCGCGAGGGTCCACCGGTTCTGCGCGTTTGAAGGTGACCATGCGGGTCAGGGCGCCTCGAAGCCGGCCTTGGTCAGCACGTCCTTGCCCGGCTGCGACAACACCAGATCGACGAACTGCTTGGCCGCGTCACCGGCCGGAGCCTTGGCCACGGTCGCGATCGGGTAGTCGTTGATCGCCTGGTCCGCCTCGGGGAACTCGATCCCCTGCACCTTCCCGCCAGAGGCGATCACGTCGGTCTTGTAGACCAGCGCCGCGTCCACCTCACCCAGCTCCACCTTCGTCAGGGTGGCCTTGACGTCCTGCTCCAAGGTGACCGGGGTGACCTTCAGCCCGGCCGCGTCCAGCGCCTTGACGGCCGCCGCCCCGCACGGCACCTGCTCGGCGCAGAGCGCCACCTTCACCTTGGCGTCGGTCAGGTCCTTCAGCTCATCCACCTTGGCCGGGTTGTCCTTCGGCACGGCGATCTGCAGCTTGTTGCGCACGAACGTGGTCGGCGAACTCGCCAGGGAGGCATCGGTCACGGTCTTCATGGTGGCCGGGCTCGCGGCGGCGAACACGTCGGCCGGTGCCCCCTGGACGATCTGCTGCGCCAGCGTCGCGCTGGAGCCGAAGTTGAACTTCACCGTGGTGCCCGGATGCGCGGCCTCGAAGGTCTTGCCGAGCTCGGTGAACGTCCCGGTCAGCGACGCCGCCGCGAACACCGTCACCTCTTTGGCGGCGGCGGAGGCCGGCGAGGAGGCTGACGTCGTGGAGGCGGCGGGTTCGCCGGAGCCGCAACCGGACAGGCCCGCGAGCGCCAGCGCGACGGGAAGGGCCACGGCCCACCGGGAAAAACGACTGAACACCAAAGGAGGGCTCCTCACAGGCTACTGGCCACGCGTTCGTGGCCGGGGATCTCCACGACGACGTTGGTGGACTTGATCACGGCGACCGCCACCACCCCCACCTCCAGGCCCAGCTCATCGGCTGCCTGGCGGCTCATCAGCGACACCACCCGGAACGGCCCCGCGGCGATCTCCACCTGCGCCATCACCGCGTCCCGGATCACCTCGGTGACGATCCCGCGAAAGCGATTACGCGCCGAGGAACGGGCGCCGTCCACGGCCTCGACCTGGCCGCGGGCGAACATGGCCAGGTCGGCCCCGTTCACCTGCCGGTGGCCGTGCTCGTCACGCTCGGCCCGCAGCCGGCCCGCGTCCACCCAGCGGCGGACGGTGTCGGAGCTGACCCCGAGCAACGCGGCGGCCTCGCTGATCCGAAACGTCGTCACAAGCCCTCACCCTACCTTTCGCACATTCCAGCCTGAATACCTAAGTTCCGCGGCATCAGCGGCTTGATCCACGGGTCTGCCATAGCATCCACGAAAGCCTGGAGCGCCGCCCCCCGCCTGCGCTCCCCCAGCCGCCTGGCCATCGCACTCGCGACAGCCTCCCTCACCGCACCCGCACCTTCAACCGCAGGCGCCGTCCGGCCGCACGTCCTGTTCGTGGACAGACCGGCGGGCGAGGAACAGACTGGCCAAAGGGAGTCCGCGGCGCGCGTCAACACCACGACGACACCGCGCCGCCCGCGCACGAAGAGGAAGAGGAGTCAGCCCCGTGCCCTCTCTCCCGCACACCCGCACCACAGGGAACGAGCAGGTGGAGCGCTTCGAGCAGCTGGCCTCCGAGGCATTCGCGCCCATGCGCATCCACCCGGCCGCGCCGGGAGCGGGCGGCACCCTGTGCGGCGCCCGGCCCGGCGGCGTCCTGATCACGCGGATCACCGGCGGCCCCTGCGTCGTGCGGCGCACCAGGGCCCTCATCGGGTCCGCCGATCGCGAGCTGATCAAGGTGGCGCTGCACGGGAAGGGCCGCGCGGGCGTCCAGCAGGACGGCCGCCAATGCCTGCCAGGCGCCGGCGACCTCGTGCTCTACGAGACGACCCGGCCGTACGAGCTGCGGTTCTGGGATCCGTTCGACATCGTCGTGCTCGGCATCCCGCGCCCGCTGTTCGGCGCGCACGCCGACCGGCTGCCCACGCGGACGGCGTCGGTGGTGCCGACCGACGGCGGCGGCCGGCGGCTGGCGGCGACGCTGCTGCGGGACACGGCCGGGGAGCTCGGCACGATCGGCGGCGGCGGTCCGCACCTGGCCAACGCGCTGGTGTCCATCGTCCTGTCGGCGCTGGCCGAACAGCCGGTGGTGGCGCCCGCCCAGGACGACCTCGCCGACCGGCTGCTCACGTACTGCCTGGGCCGTCTGCACGATCCGGAGCTGACTCCGGAGTCGGTGGCCCGCGCCCACCACATCTCGCTCCGCTACCTGCACAAGGTGCTCAACGGGCGCAGCGTCACGCTGGCGTCCTGGATCCGGGGGCAGCGCCTGGACCGCATTCGGCGTGACCTGGCCGATCCCGCCCTCGCCTGCCGCAGTGTCGCCCTGATCGCCGCCCGCTGGGGGATCTTCGACGCCACCCACCTCAGCCGCGCCCTGCGCAAGGAGTACGGGCGGAGCGCGGCCGAGATCAGAAGGGGCGCGCGTACTCCGCCGTGAGGACACGCCATGGAACGGTGCCGTGACCGTGCGGGCCGACGCCCACGGCACCGGGTTCGCGCGTGAGCGTCAGGCGAGGTTGGTCCAGATGCTCTTCACCTCGGTGTAGGCCGTGATGGCCTCCCAGCCCATCTCCCGGCCGAGGCCGGAGGCCTTCATGCCGCCCCAGGCGGCCGCGGCGTCCAGGCCCTGCATCATGTTGATCCACACGGTGCCGGCCTTCACCTGCCGGGCGAGCCGGTTGGCGGTGCCGATGTCGCGGGACCAGATGGCGGCGGCCAGGCCGTAGTCGCTGTCGTTGGCGAGCACGGCCAGCTCCTCCGGGTCGTCGTAGGGCAGGACGGTCAGGACCGGGCCGAAGATCTCCTCGCGGGCGATGCGCATGTCCTGCCGGACTCCCGCGAAGACGGTCGGCTCGTAGAAGAAGCCGCCGGCCAGCTCACCGCCCGGCCGCTCTCCCCCGGTCAGCAGCTCGGCGCCCTCCTTCCTGCCGAGGGAGACATAGCGCTCCACCTGCTCGACCTGCTCGGCCGAGACCAGGGGGCCGAGGTGCACCTCCGGGTCGAGGCCGTCGCCCAGGCGCAGTGTGCTCGCGGCCCCGGCGAGCTTGTGGGCGAACTCGTCGTGCCGTTTGGCGTCGACGTAGAAGCGGGTGTAGGCGGCGCAGACCTGACCCGAGTTGAACAGCCCGCCCAGCAGGTTGCCCTGGAGTGCCGCGTCGAGGTCGGCGTCCTGCGCGATGATGCTCGGCGCCTTGCCCCCGAGCTCCAGGGACGCCTTCTTCAGCGTCCGGCCGCACTCGGCGCCGATGTCCCTGCCGACCTTCGTGGAGCCGGTGAAGGAGATCTTCTTCACCCGCGGGTGCCGTACGAGCGCGCGGCCCACGTCCGGGCCGCCGGTGACGACGTTGACCACGCCGGCCGGGACCCCGGCCTCCTGGATGAGCTCGGCCAGCCGCAGCGTGGACAGCGGCGTCTGCTCGGCGGGCTTGATCACCACGGTGTTGCCCGCCGCGAGCGCCGGCGCGAGCTTCCACACCAGGATCATCAGGGGGAAGTTCCACGGCGTGATCAGCCCGCAGACGCCCAGCGGTTCGCGGCGGCTGCGATAGTCGACGTCCGGCACGGACAACGGCACGGTGACGCCGGTGATCTTGGTGACCCAGCCGGCGTAGTAGCGGAAGTGCTCCACGGCGTTGGGCACGGAGAAGCCCGCGCTCACGTTGAACGGCTGTCCCTGGTCCTGGGTCTCCAGCCGGGCGATCTCCTCCGTGTGCTCCTCCAGCAGGTCCGCGACCCGCAGCAGGAGTTTCGCCCGCGCCGCGGGCAGCAGCCCACCCCACTCGGCCGAGTCGAACGCCGCGGCGGCGGCGCGCACCGCGGCGTCGACGTCCGGCTCCGTCGCCTCGCGCAGCTCGGCGAGCACCTTTCCGGTGGCGGGGTTGAGGGAGGTGAAGACGGGGCCTCCACCTGGGGACCACTCGCCCCCGATCAGCATGTCGGTACGCATTTCCGAGCTCTCCTCTAGGTACGCGGCTCCACCATGGCGATCTCCATCCGTGACACCTCTGTCACTGTGGGCAACGGTAGAGGCGCTCGGAGCGAGGGAGTCGCCAATGCGCGCACGGGCGGTCTCCAACGCACGCACACTGCCTCGTGGTGAGATGTTCGGGAAAGCCCGGCGCCGGGAAACCGGCCTCGAAGCAGAGGGAATGGCCATGGGATCAGCTCACAGCGAGGCGGCCTGCCGGGCCAGGGAAATGCTCGACAGGGTCGGCGACAAATGGTCGCTGCCCGTGATATCCGAGCTCGGCACGGAGACCAGGCGATTCACCGAGCTCCGCCGTGCCATAGACGGCATAAGCCATCGCATGCTGACCGTCACCCTGCGGGAATTGGAGCGCGACGGCATCATCACGCGCACCGTCCACGCGGTCATGCCGCCGCGCGTGGAATACACGCTCACCCCGATGGGACACGCCCTGCTCGACGCGGTGGGCAGTCTCGTCACCTGGGCCGAGGCCCACCTTGACGAGATCGACGCGGCCCGCACCGGCTATGACGCCCGAGCCGAGCAGGCGAGCGCTCTCACCCGCCCGCCTGGCCGCGAAAATCGATGAGGGACGGCGGAGGCAGCGGCTCGTTCTCCGTGCCGGGCGCCGGGCTGCGCTCCAGGAGCCGCGTACCGACCACGTGACCGGCGAACACGGCGTGCAGCTTGACGCGCCCCCCTGACGTGTTGCGAAATCCGTGCGCGACGCCGGACGGCACCAGAATGACGGCGCCCGGCCCCACCGGCTGCCATTCTCCGTCGTAATGGGCTTCCGCCTCGCCCTCGTCCACGATGAGGACTTCTTCATTGGTGTGCACGTGAATCGGGATCATCTCGCCCGAGGCGAGGTGTTCGAAATTCAGCACCAATTCCTTCACGTAGGCGCCGTCCTGGCGAACCGGATCGAGCACCAGAGAATAGCGGGAGTCCGGCTTGTAGTTGTGCGGGTCGGCGGGAAAGGGGGCATAGTCCACATGACTGATGATGGTCATGGGGATCAGCATGCACCCCTGCGCCTCACCCGCCTATATCGCACTTTTTCCTTACCTGGTAATCACGAGGTAACCATCGCTCAGCCGAGTGCGGCGGCGAGGCGGCGCCACTGCTCCCGGGGGAAGGCGTTCGGGTCGGCGGTGATCACCTGCACGCACACGTGGTCGGCGCCGGCCGCGCGGTGCTCGTCCACCCGGCGCTTGATCGCCTCTTCGTCGCCCCACGCGATCACGGCGTCGAACAGGCGGTCGCTCACCGACGCCAGGTCCTCGGCCGAGAACCCGAGACGCAGCAGGTTGTTGGCGTAGTTGGGCAGGTCGAGATAGCGCCGCAACCAGTCGGTTCCGAGCTCGCGCGCCTCCTCCGCGCCCGAGCAGAGGATCACCGTCTGTTCCGGGAGCAGGAGCGGGCCCTCGCCCAGGATCTCGCGCGTACGCCGGGTGTGCTCGGTCGTGACCAGGTAGGGATGGACCCCGCGCGCCCGTTCGGCCGCGAGGCTCAGCATCTTCGGGCCGAGCGCGGCCAGCACCCGGCGCTCGGCGGGCACCGGCGGGTCGGCCTGGTCGAGCTCGTCGAGGAAGGTCTTCATCGCCGCCAGCGGCTTGCGGTAGCGCCCAGGCTCCCTCGCGTCGACCGCCACGGCGTGGCTCACGCCGATGCCCATCAGGAACCGGTCACCGTGGGCCGAGGAGAGCGCGGCGAAGGACGTGGCGACGTCGGCGGGCGCGTGCATCCACAGGTTCAGGATCCCGGTGGCCACGACGATCCGGCTGGTCGCGGTCAGCAGGTTGCCCACGGCGTCGAAGACCGGCCCGCCGGCGTCCGGCATCCAGAGTGCGCGAAATCCCAGCTCTTCGAGCTCGGCCGCCGCTTCCGCGGCCTCGCCCTGATCGCCGTAACGCAGGTGATGACTCCACACGCCCACGCCAGAAAGATCCATGACGCCCGCCCTCTCGATGCCGCGTTGATCGTCCAACCCTACAGATCGATCCGTGCGACGCCCTATGACGGCACACGCCCCACGGCGATCGACGTCGAACCAGGCTGGAGCGCTGTTCAACGGTCAGGGGCGCATCTGGACATGACGGCGTAAGCTCCTTGCACCGGGGCCCCCGTATGCCGGCAATCGAGCCGACGTCGCCCACGGCGATAGTCGACTATCGGTCCTCTCCGAGCACCGAGGCAGGCGGCCCGTCATGACGTCCACACCTCACAAACCCGGCGCCACCATCATTCAGCTGCACGGCGACATCGACATCTTCTCCAGCGAGGCCATGCGCCGCCGCCTGCTCGCGGCCCTGCCCACCAGCGAGAGCACCCTCATCTGCGACCTGTCCGACATCTCCTTCCGCGACATGTCCGGCTTCGGGGTGCTGGTCGGCATCCAGCGCAGGGCCAGAGCGATGGACATCGTCCTGGCCCTGACGCGGCCGAGCACACATACCAGGGACCTTCTGCACATGACCGGGCTGGAGTGGAGCCTGCCTGTTTACCGGCACGGTCAGGTCGACGCGGCCTCGCATATGGAAGTAGTACCAAATACGCGGTAAAGAATATTAAGCCGCTTTACGTTTACCGATTAACCGGCCCCAAGGTCATCGCCGCCGCGCCCGCGAGACCTCCCCGGCGCCGGGGAGGGCGTCCCGCCTCCGCGCCCAGACCGCAGCGGGGTGACATCCACTAGGATCTTACGTTATAGGTCGCTTTATCTACCGATAGCGACCATAATTGTCCCAATGAGGCCTCATCAAGCCGCAGCCCGGCGACGCCTGCCTGCCAGCCCCTTCAACGTCCCCGACGTGCCTCCGCCCCCGATCGAGCAGTTCGCCGCGGGAGACCGGGTGAGCCACGACAAGTACGGTCTCGGCCGGGTCATCGCCGTCCACCAGAACGTTGCCGTGGTCGTCGACTTCGGCTCGGAGACGTACCGGCTCACCGCGCCGTACGCCAAGCTCGAGAAGTTGTAGCGGGGCGCGCCCCTCGGTTCGTCGAGGGGCACGTTTCCTCTCCCCACGCGTGGTCGTTCAAGGCGTAAGGGGAGGCGTATGGTGAGTTCACCTGAGACTTCCGCATGCAGGCAACCGTGTCGGCATCGCCTCGGGCGCAGCCGGTGCTTCGCACCGGAGACAGGCGGCACACCAGTTGCCGAATCAACCTCACCTCATCGCGCCCACCGCTCTCCGGCCGGCCCGGGTGTTCCTGGAGCCGACACTGACCCGGGACGGAACACTCGACGGAGCCTGGTGGCCCTGCTCCACCGATCTCAGCCGTGAACTGTCCGCCCTGGTCAACCTCCTGCAGGACCGGCTCGGCCCCGTCCTGCGGGTCCGGCTCGACCTGACCTCATGGGACGACGTCCCGGCGCACCTTCTCATCGACGGTCGTTTCCTGCGGGTCAGCGGCCTGCCGGCGACGTCCGACGTGATCCACGTGATCCTCGACGACCAGGACGGATTCCTGCTCCTGGTCATCCCGCCGGACACCTCCGCGCCCATCGCCACGGCCGCGATGGCGACCGCGGCGCGGACGGGCAACACGTTGTCGGCGAGCGAGATCCTCGCCTACTGCCGCTCTCCCGTGTACAGAAGCCTGCGCATGCGCCCCTACCGCGCCTCGGACCGGGAGGCCGTGCTCTCGCTGGCCGACGCCGACCGCCTGCCCGGCCAGCTGGTGTGCACGCCCGCCACGCTCGACGAAGCCCTGGCCGGGACCTCGCACCGCGACCCCGCCCCCTGGGCAGGGCTTCAGCACCCCAGGACGGACGTTCTGATGGACGCGGACGGCCAGGTCGCCGGTGCGGTGTCCTACGCCACGCACAGGCACCACAACACCGGCCAGATCTTGTGGCTGCACGGGCGAGAGGTCCTGGACGTCGTCGAAACCCTCGTCGACCACACCCTGCGCGCCCTCGGCGGCAGGAAGGCCATCGACGCCTTCACCTCCGCGCCGGGCCTCGGCCTGGGAGCCCTGCCCACGGGTCGCCGTCCCGTCACCGCCAAGGTGCTCGAACACGCCGGCTTCACCGGACGCGCTTCCTGGCGATACCTGCGCCGTTCGGCGCCACCCGAGATCGACACCGCCGCCCACCTGCGGGTCGAGGTGGTCAGCAGCATGACACCCCCGGGATGGTGGCTCAAGGCCCACGGCGACGACTGCTCAGCCGAACTCGTCGTCGAGGAGCCGGTGGACGGCCACGGCGTCGTGTGGTGGTTCGGCGGCGACACCCGGCACACGGACGCGCTGCTCGAACGCGCGCTGCTGCGAGAGGTCGGCACCATCCTGGGCGAGCACGGAGCCTCCGAGACCATCCTGTACGCCGCCGGCGACCCGGAGCCGGACCAGGACCTCTTCGTGGCGGCCGGCTACACCGAGATCGACCGTCTCGTCTCCTACACCCGGCAAGCCACCCCCACCAGCTGACCCAGGTTCGGCGCCTTCGCCTAATCCTGTTTGTGGACGGTGACGGCTTGGACCGCTGTCAGCAGGATCGTGTGCACGGGGGATTCGTGTCGCGTCGCGGCCGATCCCTGCGCGTATTCGTCGAGTACGACGGTGTTACGCGAGCGGTCCAACTCGACGACGGCTCCTTTGAGCGACTGGCCTCCGTACAGGTGGACCGTTACCCGCTGCTGAGTTCCTTCCACGCTGGACAGCGCATACACCCATACGTCCACATCTGCCATCTCGCCCTCCACCTGAATCTCCAGCCAGTCGGTCACTGTCATCTCGTACGCGTCCTCGGGAACGCGGATGGGCGAGATACGTACCACGCCGGACTCCCAGGCCGACGAGCGAGAATGGGCCGGAAGCGGACGTAATGCAGGCATCTCCGAGTAACTATCCCACGCCGGGCCTGGCACGTTCACGGGGCCATCGGCACGTCCGCGATATATCCGCACAAAGCCGTTCCGGAACGTCTCCATTCGACGATTGACCATTTCTCAGCAGGAGAAAGTCATCCCCGGGGCGGGCGAGTTACCGCTCATCCTCCTGAACGCGGTCGATCGCCGCCATCTCCTCCTCCGACAACCGCAGCGCCCCGGCCGCGACGTTGACGACCAGGTGGCCGGGATCGCCGGTGCCCGGGATGGCCGGCACGTGCGACCCCTGCGGCCGGCGAGCTGGTCACGGCCCAGCTGGCGCAGGTTCTCCTCGACCTGGCCGCGCAGTCGCTCGGGCGCGGGCCACGGCCACCGATGAGTTCCGGTGCCCGCTCGTGTCCCTACATGGACCGACAACATGGAGAGAGGACCGATATGGGACAGCCTGTGGTGCACTTCGAGATCATCGGCCGCGACCCGGCGAAGCTGCGCGAGTACTACGGCGACCTGTTCGGCTGGGAGTTCCACACCGGCGACGCGGCCACCGAGCAGGTCTCCGCGCCGGGCCACTACGGGTTCGTGGACGGGAGCACGACCGGGGACGGTGGGGGCATCAACGGGGGCGTCGGCGGCGGCGTGGGCTATGAGGGCCACGTGCTGTTCTACGTCGGCGTGCCCAACGTGGAGGAGGCGCTCAGGAAGGCCGAGAGCCTGGGCGGCAAGCGCCTGATGGGCCCCGAGGGCACGCCGGGGACGCTCGTCATCGGCCGGTTCACCGACCCGGAGGGGCATCTGATCGGCGTGGCCGGCACCGAGTAGCCGCCGCACCTGGCACCTCCGTGCTCACCACCGCCCTCCGCTCTCCGCAATCGCAGCCGCAACGGTTTTGCAATCCCGTTTGTGAGCCTTGCGGTTTCGCGAGAAAGGAGGCGGCCGATGCCCCGAACGGCAGACGAAGGCGTGCCCGTGCCGAGCCCGCCGGGCTTGGCACCCCGGGCGGACCTCGCCGCGCCATATGGACAGGGGCCTGTCGACAGTCTCACCGCAACCCGCCACCTGCCGCCATCCCGAACCTTGGGGACAGCGGTTCGCCTTTCGACGATGGAGGCTGATCCCCGACGGGATCGTTCCAGGAGGGACGAGGGGGTAGGCGACGGTGGGGGTCAGGAAGTGGTTGCTTGAGCTGTTGCCCGCCGCCGGCCCGCCACGGGTGCTGGCCGCCCTGACCTGCGTGCAGTCCATGGGAACGGGCGTCTTCCTGGCCTCCGGTGTCGTGTTCTTCACGACCGTGGCGGGGATGGAGGCGGGGCAGGTAGGCGTGGCGCTGAGCGTCGCGGGGTTGTGCGGGGTGCTGGTCAGCGTGCCGGTGGGCCGGCTCGCCGACCGGGTCGGCGCCCGGCGGCTGCTCATCGTGTCCTACGTCGTGTCGGGGCCGCTGTTCGCGCTGTACGCGGGTGTCGGCTCCATCCTGCCCTTCCTGATCGTGAGCAGCCTGATCGCGGTGTGCGAGGGAGCGGCCGACCCGCTGCGCGCGACGCTCACCTTCGCCGTCGGGGGGAAGGACGCGGCCAAGGTACGAGGGCAGTTGCGCAGCATCTACAACCTCGGCTTCGTGGCCGGGGCGGCACTGGCGGCCGGCGCGCTGGTCACCGCCACGCGGGCGGCGTTCTACGTGGTCGTCCTGGCCACGGCGGCCGCCCAGCTCGCCTGCGCGGCCATCGCGGCACGTCTGCCGGACGGCGCCAGAGCCAACCCGGCCAAGCCGCACGGCGACAGAGCCACCCCGGCCAAGCCGCACGGCGACAGAGCCACCCCGGCCAAGCCCAACGGCGCCAGGGTGAGCCGGACCGAGCCGGCCGCCGGGCGGCGGGTCCGGCCGGATCCCAGGTTCGTCCTGCTGACGCTGGTCAACGGCGGGATGGAGCTGCACGTCGTCATCATGACGCTGGGCTTCCCGCTGTGGATCGTCACCCACACGGACCTGCCGGCCAGCCTGAACTCGCTGCTGCTGGCGCTGAACACGACCGCCGTCGTGCTCTTCCAGGTCGCCGCGGGACGCCGCACCGCGACGGTTCCCGACGCGGGCAGGCTCCAGCTCCTGGCCGGGATCCTCCTCGGCGCCGCCTGCGCCGTCGCCGCGGTCAGCGGCTCCGTGGTGACGGCCGCGGCCGGGTGGGCGCTGGCCGTGGCCTGCCTGCTCCTCGTGGCCGGCGAGCTGCTGCAGACGGCGGGCTCCTTCACGCTCTCCTTCGAGCTGCCGCCGCCTGGCCGGCAGGGCGAGCACCAGGGGATCTTCTCCCTGCGCAAAGGGCTCCGGCAGACGGCCGGTCCCGCGCTGGTGACCTGGCTGGTCGCCGGGCTCGGCGGCATCGGCTGGCTGGCGCTGGCCGTCCTCTTCGTTGTTCTCGGCGCGATCGGCAGGCACCTGAGCCTGGCCATGTACCGCTCCCGCCGGTCATCCGTACAGATGGGAAACACACATGATCAAGCAGTCGTACGTACCGTTCCGCCGCGTCATGGAGCGTGGTGACCTGGTCCGCGTGGCCGGCGTGCACTCCGCCCTGGGCGGTCTGCTCGCCGGTGAGGCGGGCTTCGACGCCGTGTGGGCGTCGAGCTTCGAGATCTCGGCGGCCAGAGGGCTCCCCGACGCGAGCCTGCTGACGATGACCGAGTATCTGGAGGCCGCGGCCAACATCCAGAAGGCGATTCCGGTGCCCGTCGTCGCCGACTGTGACACCGGCTTCGGCAACAGCATGAACGTCGCCCACATGGTGCACGAGTACGAGAGGGCAGGCATCACCGCCATCTGCATCGAGGACAAGCTGTTCCCCAAGATCAACAGCTTCGCCGTCGCCGAGCAGACCCTCCTGGACATGGACGCGTTCGCGCACAAGATCGCGACCGCCAAGGCCGCGCAGTCCACCCCTGGCTTCTATGTGATCGCCCGCACCGAGGCCCTGATCAGCGGCCTGGGAGTGGATGAGGCGGTGCGGCGCTGCCGCGCCTACGCGCAGGCCGGCGCCGACGCGGTGCTGGTGCACTCCAAGGCCGGGACCAATGCGGAGATACGCCGGTTCCTGGAGGAATGGGATGACCTGTGCCCCGTGGTGATCGTGCCGACCACCTACCCCGACTGGCACGCGGACGACATCGCGAAGGCGGGCGTCTCCGTCGTGATCTACGCCAACCAGGGGTTGCGCGCCACGGTGGAGTCCTTGCGCAGCACCTTCCGGTCGATCAGGGAGCAGGGATCGTCGGCGCATCTGGAGAGGCGGATCGTCCCCGTACAGGAGATCTTCACGCTGCAGCGGCTGCAGGAATGGCAGGAGATCAACGCGTGAGAAACGGAGAGCACATGACACGTCGAGCAGCGGTCGTCTTCCTGTACCGCGAGAGCAAGCCGCTCCACCGGGAGATCCTGGAGGACTTCGCCCGCGCCGCCCGCGACGCCGGGTGCCTGTCCTTCTGCCTCGCGCCGCGCGGCACCCCGCTGGCGGACGCGCCGGTGGACGGCTACCGCCACTACGATCCGGGGCCCGGTCACGAGGAGGTGCTGGCCGGGGAGGTGTCGGCCATCGCCGCCCGCCACCCCGTACTGCGACTGCTGTCCACGACGGAACACGACGTGGAGCTCGCGGCGGCCCTGCGCGAGCACGCCGGCATCAAGGGCCTGCGCCCGGAGCACAGCGTGCACTTCCGTGACAAGGACGCGATGACGGCCCGGGTCGCCGAGCTGGGGATCGCGACGGCGTCCTGGGCGATGCCGCACACCCTGGGCACGATCGAGCGGTTCGCGCGGGAGGTGGGTTACCCGCTCGTGCTGAAGCCGTACGACGGCATCTCCTGCCGCGGGACCCACAAGGTCCGCACCCGCGCGGAGCTCGGCGAGGTGTGGGGGCTGATCAGGGACCGCAGGCACGACTACCGGGCCGAGTCGTTCGTGGCCGGCGAGCAGTACCACGTCGACATCCTCCTGCGGGAGGGCGAGGTGTTGTTCGAGGCGGTGTCGCGTTACACGCACACGCTGCTGGACAACTATCACGACTATCCGGTCGGCAGCGTCGCGCTCGCCGGGGCGCCCGCCGGGCCGCACAACGCGCTGCTCGACGCCGCCCGCGCGGTGGTGACGGGGCTGGGCATGCGGACCGGCGTCACGCACACCGAGTTCTTCCTCCGCCAGGACGGGAGCCTGGTCTTCGGCGAGACCGCGGCGCGCATGCCCGGCGCGTGGGCGGTGCCCATGTATCGGGCCGCCTTCGGGATCAGCCTGCCGTACGTGTGGGCGCGCAGCGAGATCGACCCCGATTACCGGCCCGACATCCGCTCGCACCAGTACGCCGGCGGATGGTTCCTGGTGTCCGGGGCGCGCGGGCGGATCAGCCGGATCAGCTCCGCGCGGGAGCTGATGACGCTCCCCGACGTCGTCGACGCGCAGGTGTGGCGGGCCCCGGGCGACCACATCGACGCCCCGTCGGAGCTCGGCGGCCAGAACCTCGGGTACGCGGTCGTCACCGGCGACTCTCCCGAGGACGTGGCGGCGAACCTGGGCAAGGCGCACGAGCTCTTCACGGTGGTGGCCGCGTGACCCGGCAGAACGATCTCCTGGCGGCCGCCGGCACGACCGCCCTGGGCGCCTACCGGCCGCCTTCGCTGGTGCTCGAACGCGGCCAGGGGCGCCACGTGTACGACCTGGACGGCACCGCCTACCTGGACCTCAGCGGCGGCGTCGCCGTCACCTCGATCGGGCACGGCCATCCCACACTGCTGAATGCGATCTCCCGCCAGGCCACCCGCCTCATGCACGCCTCCAACCTGTTCACCACCGAGCCCGCCGTCCGCCTGGCCGCCGAGCTCCGCCGCAGAACAGCCTTCCCGCGCTCGTTCTTCGTCAACAGCGGCACTGAGGCGAACGAGACCCTCATCAAGCTGGCCCGCCGCCACCACTTCGAGCGCGGCGACTTCCTGCGGACCACGATCGTCTCCTCCAGGACCGGCTACCACGGCCGCACGCTCGGCTCGCTCAGCCTCACGGGGCAGGCCAGGTACAGGATCGGGATGGAGCCGATGGCCGGGTGCGTGCGGCACGTGCCGTACAACGATCTCGACGCCCTGCGGGCGGTGGTCGGCGCGGACACGGCCGCCGTGGTCCTGGAGACCATCCAGGCCGAGGCCGGCATCGTTGAGGCCGCCGACGGCTACCTCGCCGGGGTGCGGCGGATCTGCGACGAGGCGGGTGCGCTGCTCTTCCTCGACGAGGTGCAGACGGGATACGGCAGGACCGGCCGGTTCCTGTCGCACGAGTGGAGCGGGGCCGTGCCGGACGCCTGCTCGGTGGCCAAGGGGATCGCGGGCGGGTTTCCGATGGGCGCGGTGCTGGCGGCGGAGCGGCTGGCCGGGGGGCTGCCGCCGGGAAGCCATGCCAGCACCTTCGGCGGCAACCCGCTGGCCTGCGCGGCGGCGCTGGCCGTCCTCGAGGTCTTCGATCACGAGAAGCTCGTCGAGAACGCCGAGTCGGCCGGGCGGATGCTCAGGGAGCGGCTGGACCACCTGGTCTCCGACGCCGGGACGCCCGCCGCGGTGGCCGCCAGAGGACGCGGGCTGCTGCAGGGGCTGGAGCTGGCCGACGGCGTCGATCCCGACGCGGTGGTCGCCGAGCTGCGGGCCAGGAACGTGCTGATCACGGTGGTCGGCGGCCGGGTGCTGCGGTTCTCGCCCGCCCTCACCATCACCGAAGCGGAGCTGACGGAAGGAATGACGACGGTGGAGAAGGTGCTGGGCGACCCGCCCGGAAAGCCGGGGCCGCGATGAAGGGCCGGATCCTGGTCCTGGACCCGATCGACGCGCACGCCCTGGACCGGCTTCGCGACACGTTCGAGGTGGTGGTGCGGCTGCAGCCGGGCAGAAAGGAGCTGATCGGGCTCGTCGGCGACGCCGACGCGATCGTGCTGCGCAGCGGCGCGCGGCTGTCGGCGGAGGTGCTGACGGCGGCCCGGCGGCTGCGGGTGGTGGCCAGGGCGGGCTCGGGGACGGACAACATCGATCTCGCCGCCGCCCGCGATGCCGGGGTGCGGGTGTTCAACGTCCCCGGCGCGTCGGCGGAGGCCGTCGCGGAGCTCGCCCTCGGCCTCACCCTCGCGCTGACCAGGAAGATCGCGCTGGCGGACCGGCAGGTGCGGGCCGGCGTCTGGGACAAGCCCGCGCTCGCCGGCCCGCAGCTCGCCGGCAGGACACTCGGCGTCGTCGGGTACGGCGGCATCGGCTCCAGGATCGCGGCCCTGGCCCAGGGCTTCTCGATGCGCACGCTGGCCGCGGCCGAGCACGGCGGCGAGGAGCGGCGGCGTGCGCTGGCCCGGCAGGGGACGCGCCTCGTCGAGCTGCCGGCGCTGCTGCGCGAGTCGGACGTGGTCTGCCTGGCGGTGCCGCTGACCGCGCGTACCCGGCATCTGATCGCGGCGCCCGAACTGCACGCGATGCGGCGCTCCGCCTACCTCGTCAACGTCTCCCGCGGGGACGTGGTGGACGAGGACGCGCTGGCCGCCGCGTTGCGGGACGGAACGATCGCCGGCGCCGCACTCGACGTGTTCACCCAGGAGGGCGACGCGGGCGCGCTGGCCGCGCTCGACAACGTCGTCCTCACCCCGCACATCGGCGCCATGTCCGTGGACGTCCAGCGGCTCATCGGCGACATCGTGGCCGATTCCATCATCACCGCGCTGGACGGCGGCGCGGTCGCGAACCAGCTGTGCTGAGGAGCCTCCCATGAACCGCTCACCATCGGCCGGGCTCACGGTCGGCGTCGTCGGCGCGGCCGGCCACGCCGGCGGGGAGTTGTGCCGCCTGCTGCTCGGCCACCCCGCCGTGACGGAGATCGTGCCCGTCTCGCGGGGCGGGCAGTGCTTCGCCCGTGCCCACCCCAACCTCCTCGGCAGCGGGCTGGAGTTCGTCCGCCAGGAACGGCTCGCCGAGCGCGCCGCCGAGCTGGACGCGGTCTTCTTCTGCGCGCCCGCGGGAGAGGCGATGCGGTCCGCGCGTCACTACACCGACCTGGGCGTGCCGGTCATCGACCTCGGCGCCGACTTCCGCTTCGCCGACCCCGCCGAGTACCGGCGGGTGTACGGCGAGGAGCACAGCGACAGCAAACTGCTGACCGAGGCCGTGTACGGGGTCACGGAGCTGAACAGGGACCGCCTGCGGCACGCCCGGCTGGTCGCCAACCCAGGCTGCTACGCGATCACCGCGATCCTCGGCCTCGCCCCGCTGCTCGCCGGTGGCCACCTGGCCCCTGACGGCCTCGTCTCGATCCACGCGGTCAACGGCACCACGGGCGCGGGCAGCTCCCCGAAGCAGGCCGTGATGCACGCCGAGATGACCGGCTCGATGCTCTCCTACAACCTGGAGGGGCACCGGCACGGGCCCGAGCTGGAGGCGTACTTCACCGCCCTGGCCGGGGTGCCGGTGCCGGTGGACCTCAACACGGCGCACGGCCCCTTCGCCCGCGGCATCCACCTGCAGGCCAGCCTCCGGCTGCGCGGGACGTGGGACCGGGACGAGCTGCTCCGCACGTACGTGGCGTTCTACGGCGCCGGCCATGACAAGGAGCCCTTCGTGCTCGTCAACGACCTGCCCAAGCAGGGCGCGCGGAACGACAAGGACTACGACGTCTACCCGGCGCCCGGATCGGTGACCGGCTCCAACTACTGCCACATCGGGCTCGATCACGACGCCGACCGGTCCATCGCCAAGGTCGTCGCCGTCACCGACAACCTGGTCAAGGGCGCCGCCGGCTCGGCCATCCAGAACATGAACGTGATGCTGGGGATGGAGGAGACCTGGGGGCTGCGCCACTATGCCCTCTGACTCGCTGCGCGGGGTGCCGCTCCTGCGCGAACGGCGCCTGCGGCGGGGAGAGCGGTGGATCTACTCGGCGGGCTTCAACGTCGGCCGCGACCTGCCGGACACCTCCAGGATCGACGCCGAGCTGGCGGACCTCGACCTGCTGGCGGCCGCGGGCTGCCGCGTCGCCCTGCTGTCCCACCAGGGCAGGCACGGCGACGGGAGCGCCGAGGCGCTGGACTTCGCCGCCCGCTACCTGGGCGCCCGGCTGGGCCGGCCGGTGCGTTACGTACCCGGCAACGCCTCGGCCGGGGCGGCGCGGCAGGCGCGGGCCCTGCGCGACGGCGAGATCGCGGTGTTCGGCAACACCCGGGCGCACGCCGGGGAGGAGCGCAACGATCCCGCGCTGGCCCGGCGCTTCGCCCGGCTGGGCGAACTCGTCGCGGTGGGCGGCTTCTCCAAGGCCCACCGCGCGCACGCCTCGAACGCCGGCCTCCTCGACCGGCTGCCCGCTTTCGCCGCCGGCAGCCTGGTCAGCGAGCCGACGCTGCTCGCGCCCTGGGCCGGCATCGTCCCGCACCGGCTCTCGGTCGCCGTGGTCGGCGGGGTCAAGCCGGAAAAGACGCTGATCGGCCTGGAGGCCCTCACCAGGACCTACGATCTCGTCATCCCGGGCGGCGTGGTGCTCAACACGGTGCTGCGCGTGCTCGGGCACGACATCGGCCGCTCCGCCCTCGGCGACCGGCCGGAGCAGTGCGCACAGGTGGCGCGCACCGTGCTCGGCCGCGCGAACCGGGCCGAGCTGTACGTCCCGTCCGAGGTCATCGTGGCACCGGCCGAGGGGCCGACCAATGGGCCGGCTAAAGGATCGGCCATGGGACCGGCGGAGGAACCGGCCGTGGGACCGGCGGAGGGATCGGCCGAGGGACCGGCTCTGAGCGCGCGGGGGCGGATGCCGGTTCTGGGTGCGCGGGGGCGGATCGTCCCGATCGCGGAGGGCGTACCGGCGGGGCACATGATCGTGGACTTCGTGCTGGAGCTGGGCGTCCGCGCCCGCTTAGACGCGCTGGCCGCCGCGGGCGGGCGGGCGCTGCTCGCGGGCACGCCGTGCCGCTACACCGACGGCTTCCGCGACACCGCCGACGCCCTGCTGGCGGCGTTCGGCGCGCCGGGCGTGGACGCGCTGCTGCTGGGCGGGGACACCACCGCCGAACTGCCCTGGCAGGGGCCGCGCTCCACCGGGGGCGGCTCGGCACTGCACTACCTCGCGCACGGCACCTGCCCTGTGCTCGACTCCCTCCGCCGCTCCACCCCGCGGTAGGCCCCGCTGGTGTGGGCGCAGACGGCGACCGTCTCGTCCGGCGGCGGGCAGCCCGCCTTCATCTACACGCTGCGGGCCAGCCTGGAGAACGGGGGCTCTCCACTGTGTCTGACCGCCAGGAACACGGTGGAGGTGGTCGTGGCCGTCTGTAACAACAGCGACAGCCAGAAGTGGTTCCACCCCACCGCGGTGCAAGGCCCTGGCGGCACGCTGCCGACCAAGAACGTCGCCACCCTCACGCACCTGGGGCAGAGCGCGTCGGTCCAGGCGCCGCTGTCGCTGTTCGGGCCGATCGGCGGGCACTTCTGGGCCAAGCGCACCGTCTGAGCCCTCGATCCGGCGGCCAGGCGCTCCTCGACGGCGAGGGCGCCTGGCTCGCCCTTACCCGCGCAGCCGTATCCGGGCGTCCGATATGTTCTCTTTCGGTCGTGTCTTTGATGGAGGTCGGTTCCAGTGCGTGGAATGCCACTGATCGTGGCTCTTGTCCTGATCCTGTCCGGCTGCGGTGCGATCCCCGGACTGCTCCGCCTGCCCACGCCGGCGTCGGCCCCGTCGAAAGCCACGTCGAAAACCCCGTCGCCGACCACGTCACCGTCTCCGTCGCCGAGCACTCCCACTCCCTCCGCGACCAGGGCGGCGCTGACCATCCCCCAGGCCGGGCAGGCCATGCGCAAGTGGGTGGGCGCGTACAACGCGATGCTCAAGAAGCGCAAGTGGTGGAAGCAGAACTCCCTGCTCGACGCGCTGTTCATCGAGGGGGCGCTGCACGAGGGCGTGCTCGAACGCAACCACGAGGACTTCGGGTGGAAGACGGAGCACAAGCCGATCAACCTGACCGCCGCCCCGGCGGTCTACCTGCCCAGGCCGGAGCGGCAGCCGCCGATCGGTGACTGGTTCATCGCGCAGGCGACCTACAAGGACACCAAGGGTTATGCCCGCCCGCACGTGCTCGCGTTCTTCCGCTCCCCCGGGAAGTCCTTCAAGCTGGCCGTCGCGGCCCCGATTCACTGGGGACAGCGGATGCCCAAGCCGCGGCTCGACGCCGGCGGTTACATCACCGACATGGACAACGCCATGGCGGGCTCCGTGGCCGAGGAGTACCTGAACTTCTGGAACAACAAGCGGAAGAAGGAGGGCGACTCCGGCTACCGCCTGGCCAGGAACAGCTACAGCCGCAAGGCGTTCCCCGCGGTGAACAAGGGGATGTACGTCGCGTTCGCCGGCCATGGCTCGGTCTTCGGCTTCCGTACGGCGGACAACGGCTCGTTCTTCCTGTTCGCGATGGTCAATGACACCAAGAGCGTCAACCAGGTGCTGAGCGAGGCGCTGCTGGTGCCCAGGGGCAGCAGGACCATCCAGGAGCTCGGCGCCAACTGGTTCTCCTAGCGGCACTTCGCCCTGTTCACCGCCGGTGAAAACCAGGTGACATTTCGCATCTCTTGCCGCAATGTTGGGTTCGGTCGATGAGTTCTGTCAGTGGTGCCGGTCAGTCTGTGTATGACCACAACTTCTTGTGAGACCGAAGGCCGGAACGCCGGCGATAGCCGCGTTTCGCCCGACGACCCCGATCGAGGTGCCGTGCCCAGCT
Source organism: Nonomuraea insulae (assembly GCF_042656245.1). Classification (NCBI taxonomy): domain Bacteria; kingdom Bacillati; phylum Actinomycetota; class Actinomycetes; order Streptosporangiales; family Streptosporangiaceae; genus Nonomuraea; species Nonomuraea insulae. Next base: position 212,018 of record NZ_JBHSPA010000031.1, read on the forward strand.
CACAGCCCGACTCACTCGCCAGGCCCGCGGCCGCCGCCCCGGGTCGCACCCCGCCCGTGATCCGGCTGCTGGTGCTGGCCACGTTCGTGGTCATCCTCAATGAGACGATCATGATCAATGCGATCCCGCGGCTGATGGGCGCGTTGAACATCACCGAGCAGACCGCGCAGTGGCTCTCGACCGCCTTCATGCTGACCATGGCCGCGGTCATCCCGATCACCGGGTGGTTCCTGCAGCGGGTGTCCACCCGGAGCGCCTACGCCACCGCGATGGGCCTGTTCCTGCTCGGCACGGCGCTGGCCATCGTCGCGCCGTCGTTCGAGGTGCTGCTGGGCGCCCGCATCGTCCAGGCGTGCGGGACGGCCGTGATGATGCCGCTGCTGATGACCACGCTGATGCAGGTGGTGCCGGAGGAGGACCGGGGCCGGGTGATGGGCAACGTCAGCCTGGCCATCTCGGTCGCGCCGGCGATGGGCCCGACGGTCTCCGGGGTGATCCTCCAGTTCGGGTCCTGGCGCCTGCTGTTCGCCGTGGTGCTCCCCATCGCCGCCGTGATCACGTGGCGCGGCCTGAAGCAGCTCGAGAACATCGGCGAGCCCCGCACCGGCACCATCGACTGGTTCAGCGTGGTGAGCGCCGCGGCCGGCTTCGGCGGCCTGGTCTACGGGCTCAGCCGGTTCGAGGGCGGTGACGTCCGCGTCGCCGCCGCGATCGTGGCGGCCGGGCTGGTCACCATCGCCGTCTTCGTCTTCCGCCAGTTGGCGTTGCAGAAGCGCGGCGTGCCGCTGCTGGACCTGCGCACGCTGCGCCACCGCACCTACACGGTCGCGCTGATCATGATGGCGGTGGCCTTCATGGCGATGCTCGGCTCGATGATCCTGCTGCCGCTCTACCTGCAGAGCGTCCGCGGGCTCAGCGCCCTGGAGACCGGGCTCCTGGTGATGCCGGGCGGCCTCGCGATGGGCCTGCTCGGTCCGGTCGTCGGCCGCCTGTTCGACAAGTTCGGCGGCCGGGTGCTGGTCGTCCCCGGCGCGATCGGGATCATGCTCGCGCTCACCGGCTTCACCCAGGTCTCGATGACCATGCCCTTCTGGCAGATCCTCGGCCTGCACGCGCTGCTGATGGTGAGCCTGGCCGCGACCTTCACCCCGGTGTTCACCCTCGGGCTCGGAGCGGTCCCCCCGCGGCTCTACTCCCACGGCAGCTCGATCCTGAGCACGCTGCAGCAGGTCGCGGCGGCCCTCGGCACCGCGTTCGCGATCACCGTGATGAGCGTGCGGGCCGATGCCCTGCGGTCCGCGGGAGCCACCGAGGCGCTCGCCGCCCTCGGCGGCATGCGGCTGGCCTTCATCATCGGCGCGGTGTTGTCCGTGGCCGTGGTCGTCACCGCCCTGCTGCTACCTGCCAGGGCGGCCAACAGCGGCGAGTTCACGGCACCCCACTGAGAGATCCGGTCAGGCGCGCGGGGCGACCGGCGTGGACAGCCGCTCGCCGAACAGGCGGGCGTCCACCTCGTCGAGGGCCAGGCGCAGGGCGCCCAGGGCGACGCTCTCGGCGCCGAGGGTGGAGGCGCGGATCTCGGGGACGCGCAGGCAGGTGCGGCGCAGCTCGCGGGCCAGCTGGTCGAGGATGAGATCGGCGGAGCGGGAGAAGCCGCCGCCGAAGATGACGACCTGCGGGTCGAGGGTGAGGACCAGTGCGGCGGTGCCGACTGCGAGGTCGCGGGTGTAGCGGCGGACGGCGGTCCTGGCCGCCTTGTCCCCGGCGCGGGCGGCGGCGAACACCCAGGCGGCCGCGTCGTCGGTGTCGATGCCCGCGGGCAGGCTGGCGCACTTCTGCAGGTGGGAGGGCGCGGTGAGCCAGCGGACGGCGCGCAGCGCGCCGATCTCGCCGGCGGCGCCGCCGTAGCCGCGGCGCAGCGTGCCGTCGACGATCAGCCCGGCGCCGGTGCGCATGCCCGCCAGCAGGTAGACGATGTCGTCGGCGTCGCTGGCCGCCCCTTGCCAGCGCTCGGCGAGCGCGGCCAGCTTGCAGTCGTTCTCCACCTGGATCGGGCAGGAGAAGCGCGCGGCCAGGTGCTCGGCCGGCTTCACACTGGCCCACCCCGGCAGCGGCGTGAACAACGTGGTGCGGCCACTGGCGTCGACCGGCCCTGTCACCCCTACGGTGATCGCCCAGAGCTCCTCCGGGCGCAGGCTCGCCGCGGCCAGGCACTCGTCCACGGCCGCGTCGACGACGGCGAGCCTCGCCGCCGGGTCCGCGCCGGGGTCGACCGGCAGCCGGCTGGTCCACGCGACGGTGCCGTCCAGGTCGGCGAGCATGGCCAGCACCTTGTGCGCGCCGACGTCGACGCCGAGCACGTGCCCGGTGCCGGCGTTGAACCGATAGCGGCGGGCGGGACGCCCGACGACGCTGCTGCCGTCGGGCTCCACGACGGTGATCCAGCCGTCGGCGACCAGGCCCTGCACGATGACGTCCGCGCCCGGCCTGGACAATCCGGTGCGGCCGGCCAGCTCCGTGACGGTGGACGGCGGGTTGCCCCGCAGTGCCCGGACGATGCTGAGCGCGTTGAGCTCCCGCATCCGGGTCACGTCCGTCCCGGTCGTGAGCTGCTCGGTCACCGTCTCCCCCTTGGTCTCCTTAATTACGCTTCGCTCTTTACGAAAGGGTAATGCGAAGTCAGGAGATCGGATACCACTGCCCGTCGGGTTCGACGGCCGGGCCGAAGTCCACCTCACGGCCGTCGACGGCGAACACGTACCGGCTCTTGCGCACGACGGCGGGCCTGGCCGACAGGTACGCCGTCATGTCCGCCAGCTCCTCCGGGCGCAGCCACCCGGGCGGGTCGGACACCGCCCGGAAGCCGCACACCGTGGCCAGGTCGCGCAGCCAGCCGAGCTGCTGGTCGCTGAGCAGGTTGAGGCGGCTGCGGAAGTACACGACGTCCGGGTCGACCTCGGCCAGCGGCGCGTGCCACAGCCGGTGCAGCGTGTTGACGACGGCGTTGCGCGCCATCGCGTCGGACGGGTCCTCGCTGGCGTAGTTCTGCCACATCGGCGCCACGTCAGGCCCGCTGCGCAGCCCGTCGAGCAGGCCGAGCGAGGGCAGCAGGATCGCGCCGCTGCCCAGCAGGTACACCTCCTCCCCCGCCGTCCGCCGGATCAGCTCCAGCGCCTCGCGGTAGACCTGCTCACGTCCCGCCCCGCCCTGCCGTACGCCGGGGACGGCGCCCGCGTTGATGAAGTCGAGCTTGAGGTAGCCGAAGCCCCACTCGTGCACGACCCGGTGGATGAGCCGCTCCACGTGGTCGAGCGCGTCGGCCCTGGACAGGTCCAGCGCCCAGTAGCCGGTCCCCCAGTTGTAGCCGGCGACCACGGGCTCGCCCCGCTCGTCCCGCAGCAGCAGTTCGGGCCGCTCGCGGGCGGTGCGCGAGCCCGGCAGCACGATGAACGGAGCCAGCCACAACCCCGGGGTCAGCCCGGCGTCGGCGATCCGGCCGGCGAGCGCGCGCATCCCGGACGGGAACTTGGCGTTCGGCTCCCAGTCGCCGACCATCTCCTCCCAGCCGTCGTCGACCTGCACCACGTCGAAGGGCAGCCCGTTCAGCGCGACGATGTCCTTGGCCAGCCCCGTCTCGGTGATGCCCTCGTAGTAGGCGTACCAGCTGCACCAGACGTTGCCCGCGCGCCGTTCGCCGCTGCCGAGGCGGGCGGCGAGCGCGCGGGTGTAGGCGCCGAAGACCTCCTCCTCTTCCCCGTACGCGAGGAACCACGGCGCCCCGTCGTCCTCGTACCAGCCGGCGAGCGTGTCGCGGTCGGCGGCCAGGCGCGGGGTGCCGAGGCCGAGCGCGCCGAGCAGCAGGACCCGCCCGTCGTCGCCCTGCAGGGCGGCGACGGCCGAGGAGTGGTGGCGGGACGGGTCGTCCCATACGGTGTCGTCCGCGGTGACGCGGCGGCGCGGGTCGGCGATGCGCAGCGGCGGCTCGGACAGCCGCCGCCAGCCGCACGGGCTCCACGAGTTCTGCCCGTGCCGGTAGAACAGCGCGTCGCCGAGGCCGTGCAGCACGGCCACCCGGCCGGGTGGCAGCACGACCCCGCCCTCGATCTTCTGGGGCGGCTCGGAACCGGTCGGCTCAAGGGCTACGGTACGGCCTGCCAGCTCAACGAGCAGCGGCATGAATGCTCCTTTCTCCGTACGTCGGTGTGATCAGGTGAACAACGCGTTGACCTGGTCGTTGGCCTGCTTCAGGCCTTCGGCGGTGCCGATCTGGCCGAGGACGATCGACTGGATGGCATCCTGCACGATCTGGCTCACCTCGTTGCCGTGGTCGGTGATGGGCAGCAGGAACGTGCCGCCCTCGGTCTTCGTCGCGTCGAGGTAGGCCTTCACGTCATGTCTCTTGGCCTCGTGGGCGGCCGCGGCCTTGTCGGTCGCCGCCTTGATCGCGGGGAAGACGACGGCGTTGCCCGCGACGATGTTCTGGCAGTCGGCCGAGCCGAGGAACTTGACCCACTTCCAGGCCTCCTCCTGATGCCGCGTACCGGCGAAGATCGCGTCGGACAGGCCGTTGATGGCGGTCTTGCGCGCGCCGACCGGCCCGAGGGGCATCGGGGCGAGGGCGAACTTCTGCTCGGCGGCGGCACCGAGGAAGGTGTTGATCGTCCACGACCCGGCGAAGGACATCGCGCCCTTGCCGGCGTTGAGCACGGCGTCCCTGCCCAGGGTGGACTGCTTGTCGAACTTCGGCGCGTACCCCTTGTCGGTGAGCTGCTTGAACCAGTCGATGACCTGGGCGAGCTTGGGGTCGTCGTACTTGTACCGAGTTCCCCAGGGGTTCTTGTCCAGGTAGGTCCATCCGTTGGCCACGGCCAGGTCGCCCCAGCCGTTCTGTCCCTGGGAGCCGTCCGCCCACTCGGGCAGGAAGCCGTAGACCTTGACCTTGTTCTTGTCGAACGCCGGGTCGAGGCCGTTGTGCCCGCTCTCGTCGACCGTGAGCTTGGCGATGACCTGCTGGAGCGTGCCACCGTCGGCGGGGTTCCAGGTGAGGTTGGCCATCTCCTCCGCCTTGACCTTCTGGTCGGCGAGCATCGTGGTGTTGTAGACGAGCGCCACGGTGTCCCAGTCCTTGGGAAGGCCGAACCGCTTGCCGTCCTTCACCCACAGGTCGGCCAGGCCCTCCTGGTACTGGGTCAGGTCCACCTTGTCCCGGTCGGCGAACGGCTGGATGTCGAGGATCTGCCCGCTGCCGACGAACTGCGGGTAGTAGGAGCCGTGGTCGGTCCACACGTCCGGGGCCTGGCCGGCGGCGAGCTGGGTGGTGAGGTTCTGCCAGTACTGGGCCCACGCCGTCTGGGTGATCTTGACGGTGATGTTCGGGTTGGCCGTGTGAAAGGCATCGGCGCAGGCCTGGTAGGACGCCTGCTGGTTGTCGTCCCAGAGCCAGTAGTCGATCGTGACGTTGCCGCCGGCCGCGTCGTCCTGCGCGTCGCCGCCTGACCCGCACGCGGCGAGCGTGCCGGCGAGCGCCAGCGCCAGCAGTGCCAGGCCCGCACGCTTGGTGGTGTTCATGGGTCGATGCCTCTCTTACGGGGGGTTATTTGATGCCGGAGAAGTTGAGCGACTGGACCAGCCGCCGGCCGAGGAAGATCAGCACGAGCAGGACCGGCAGGACCGAGAGGGTCGAGCCGGCCATGAGCCCGGTCCAGTCCGGGCGGGTGTTGGGCGACTGCTGCAGGAAGACGCCGAGCGCGACGGTGAGGAGGCGGGTCTGCTCCTCGCGCCCGACCAGCAGCGGCCACAGGTAGTCCTTCCACGCCCAGACCGTCGTGGTGAGCCCGATGGTGATCAGCGGCCCGCGGCTCATCGGCAGCACGATGCGCCAGAAGATGCCCCACGGGCCGTTGCCGTCCAGCCGGGCCGCCTCCTCCACGTCGCGCGGGATGGACAGGAAGAACTGCCGCAGGAAGAAGACCGCGAACGGGGTCATCAGGATCGTCGGGGCCACCATCCCGGCGAAGGTGTTGATCAGGTCGAGGTTCTTGACCAGCACGAAGTTGGGCAGCAGCGTGAAGATCGGCGGCACCATGAGCGCGGCGATCAGGACGCCGAAGACGAACTCGCGCCCGGGGAAGCGCAGCCGGGCGAACGCGTACCCGGCCATCGCGCAGAAGTACGTCTGCAACGTCGCGATCAGGCCGCTGTAGACGACCGAGTTGAGCAGGTAGCGGGCGAAGTCGATCCGCGCGCCTGACCCGCCCGCCGCGCGGGCCTCCTCCTGGCTGGTGAGCCCGAGGATGCGCAGGAAGTTCACCATCGTCGGGTGCCGCGGGAACAGGGCGGCGCTGTCGGCGTAGAGGTCGGCGGCCGGGGTGAGCGCCGTACGGACCATCCAGTAGAAGGGGAACACGGTGAGCACGAGGGCCACGGCCAGGGTGACCCAGGCCGGCAGCCGGCCGATGTCGGTGATGCGCCGCAAGGTGGTGTGCCTCCTCAGGCCAGGTCCGAGCGGGAGGCCCGCAGCAGCCGCATCTGCACGACCGTGAGCACGCCGAGGATGAGCGCGAGCACGAGTGCCGCCGCCGAGGCGTAGCCCATGTGGAAGTACTGGAAGGCCTGCTGGTAGATGAAGTAGTAGATGACTCTGATCGCGCTGGTCGCGCCTCTGCCGCCCGCGGCCACGGCGACCGTGTCGAAGATCTGGAACGAGCCGATCAGCGACACCACCAGCACCAGGGCGAGGACGGGCCGCAACATCGGCAGCGTGATCGAGCGGAACATGCGCGGTTCGCCGGCGCCGTCGATGGCGGCGCTCTCGTACAGGTGCGGCGGGATCTGCAACATGCCGGCGTACAGCAGGAGCGCGGTGTAGCCGGTGTAGGCCCAGGTGTTGACCATTCCGATCGTCGGCATGGCCCAGTCGGGCGAGACGAAGAAGCCGACCGTGCCGAGACCGAGCGCCTTCATCAGGTGGTTGACGAAGCCGAGGTCGGCGTCGAGGAGCCACATCCAGAGCAGGCCGACGGTGACGTTCGGCACCAGCCACGGCAGCAGCAACATCGCGCGGAGCACCACCGACCGGGTGAGGCGGTGCATGAGCGCGGCCAGGAGCAGCCCGAGCAACATCTGTGAGCCGATGTTGATCACGACGTAGTAGAGGGTGACCGCGAGCGAGTGCCAGAACTGCGGGTCGGTGGCGAGGTGGGCGTAGTTGTCCGCGCCGACGTAGGCGGGGTCCGTGAGCAGGTTGTAGTCGGTCAGGGAGTACCAGATCCCGCGGACGGTCGGGTAGCCGTAGAAGATCACGAAACCGGCGAGCGCGGGGATCAGGAAGATCCACGCGGCCCGGCGATCGTCACGCGGCCGGGTCCGTCTTCGCCGGGGTTCGCCGGCATCGCTCGGCTCGGCGACCTGCGACCGTTCCGCGGTCCGCATCGTTCTCATCATCGTCCTCGGCGCTCGGTGAAATTGCCCTCTTGCCACGGGGTGACTCCCGAATAATGATGTAAGGCATCGGAAGTTTGTCAATAGCTCCTCATATCTTGGCGAGCGTACGGCAGCGCCCCCGAACCATTCCGTCCCACGTCAACCCCCATGCGGCGGGTCCTCAGCGGCCCGCGGCAGGCTTCGGCCGTCCACGTATCTCGGAGGTTCCTCAGTCATGCCTGCCCTTGTTCTGCCATCGCGGCGGCTTCACCGGGCCGTTCTCGCGGCCCTCGCCGCCGTCGCGCTGGCCCTGTTGCCCACCGCCCAGGCGTGGGCGCTCGCGCCGGTCCCCGGCGGAGTGCCGCCCCGGCCCTCGGCCCCCGCTTCACCCGACCCGGCGCTCCAGGCGCATCCGCTGGCGTCCGCGTCCTCGCCGCTGGACAATCCGCTCAAGGGGTTCGCCCGCTTCTACTCGCCCGGGAGTGACCAGAACACCGGCTACCCGCGCTCCCTCACGTGGAGCTATTTCGGCCTGTCAGAGGTGATGACCGACGCGGCCGACTGCTCGAAGTACAACTGGTCGATCATCGACGACGCGCTCAACGAGATCGCCTCGTACGGCAACCAGGCGGCCGTGCGGCTGTACCTGGAGTATCCCGGCGGCAGCGGGAGCCACCCGGGCAACGCCATCCCGCACTGCTTCGACGGGCACGTCACGTACCGGACCAACAGCTCCTGGGGCACGACGAGCCCCGACTACGACAACGCCTACCTGCTCAGCGCGCTGAGCGGCTTCGTCGCGGCGTTCGGCGCCCGCTACGACGGCGACCCCCGCATCGGCTTCATCCACCTGGGCCTGATCGGGCTGTGGGGTGAGTGGCACACCTGGCCGTACGACACCGACACCGCCGACGGCCTCCCGAACTACATGCCGACGGACGCGCACGCCGCGCAGATCCTTCAGGCGTACGACAACGCCTTCGGCAAGACCAAGCTGGAGCTGCGCTACCCCGACGCGGCGGCGGGCGCGGCGACGAACCGGGACATCGGCTACCACGACGACTCCTTCTGCTACCGGGAGGGCTCGCCGCTAGCAGGCGTCACGCTGCCGCAGTCGCTCGGCGGGGCCGGCTGGGCCCAGCTCCAGCGGGCACTCAGCGCGGGCGCGGAGAACAAGTGGATCACCGCCTCGATGGGCGGCGAGGTGCGGCCCGAGATCCAGCCCTCGGCGTTCGTGTCCTGGCCGGGCGGCTCCGGCCAGGTGGACGACATGAAGGCCTGCATCGAGCTGGAGCACACCACCTGGAAGATCAACGAAGGGAGCCAGAGCTACTCGCCGAGCGACCCGAACGTCGCGGCGGCCGTCCGGCTCATGGGCTACGACCTCACCGTCGGCAACGCCTACTTCAAGAACACCGCGAGCGGAACCACGAACGTGGGCGTCCGGATCAGCAACAACGGCGTGGCGCCGTTCTACTACCCGTGGACGGTCACCCTCGGGCTGAAGAACAGCGCCGGGAGCGTGGTCAAGACCTTCGACACGCCCTGGGACCTGCGCACGGTCATGCCGCTGAAGATCCGCGCGTTCCCCGACTGGGGCGTGGGCTCGGACCCGACCTACCGGGACTACGGCTACCCGCAGTACTTCCAGACCGGCGTGAACCTCTCCGGCGTGCCCAACGGGAGCTACCAGTGGGTCCTGCGGGTGAAGAACCCGCTGGAAACCGTCTCCGCCAACGCCAAGAAGCTCCGCTTCGCCAACGCCACCCAGGGCGCCGACGGCTGGCTCGGCCTCGGCCCGGTCACCGTCGGCACCGGCGGCACGGCGGCCCAGTACGAGGCGGAGGCCGCGGGCAACACCCTGACCGGCGGCGCCGTGACCGCCGCCTGCACGGCCTGCTCCGGCGGCGCCAAGGTCGGCTACATCGGCAACGGCGACACCCTCAAGGTCAACGGCGTCGCCGGCGGCACCGGCGGGACCAGGACCATCACCATCGCCTACACCACGGCGGAGGCCCGCACCTTCACCATCGCGGCCGGCGGCGGCGCCCCCGTCACCGTCAGCGCCCCCTCGACCGGCGGCTGGAACACCGTCGGAACCGTCACCGCCACCCTGTCCCTCAACTCGGGCTCGTCCAACAGCCTGACCATCGCCAACCCCACGGGCTGGGCTCCCGACATCGACCGCGTGACCGTCGCCTGACGGCCAGGCTCACTGGGCCGGACCACGACTCGCACGCGGCCGGCCCAGTGAATCCCTGCGCGGTTTCGCGTTGGACGAACCTGCCATCCCGGTCGCCGGCGACCGGGTTGCGGGCTATGAGCGGGCCGTCTCGTAGTCGGGAAGTGCGGCCTGGGTGGTCCGGGCCGCCGGGCGCATGGTCAGCGTCAGCACGGCCAGCCCCGCGAAGATGACCGCGGCGACCACGCCGGTGACGTGGAGGGCGGCGGTGAACGCCTCCCGCGCCGTGTGCAGCAGCTCCGCGCCCTGGCCGGCGGGAAGACGCCCGGCGGCGGCGACCGCGCCGGCGAGTGAGTCGGACGTGCCGTCCGTCCCGCTGCGGTAGACCACCGCGGCCATCACACCGAGCAGCGCGAAGCCGAGGGAGCCGCCGAAGTAGTTGCCGGTCTCCGACATCGACGCCGCCGATCCGGCACGCTGCGGCGGTACGGACCCCATGACCAGCCCGGTGCCCAGCGCGAACAGCGGGCCGGTGCCCAGTGCCAGCACGGTGATGCCGATCATCACCAGCGGCAGGGCGCCCGCACCGCCGACGCCGACCCCGACCCCGACCCCGACCAGCAGCAGGCCAATGTCGGCACCATGAGGAGGAGCAGTCCCAGCCATGCCCGGTTGATTCGCATATCCGTAATTTCCGTTCTCTCGACTTCTCGCCCGTTGGTCGGAGCGGTCGAGAGCTTCTTGACATCGGCACGGAAGGAAACCGGCGACTAGTTCATGGGTCAGGTCCACCAGCCCGCGACGACCTCGACACCCTCACGTTCGAGGGCGTCGTGCCACGCCGGGTCGCGCAGCAGCCGCGCCTCCCAGGTCCGCACGATGCCGTCCGGTCCCGTGACCGCGTCCTCGCGGGACGGGTGCAGGAACAACTCGCTGGTGCCCTCGGGGAGGGCCGCGAGCCGGCGGAGGTAGTCCGCCCGCAGCCGCTCGTAGGCGCCGAGTTCGTGTGCCGTGCGGCGGTTGGTCGCGATCGTCTGCGGGATGGACACGCCGAGCGCGTCGGCGTGGGCGACGGCGCGCTCGTGCGCCGCCGCGAGCGGCGGTGGGAGCGGCCCGCCGAAGTACGGCTCCGGGTCACGGGGCAGCCGGAAGGCCAGGCCGTGGCGCGCGCACCAGTCGAGCGCCTCGGCGAGCCACGATCGGCCGTGCAGGCCGTAGAGCGTGCCGGCGTGGGAGTCGGCCGCCTCGGGCATGGGGCCTCGGTCGCGCATCCAGTGCAGTTGCGCCTCCGCCTCCCCGATGACGTCCCGGGCCTCGCCGCGGGCTCCGAGGGCCAGCGGATCGTCGCTGAGCGTTCCGTCCGGGTCGACGAGGCTCGCCGCGCCGTTGAGCGGCCGCCAGCGCGGGAGCCCGCGCTCGCTCGTGAGCGTCACGTGCAGCCGCGGCACCACGCCGAGCTCCCGGACCCGGTTCGCGGCCTGCTCGGCGATCGGCGAGACGCAGATGAGCGTGGTCGCGCTGACATGCCCTTCGGCGAGCAGTCCGGCGATGACCTCCGTCGTCCCGGGTTCCCTGCCGAGATCGTCGGCCGTGATCACGACGCGGCGGGTCATCGGGGGCCCTCCACCGCGGACTCGTCCCTGGGACCGGGTGACGCGGGACCAGGTGACGGCGGCTCATCCGCCTCGGGCGGCGTCTCGATCGGGACCGAGATCATGCGCGCCGCGACCGCGCCGATCGCCGTCAGCACGAACGGGTACACGCACAGGTACACCCGGAACGCGAGCCCGGGGTCGGCGCCGGGGTCGTCGCCCGAGTTGTAGCCGAAGAACACACCCAGCGAGGTGAGCGCGAGCCCGGTCACGATCCCGTTGAGCCGGGCGAAGAAGCCGAACGCGGACAGGAAGAGCCCTTCGCGGTGCTCCCCGTTGCGGGCCGCGTCGGCGTCCAGCACCCGCGCGACGATGAGGTCGTTCGTCGCGAGCATGCCCGACCAGCCGGCCCCGAGGAGCACCCCCGCGGCGATCCCGGTGAGGAGGTCGGTGGCGAAGAACAGGGCCACGAAGCCGGCCGCGAGGATCGCGAAGGCGAGCCGCCAGGTCCACAGTGCGCCGCGGCGGGCGACGACGCGCGTCCACGCCATGAGGCCGCCGGCCGAGACGAGGATGACGATGCCCTGAAGGTAGAGGGCGTTCCCGACCGGGAGGCCGAGCGAGTAGCGGACGTACAGCTGGATGCCGGAGAGCACGAGCGCCATGGCGATCCCGTAGCAGGCGCCGGTGAGCCCGACCGTCCAGAACAGCCGGTTGCGCACGATCGACCACACGCTGGGCAGCAGCCGCGGCCGCTCGCGCGTGGAGTAGCGGGGACGCTCGCGCGCGCCGAGCGCCATGAACACGATCACGACGAGCGCGATCGCGCCGTAGATGATCGCGGTGGTCTGGAAGCCCTCGGTGGACTCCTCGGTGCCGAACACCTGGGTCGTGAGCAACGGGGTGACCGCGAGGGAGATCACCAGCGCCACGAGCTGGAAGCCCTGGCGCAGGCCGTTGGCGACGGCGCGGTCGCGCTCGCGCGGGTAGAGCTCGGGCAGCAGCGCGCCGTAGTTGGCGTTGAGCATCGAGTCGAAAGCCTCACACAGGATCGCGAACACCGCGAACCAGAGCACGAGGCCGACGCCCCGCAGCGAGGTCGGCGCGGAGAAGAACGCGATCATGCAGGCCGAGAGCAGCGGCGCGCCGACGAGCAGCCAAGGACGGCGCCGGCCGAACCGGCTTCTGGTGCGGTCGGAGAGGTGGCCGAGCAGCGGGTTGTCGAGCGCGTCGATGACCGCGTAGATCACCATGACCACGCCGTAGGCGCGAACGTCGAGCCCGAGGATGTCGACGTAGAAGAGGATCATCGATCCCTTGATCATGTTGATCGGGATGGAGGTGCCGAACATCCCGATCGCGTAGCGCCACGCGGGGGTCCGCTCCGGGGCGGAGGCCGTGCCGGGCTGGGACACGCGATCACCTTCCACGCTGCCGGTCCAGGCCCGGTGTCGCCGGCCTGCGTTCCGGTCACGTCAAGATACGACGACCATCAGCGGGGGCACCAGTGCGGACGACCGGAGAGGGATGGGCATTCCGCTCGGGAGGGACCACGATGGGCGGAGCGTCCCGAGGGAAGGACACCGCCATGTCCGTGCTGTCCACCAGACTTACCGCGAAGTACGCCAACCCGTACCCGTTCGCCTGCGCCGGAATGGCGTTCGTGGGAGAGACGCCCGATCTCGCGACGGCGGTCACCAACGCGGGCGGCATCGGCGCGATCGGAGCCGGGCTCATGCCCCCTGACCGGCTCCGGGAGATTATCCGCGAGGTCAGGGACCGGACCGGAGGGGCGCCGTTCAACGTCAACCTCATCACCTTCTTCAGCACCGCCGAGCAGGTCGAGGTGTGCGCGGAGGAGCGGGTGCCGATCGTCTCGTTCCACTGGGGCCATCCGCCGGCGGACCGGCTGAAGCCGCTGCACGAGGCCGGGGTGTCGGTATGGGAGCAGATCGGCTCCCCCGACGCGGCCAGGCTCGCCGTGGACGACGGGGCGGACGTCGTCATCGCCCAGGGCTGGGAGGCCGGCGGGCACAACTACGGCGGCCTGCCGACCATGGTCAACGTGCCCGCCGTCGTGGACGCCGTGGGCGAGCGCGCGATGGTCCTGGCCGCGGGCGGGATCACGGACGGGCGGCAGGTCGCCGCCGCCCTCTGCCTGGGGGCGGACGGGGTGTGGGTCGGGACCAGGATGGTCGCCTCGCGCGAGGCTCACGTCCATCCCGAGCACCACCGCCGGCTGGTCGGCGCCACGGGGGACGACGCGGTGCTCACCTCGATCTTCGGGCCGGAGTTCCCGCGCTTCAACCCGATGCGGCTCCAGCGCAACCGCGTGGTGTCGGAGTGGGACGACCGGACGGCGGAGATCCCGGCCGATCTCGACTCCCTGGAACAGGTCGGCCGTACGGTCGCCGAGGGAGAGGAGACGGCGATCCGCAAGTTCGGCCTGCTGCTGGCGGTTCCGGAGACGGAGGCCGACTGGGAGGAGATGCCCTGGCTGATGGGCCAGGGCGTCGGGCTGGTCCACGACGTCAAGCCCGCCGAGCGGATCGTCAGGGACATGATGGAGCAGGCCGAGCGGGTACTGACCGGCTTCCGACCCTGACCGGGGCCCGACGGGCGCTGACCGGCTCCGGCCCCTGACCGGGCCGCTGCCCGGCGGGCGTGCAGAACGCCGCTCGGCGTCCGGACCGCTCGGCGCCGAGCAAGCCCGGTGCCGGGGCGGTCCGTTCAGCTGGTGGCGCCGAGCCGGGCGCGTACGCGGGCGAGAATGTCCTGCGGGAGCGGGGCGTAGCCGTACAGGGGGAGGTAGGACTGGCCGGCGTCGCTGGAGGTGTAGCTCAGGAAGCTGCGCACCAGCGGGTTGGTGTTCTTGGAGCAGACGATCTCGTAGGTGACCAGGACGATGGGATAGGCGCCCTTGGATTTGGTCCGGTAGTCGAACTCCACCAGCAGGTCGTCGGTCCTGCCGACCATCCGGGCGCCCTCCAGCGTCTCGGTGGCGCTCTGGGGCGAGAGCGCGACGAACCGGCCCGAGGCGTTGCGCACCTTGGCGACGTGCAGGCGGGCGTTGCTGGCGAACCCGTACTCCACGTATCCGATGGAGCCCTCGACGTACTGGACGACCTGGGCGATGCCGGTGGAGTCCGTGGCGCTCCGGCCGCCGCCCGTCCAGGTTCTGGCCGGCCGGTATGGCCAGCCGCCCATCGTCCTGAGGAAGGCGGTGAAGTTGTGGGTGGTGCCCGAGTCGCCCGAGCGGTGGACGGGCTGGATGGCGGTGTGCGGCAGTTGCGCTCCGGCGTTCTCAGCGGCGATCTCCCGGGCGTCCCATCTGGTGATCCGCCCGGTGAAGATGCCGGTCAGCGTGGCGGGCGAGAGCTTCAGATCCGGTACGGACGGCAGGTTGTAGGCCAGCGCTATGGGGCCGACCACCATGGGCAGGTGCACCGCCTTGTTGCCGCAGCGCCGGTCGGCCAGCGCATGTTCCTCCGGCCGCATCGCCACGTCGGAACCGGCGAACGCGGTGGCGCCCGCGATGAAATCGCGAATGCCGGGCCCGGACCCGTTGGCCAGGTACTCCACCCGCAGGTCGGGGTGGATCCGATGGAACTCGGCACGCCAGGCTTCCATCGCGCCCTTCTGCGCGGTCGAGCCCGAGCCGGTGATCGACGCTGAGATCCGGCCGCCCTCAGGCACGTCGCCCGCGTCGCCGCCGAGCAGAACCGCGATCCCGAACAGGGCCGCGGCGCAGGCGGCCACGATGAGGACGGCGAGCAGCACCGGCCAAGCGGCCCACCTCAGGTTTGCCATCCCATCCAGACTAGGAAGTGATCGTTTCTGTTCGCGTTAGCCACCCGTCAAGCTGGTGACATAAACAGGTCATCGAGCCTTCAAACGGGCGCCGGGCACACCTCGGCACGCCTTGAGATCGAGGGCCGACGGCCGGCTCCGGCGGACCCGTCCCACCGGACAGGGGGTGGCTCCGATGGGGGAACCGTCGCTCCGCGCAGCCCGGTTTTACGCATCGCTCCCACCAGGCCGATCAGGCGCTTCGCCAGCAGATCAATGGACATTCTGACAGGTCTTGTCTAGACTGAATCAGCAAGTATTCCCGATGCTTGCCGCACGGGGGGATTGTGTGAGCTTCACACGACTCAGAGACAACTTCGAGCTGGTTTCCAAATACGGCGACAGCGTGCCCCTGTATTTATTCTCCGACCTCTTCCTGCACGTTCCTGGTTACCGCGAGATGTTTTCCGTCAATATGCGCAACCAGCGTGATCGGCTCATGGAGGCCCTGGGGTTCGCGGTCGAACACGCGAACGGCCTGCAGGAAATAACGCCCTATCTTCACCAGCTCGCGCGCAGCCACCGGAAACTGGGCGTGCAGGACGAGCACTACATGAAGTGGTGCGCCAGCGTCGTCAACACCATGCGCCGCTTCTCGGGCAACGTCTGGGACGAAGGACTCGAACGCGAATGGCGCGAGTTCCTCTTCGGGCTCACAAAAGTGCTGGTGGACGGCGCGCGGCAGGACGCGTTGAAGCGGCCCGCGCAGTGGACGGCAGAGGTGATCAACCATGACCGCCGGGCCGTCGACACGGCCGTGCTGCGCCTGCTCGTCGACACGCCGTTCCCCTACGTACCCGGGCAGTCGGCGCCGGTCGAGGTGTCTCGATGGCCGAATCTCTGGCGTTATTATTCGATGGCGAATATTCCGCGTCAGGACAATACCATTGAGTTTCACGTAAAAGCGGATGGCGCGGTGAGCGCGGCTCTCGTTCGCGAGATCCAGGAGGGTGACATCATCCGCCTCGGCGCGCCGATCGGCACGCTCACCCTCAATCCCGACACCGGCCGGAATATTCTGCTGATCGCCGGCGGCACCGGGTTCGCGCCGATCAAAGCCATTCTCGAACACGTGACCCGGCTGCCGGTGCCACCCTGGGTTTCGGTGTTCGTCGGCGCCCGGGAGCCGGACGGGCTCTACGATTTCGACATTCTGCGGACGTGGGCCGCGAAATATTCCTGGCTCAGCGTCGGGGCGGCGCTGTCGGACGTTCACAAGCCGGAGCTCGCGGCCTCGGGAACGGTCAGCGAAGTGATCGCCGGATACGGCCG
The DNA here is from genome assembly GCF_042656245.1 of Nonomuraea insulae. Classification (NCBI taxonomy): domain Bacteria; kingdom Bacillati; phylum Actinomycetota; class Actinomycetes; order Streptosporangiales; family Streptosporangiaceae; genus Nonomuraea; species Nonomuraea insulae. The sequence goes on from NZ_JBHSPA010000031.1 coordinate 228,335, forward strand.
GTGGGACGCGTACGACGCCTACGTCTGCGGCCCGCCCGCCATGGTCGACAGCACGGTCGAGATCCTGCGCGGAAATGGTTTCAGCGACAACAGGATTCGCCTGGAAAGATTCGCGAGCAAGGTCACTCCGTCACAGAGGTTCGTTTCATGAATGACCCGGTGGAGCAGTTCCACGCGACATATTCACAGGAGCAGGACGGCGGCACGGGGTGGTCCGAGCCCGGCGACGACGGCGGTTCGTGGGAGGAGCCGCAGTGGGACGAGCCGCAGGCGGCCTCGCCGAACGGCCGTCCGTCCGAACGGCTCAGCCCCGCGCAACTTCGCGCCGTCGTCTTCCGCCGCGCCCCGCTCGGCCGCCGCGGCCTCGACGAGGATCAGGTCAACGGCCTGCTCGACCGGGTCGAGGAGGAACTGACCCGGCTCGCCCAGGAGAAGAAGGCGCTCGCGGCCGAGGTCGAGCTGCTCCGCGGCTACGTCTCCGACTCCTCCGCGATCCCCGTACCACCCCAGGAGGAGCCCGCCGCGCCCGTCGCGCCGCCGCGCCGGGAGACGACCGAGATCAGCCGGGTGGAACAGCAGGTGCACGTGGAGTCGCAGACGGTGGCCAGCCGGATGCAGGAGGCCCACATCTACGCGGCCAGCCTGCTCTCGCAGGCCCAGCAGACCGCCGACCAGTACATTCAGGACGCCCAGCGGTACGCGAGAGAACTGGTCGACGACGCCCGCTACCGGCGCTCCGAACTCCTCAGCAAGGAACAGAGATCTCCCGAGGGGGAGAGCAGGGAGCGGGAGGCCGCCCGGCTGCGGGCGGCGAGCCAGGAATACCGCGGCAAGCTGCGCGACTACTTCGAGCTGCTGCTCATGAACCTCGACGAGTGGGAGACCGCCGAGGCGATCAGCGCGCCGCTGCCACCCGAGTCCCCCCAGCTCCCCGACTGACGAGCCGCGCCTCCTGGAAGATCAGCACCACAACCGGACTGAGGTGGCGCGCCTTCCAGGAGGTCAGCGCCACGGACGAGCTGAGCGAACGCGTCTTCGAGGCGGTCGAGCTTGGTGGGTGCGTCCGCTAGGAGGTCGAGCTGAGTGGATGCGTCTTCGAGGCGGTCGAGCTTAGTGGGTGCGTCCGCTAGGAGGTCAGCGCCACGGTCGGAGGGACGCGGGCGGCGCGCAGCGCGGGGTAGATTCCCGCCAGCGCGCCGATCACCACGGTCATGCCAAGCCCGCCGCCCAGCGCCCACATCGGGACCACCGTCGGCAATCCGTTGAGCTGCGCGTAGACGAAGGTGGCCACCGAGCCGAGCAGCACCCCGGCCCCGCCGCCGAACAGCGACAGCAGCAGCGCCTCGACCAGGAACTGGTCGCGGATCTGACCCCGGGTGGCGCCGAACGACCTGCGCAGGCCGATCTCCTTGCGCCGCTCCAGCACGGCGACCACCATCGTGTTGGCCACCCCGACCCCGCCGACGAGCAGGGCGACCGCCCCGAGCCCGAGCATGAGCCCGGTGAACGCGCCCGCCGCGGCGGCCTTGGCCTTCAACGCGTCCGACGGCCGGCTGACCTTGGCCTCGTTCGGGCTCTCGGGGCTGACCGTGCGGGCCAGCACGGCGCGTACGCTCTCCACCATCTCGTCGGCCGAACGTTCGTACACGGTGGTGGGGTGGCCGTCGTGGTTGAGATACTCCTTGGCCGCCGGGAAGCCGATCAGCGCGGACCGCTCGATCTCCTCGGCCAGCGGCGTCTTGTCCATCACGCCGATGACGCTGAACCACCGGTTGTCGATCCACACCTGGGCGTTGGGGGTCAGGAGGCCGAGCCGTTCCGCGGCCACCGAGCCGAGGACCACCACGGGCTGGCGTTCTGTGGCGGCGTTGAGCCAGGTGCCCTGACGTACCCGGCCGTCGAGGGTGGCGAGCAGGTCGAGGTCGGCGGCCTGCACCGTGATGCCCAGGGAGATGCCGCTGGGGATCAGGTCGTTGCGGCGCACCGTCGTGCCGGTGTCGGCGGTCTGGCCCGCGTTGGTGACGCCGTCTATGCGCTTGACCATGGCGGCGGCGTTCTCGGGCAGTTTGACCGAGTCGCCGAAGAGGCTGTCGCCGGGCGAGACCCTGAGCAGGTTGGTGCCGAGCTCGTCGAGCTGGCGCAGGAGTTTCTCCTGGCTGGAGGCGGAGATGCCGACGACCGTGACCATGGTGGCGATGCCGATCGCGATGCCGAGCGCGGCGAGGATCGCCCTGGCCGGCCTGGCCCGCAGGCCGGAGGTGCCGATCCTGGCCAGGTCCGTCGGCCGCAGCCGGGCCGGGCGCAGCGCCGTCATGAGACCTCTGATCTGACCCGCCCGTCGCGTACGCGCACGCGACGTGGGCAGGCCATGGCCACTTCGGAGTCGTGCGTGATGATCGCGACGCTGATCCCCCGCGCGTTCAGCGTCCTGAACAGCGACAGCACCTCGGCCCCCGCCTCGGAGTCGAGGTTGCCTGTCGGCTCGTCGGCGAGCAGCAGCGGTGGCCGGCCGGCCACCGCGCGGGCGACCGCCACGCGCTGCATCTGGCCGCCGGACAGCTGGTGCGGCCGGTGCCCCAGGCGGTGGGACAGTCCGACCAGGTCGAGCGCCGCCGCCGCGCGCTCCTTCCGCTGCCGCCTGGACAGGCCGGTGTAGAGCAGGCCGTCGGCGACGTTGTCGAGCGCGGTCAGGCCGGGTGACAGGTGGAACTGCTGGAAGACGAAGCCGATGTAGCGGGCGCGCAGCGCCGAGAGCTGGCTGTCGGACAACCTGCTGATGTCGTGGCCGGCCACGCGGACGGAGCCGGAGGTCGGGCGGTCGAGGGTGCCGGCGATCTGCAGGAGCGTGGACTTGCCCGAGCCGGACGGGCCGACGATGGACAACATCTCCCCCGCGCGGATGGTCAGGTTCACCTCGCGCAGGGCGTGCACCCGGCCGTAGCTCTTGCTGACCCCGCGGATCTCCAGGATGTTCATCGGCCGGACACCGTGATCTTCATGCCCTCGGTCAGCCCGGGACCGCTCACCTCGACCCGGCCGTTGCCGAACGCCCCCGTCTTCACCTGCACCCGCCTTGCCCCGGCCGGCTCGACGACCTCGATGCCGTAGCCGCCCTCGGGCAGCGCCAGCAGGGCCTCGACCGGCACGGTGAGCACGTTCTCGGCCCGCTGCCTGTTGAGCTCCACGGTCACCGGCGCCTCGTCGAGCGAGCCCGCCGCCTTCGCGGAGACCGTGATCTCCACCTCGACGGTGGCGCCCTTCTCCTGGTTGCCGGAGCGGTCGGCCACCTTGGCCACCTTCGCCACGCGGGTGATCTTGCCCTTGACGCTCTTGCCGTCGGCCATCTTGACGGTGACCTTCCTGCCCTTCTTGGCGATGTCCTGCTTGTCGGCGTCCAGGTTGATGCGGACGAGCCGGTCGGTGGAGGTGACATCCAGGATGGGCCGCACGGAGCCGACCTGGTCACCCACTTCCACGCTGGTCCTGCCGACGCGGACCGACTCGGGCAGGAAGACGACGTCCGCCGGGGTCACCTCGCCGTCCCGCTCCATCCCGTTCTTCTTCTGCCACCGCCGGACGGCGCGTTCTGTCGCGTCGGTGAAGCGGGTGTCCACGGTCACGCCGCGGGCGAAGCCGAGGGTCCGCAGGTTCTGTTCGAGCTGCTTGACGTCCGGCCCGCGCTTCACGCCGTCTTCGAGCGTCCGGTACGCGGGCAGCTTGCCGTACATGAGGACACGGGGGCGGCGGTCCACGCTGTAGAGGCTCTTGCCGCGCTTGATGACCTTGCCCTCGGCGGGGAGGCTGGTGATCGTCCCCGCCCCGGCGGACTTGATCGTGCGGCTGTCGGCGTAGGTGAGCTTGCCGTCCACGCTCTCCTTGTCCACCAGGTCACCGCGGGTGATCTCCTTGGTGGCGGCGGAGACCGGCCGCGCGGTCGGCGTGGGCTCCGCCTTCGCGTGCGGGCCCGTGTCGAACAGCGCCGCCGAGGCGAACACGCCGCCCGCGGTGACCGCGCTGCCGACGACCGCGGTGCCCAGCGCGGCGACGACGCCTTTGAGACGGCCGTTCACTGGGTGCCCCCCTGGCCGGGCAGCAGCTTGGCGCAGGTCTCCGCGGCCTTCTGCAGCTTGGGGTCGTTAGGGTCGAGCTTGTTGTTGACCTGCGGCGGGTCGGGCATGTCGATGCCGTGCTCGCGCATGCAGCGGGCGTACTGGATGACCTGGTCCCTGGCCTTGGGGTCGTTGAAGGGGTTGGGGATCTGCGAGGTGAACTCCTCGCACGCCTTCACCGCCTTCTGCAGCGTCGCCTGGTCCCCGGTGTACTTCCACGTCTTGTCCTCCGGCGAGCCGGGGTCGGGCACGTCGATGCCGTTCTCGCGCAGGCACTGGGCGACCTTCAGCAGCGCGTCGTCGGGGTCGACCGTGGCGGCCTGCGACGGCTTGGCCGCCGCCTGCTTGTTCGCCGCCTGCTGGTGGGGGGTGCCGGCGATGGCGATCGCTAGAGGATGCCGCTCGTCCCGCTGGGCGCAGCCGCCGGTCAGCAGGGCGAGCGCGACCACGGCCAGGATGACCGCTCTCATCTCGTACCTTCCCAGTCGAAGACGCGCCTGGTCACGAGGTTGACCACGACGGCGGCCGCGACCAGCCCGGCCACGGCCGGCCAGGTTTCCGACAGCCGTCCGATGTAGGCGCCGAAGACGAAGTCGTTGAGCTGGGCCAGCGGGTTGACCGTGGTGACCTGGTAGAACCAGGGCGCCACACCCTCCCAGCCCTCGCGGGGCACGCCCACTCCGCTGCAGAGGAACAGCAGCCCGAAGCAGAGCGGCGCGGCGATCTTGGCGCCGGCGCGGGGCATCCGCATGCCGCCCAGCAGCAGGCCGGCGCTGACCGAGCAGTACGTCACCGCCAGCAGCGCCGCCGCCAGGCTCAGCGGATGCCAGGTGCGGGGCGGGCCGTAGACGATGAAGGTGACGGCCATGAAGACCGCGGTGGACGCCGCGACCAGCACGACGGCCACGATCGCCTGCGCCGTCATGTACGCCCCGTCGCGCATGGGGCTGCGCCGCAGCCGCCCGAGCAGCCTGGTGTCCCGCATCTCGGACAGGTGCAGGGTCAGCACGAGGATCCCGGCCGCGGCGGCGACCGTGCCGGCCATCTCGGGCAGCAGCCGGTCGATGACCCTGACCCCCGGCATGGCGCCGAACTCCAGCGTGGGGAAGGAGAAGCCGATGAACAACATCAGCGCGAACAGCACCGCGAACGGCAGGGCGAGCACGGCCAGCAGCGCGAGCGGAGTGCGTACGAGCAGGGCGAGCTGCGCGCGGACGAGGGTCCAGACTGTCGCGGCCATGCTCATGCCTCCAGAGCGGCGGGTTCGGACCCGAAAGGATCAGGCTCAGGAGGATCAGGTACGGCCGACAGCGTCAGGTAGGCGTCCCTGAGCGTGGGCCGGCGGATCGACCAGACCCGGTCACCGCTCATCGGCGCCAACTCCTGGACGGCCGCCTCCAGCGCCGGGCGCGGGCCGTACAGGTAGGTCGCGGCGGCGCAGGGCAGCACGCGCACTTCGGAGAGCCGGTCCACCCGCAGGTGCGGAGGCACGCTCAGCACGTGGACGGAGCCGAGCAGCCCGATCAGCCGGGAGGGAGCCCCCTCGGCCAGGATGCGGCCCTCGCGCAGCAGCACCACCCGGTCGGCCAGCCGCTCGGCCTGGGCGAGGTCGTCGAGCAGCACGCACACCCCGCCGTAGCCGGCGCGCAGCTCGTCGATCGTCGCCTCGATGCGGTTCCTGCTGCCCTCCCTGAGCCCGGCGGTGGGCTCGTCGAGCAGCGTCAGCTCGGGATTTCCCACGAGTGCCAGGCCGATCATGGCCCGCCTGCGCTGGCCGTCGGTCAGGCCGCCGAAGCGCTTGGGCATCAGCGGCTCCAGGTCCAGCAGGTCGATCAGGCGGCCGGACAGGCCGCGCGTGCCGTACAGGCGGGAGAAGAGCCGTACGGCGTCGCCGATCCTCATCCGGTCCGGGAGCCGCTCCCCGCGCAGGGCGGCGGCCATCCCGGCGGGCCGCCGGTCGCCCGGCCCGACCGTCGCGCCGAGCATCTCGATGTGGCCCGCGTCCGGCTCCGTCCCGCCGGCCAGGCACTCGATCAGCGCCGTCGCGCCGTTGCCCGGCGGGCCGACCACGCAGACGACCTCGCCGCGCTCGACGGTGAACGACACCTCCTCCAGCACCGGCGACAGGGACAGGTCGGTGACGGTGAGCAGGGCCGTCATGACAGCGCCCCGGGGTTGAAGCGATCCGCGATCGTGGCGCCAACCTCCAGGTACATGTCCCTGGTGGAGGTGCGCATCAGGTCGAGGTCCACCTCGGAGCCCTGCTCCAGGTGCGGGTCGAACGGCACGCCGATCACCGCCCGGCAGCGTTTGGTGAAGTGCTCCTCCAGCTCGGCGACGTTGACGGCGTTCCTGCGCTGGTTCTTCACGGCCGACAGCACCACGACGGCGCTGACGGCCAGGTCCTGGTGTCCGTGGGCCTGCAGCCAGTCGAGGGTGGCGGAGGCCGATCTGGCGCCGTCCACGGTGACCGGGCTGACCAGGACGATCTGGTCGGCCATGTCCAGGATCGCGCCCATCGCCGAGTGCAACATGCCGGTGCCGCAGTCGGTGATGGCGATCGAGTAGAACTGCTCAAGGATCTGCGCGACCGCGCGGTAGTCGTCGGCGTTGAACGCCTCCGAGATGGCCGGGTCCCGGTCCGAGGCCAGCACCTCCAGCCGCGAGGGGGCCTGCGAGGTGTACGAGCGCACGTCGGCGTAGCGCCAGAGGCCGGCCCTGTCGTTGAGCAGGTGCCGCACGGTGGCCGGCGACTCCATCCTGAGCTTCTCCGACAGCGTGCCGCGGTCGGGGTTGGCGTCGACGGCGATGACCCGGTCGCCGCGCTGGTGGGCGAGGGTCGAGCCGAGGCCGATGGTGGTGGTGGTCTTGCCGACGCCGCCTTTGAGGCTCATCACCGCGACCCTGAAGTGGCCCTGGGTGACCGGCTGCCTGATGCGCTCGATCAGCTCCTGGCGGCGGCGTTCCGCCTTGGAGTCCCCTGGGCGGATGAGGCCGCCGGTCAGCGTGAAGACGGCCCTGCGCCAGCCGCCGGCGGGCGGGCGGCGGCGGGTGCGCAGCAGCCGGTCGGGGCGCAGGCTGTCCGAGGTCGTCCCGGACGCCTGCGCCGGGCTCTCGGCCCCGGCGGGCGGGGGTGCGGCGTCGTACGGCTGCGGCCCGGTGTGACCGGTGTGACCGGTGTGGCCGGGCGGCGGGAAGGCCGGTGGCTCAGGCCCGGCGCTCGCGGGCAACGGGAAGACCGGAGCCCCGGGCGGGGGAAAGACCGGAGCCTCGGGGCCGCCGCTCGAAGGCGGGGGGAAGACGGGAGCTCCGGGGCCGCCACTCGAAGGGCGCGGGAAAGCGGGAGCTCCGGGGCCGCCGCTCGGAGGCAGGGCGCCGTTGCGGGGCGGCGGGAACACCGGCACGTCGGGCGCGGCGGACTCCCAAGCCGGTCGCCCGAGCAGGTTCGGGGGTGTCTGGAAGGCGTTCAGCCCGGCCGGTGGCTGGATCGGGCCGGGCGGCGGCCCCACGGTGGGGCGGCCCTTCCCACCGGGACGCGCGGGAGGGTCGCTCGCGGCGGGCTGCCCGGTCCCCCTGTCGTCGTCCGCGTCCGGCTCCCACCACTGGGGAGGCTCCGGCGGCGGACGGTCCACCCCCTTGGACAGTTTCGGCGGAGGGAAGCGTATGGTGCGCGTGGCGTCCGGATCCACGCCGACTTGTTCTCCGTTCACTTCCACCGTGACCTCGTCGTCCTCGCCGTGCATGATCCACCCGTTCGCGATCGGTACGTTTCGGTCGTCGATTGCGTCACAACCGGCCCTGCCGCGCGGTGCGCACGGCCTCCTCGGTGGCCATGGAGGCGGAGGAGAGCTCGGTGTCGAGGTAGCGGCCGCCGGCGGCGACCTTGCGGATCGCCGCGGCCAGCTCCTCGGCCGGCGCCTCCTTCCCGAGGAAGCCCCTGACTCCCACGGCCATCGCCCTGCGCAGGTATCCCGGCCGCCCGATGCTGGTCAGGACCACGATCGCGCAGTGGTCGCCGATCCGCGGAGCGTAGGCCAGGCCGTCCACGCCGGTCAGCTCGGCGTCGAGCACGGCCACGTCGGGCCGATGCCGACCGACCGCCTCGGCGATCTCGTCTCCGTGGCCGGCTTCCGCCACCACGTCGATGCCCTCCTCCATGGCGAGCAGGGCGGCCAGCACTCGCCGGGTCTGTTCGTCGGCGGCGAGTAAAACGCTGATCGGCGACGCGGTAGACATACCAGGAGTCTTACTCCGTGGCGTTTTCCCCGGTAGGAGCCTATGTCATCGAAGCGATGTGACATCTATCATGCAGATAATGCGGCAAAAGGGGATTTTTCGTATATTGAGGGATAAATAGCCCAGCCCTCTTGTCAAGATCTCCAAATTTATGGCAATCCGAAAGTGGGTTGCAAGTCAGTGTCGTCACACTTGTGACGGCCACGGTTGAGACGCCCGCGCACGATGACAGAGTCGTCCGTGCGAGAGATGATCGAGGAGCGGCAAAGGGGGCAGGTGCGGTTGATGCACTTCGGAATCCTGGGGCAACCGGCAATCTGGCGAGAAGGAACCGAAATCAGACTGGCCACCCGCAGGTCGCGAGCGGTGCTGGCCCACCTGCTGCTGAGCCCGGGACACTCGGCGTCCGTCGAGGAGCTCATCGACGCGATCTACGGCGACACGCCGGCCAAGAGCGCCAGGAACCAGGTGCATCGCGGGGTCGGCGAGCTCCGGCGCAGCGGCGTCACGATCGACGTGCAGGACAACGTCTACCGCCTCGAAGCCGCCGACGACGACATCGACGCCCTCCGCTTCACGCGCCTGTACGACCAGGCCGTCCGGCAGGCCGGCGAAGGGGAGCACGCCGAGGCCGCCGAGACCCTGGGCGCGGCCCTCGAGCTGTGGCGGGGCCCGGCGCTGTCCGGCCTGGACAGCGAGGCGTTCCTGGCGGAGGCGACGGTCTGGGACGAGCGGCGGCTGGCCGCCGTCGAGGCCCGCATCGACGCCTGCCTGGTGCTCGGGCGGCACCGCGAGCTGATCGCGGAACTCCAGCACCTGACGGACCAGCACCCGCTGAAGGAACGTTTCCACGCGCAGCTCATGATCGCCCTCTACCGCTCGCACCGGGCCAGCGAGGCGCTCCAGGTCTTCGCCGACCTGGAGGAGTGGCTGCGCGCCGAGCTGGGCACCGATCCCAGCCCCGCGCTGCGCGACCTGCGGCTGCGGATCCTGCGCCAGGACATGGCGCTGGACTCGGAGGACCTGGACGCGGACGTGCCGCGGCAGCTTCCCGCCCGCCCGGGCGTGCTGCCGGGGCGCGACGCCGAGCTGCGAGAGATCGTCGAGGAGCTGACCGAGCGGGCGAGGTCCTCGCTCGTGGTGGTCACCGGCTCGGCCGGCGTCGGCAAGACCGCTCTGGGGCTGGAGGCCGCGCACCAGGTGTCCGACAGCTTCCCCGACGGGCAGTTATTCGCCGACGACCTGCGCGACCCGGCCGGGGTGCTGGCGGGTTTCCTGGCCGCGCTCGGTGTGGCGGCCGGCGAGATCCCGGAGGGCGCGGGGGCGCGTGCCGCGCTGCTGCGCAGCGTCCTGGCGGTGCGCCGGGTGCTCATCGTGCTCGACGGCGTGACCGACGCGGGGCGGGTGCTGCCGTTCCTGCCCGGGCGCTCCGGCTCGGCCGTGCTCGTGACCAGCGGCTCCCCGCTGGCGCTCCCCCGCGACGCCGCCACGGTGACCGTCTCCGCGCTGGGCGCCGTCGCCGCCAGGGCACTGCTGGCGACGGGGGCCGGGCTTCGGCGGATGCGGGCCGAGCCCGCGGCGGCCGACCAGATCGTGGAGCTGTGCGCGGGCCTGCCCGCGGCCCTGAACATCGTGGCGGCGAAGCTGGCCGCCCGGCCGCAGCTCAGCCTGCGGCGCCTGGCCGACCGCCTGGCCGAGCCATCGAGGATCATCGGCGAGCTGCGGCACGGCGGCATGGGCATCATGTCCACCCTGCTGAACGGCTACCGCGCGCTGCCCGAGGCGCCGCGCTCGCTCGTCCGCAGGATCGGCTTCCACGGCATCCCGGAGATCACCCCCACGACCGCCGCCGCGCTCGCCGACGTCCCCGTGGGCACGGCGGAGAACCTGCTGGAGGAGCTGGCTGAAACCCATTTCGTCACGCCCCTTCCCGGCGGGGAGCGCTACCGCTGTCACGAGCTGATGCTCGGCTTCGGCGACGCCCGCGCCCGGGCGGAGGACGACGAGCATGACCTGGCCGCGGCCGTTGAGCGTGCCTTCGGGAGCTGGCTGGCCCTGACCGACGCCGCCCACGAGTCGATGCGCGGCAAGGACGACTCCATCCCGCGCGGCGGCGCCCCCCGCTTCCGGCCCGCCGGCGCGCGGGCCTGGATGGGGCAGGGATCCGCCTGGTTCGAGGAGAACATCGGCGCCCACCTGGCCCTGGTGCGACGGGCCGCGGCCATGCCCGAGACCTGCTGGGAGCTGGCCGTGGCGCCGCTGGCGATCTTCGAGGGCGGCGCCCACTTCGACGAGTGGCTGGAGTCGCACCAGGTCGCCCTGGCCAGTGTCCTGCGGGCGGGGAACGAGCGCGGCCAGGCCGTGCTGACGTACTCGCTGGGCTACCGTTCGCTGCTGGTGGGCGACCACGTGGGCGCGGCCAGGCAGCTGCAGGAGGCGCTGACGCTCTTCCGGCGGCTGGGCGACGAGCAGGGCCGGGGGCTGACCCTGAACCTGATCGGCGACCTCGACCGGATGTACCGCACGGCGGCCACGGCGCGGGAGACCTACGAGGAGGCCGCCGCGGCGCTGCACGGCAGCGGAGACGTGATCGCCGAGGCCGAGGCCCTGGTGGGGCTGGCGACGGTGCTGCACAGCACCGGCGACGAGGCCGGCTCGCAGAGCTGCCTGGACCGGGCGCTCGGCCTGTGCAGGGAGGCGGGGAGCCTGCGCAGCGAGGCCCGCATCCGGCGCGCCGTGGCCATGCACGCGACCAGGGCGGGCACACCGGAGAAGGCCTGCCCTGAGCTGATCGAGGCACTGGAGATCGCCATCCACATCGGCGACCGGGTGGTGCTGTCCGACATCCTGCTCGACCTCGGGACGACCCGGATCCTCCTGGGCGACCCCCAGGCCGCCTACGACGACCTGGCGACCGCCGAGGAGATCGCCCGCGTCTCGGGGATGGAACGCACGGCACGCCGCGCGAAACTGGCCCGCGCCTTCATCAACGGCAGCGGCCTGGGCACCCGCGCCAGTTAGCCCTGCGCCCGTCGCGCCGGGCTCACTCCTGCTCGGTGTCGAGGAGCGGTTCGGTTCCGAGGTTGGTGGCGATGGTGAAGGCCATGTGGAGGCCGCGTTCCTCGGTGAGGGCGAACAGCGCGATGCCGGCGTCACGGGCGATCTCGCCGAGCTGGGCCGAGGCCAGGCCGCTGATCAGGACGCGCTGGCCGTTGATGTCCAGGACCTGACCGCCGGCGCCGGTCACCGCGGTGGCGAGCGCCTGAGGCTGGTCGGACAGGACGCTGACGGTCTGCGGCTGGAACCGGTCGACGAAGGCCGCGGCCGAGCCGCTGCCCACGACCTCACCCTGCGCGATCACCACCAGGTCGTCCACCAGGTCCTCCAGCTCGGCCAGCAGGTGGCTGGAGATGAAGACGGTGCGCCCCTGGCCGCGCAGACCGCGCAGGACGTCCTTGATCCAGGCGATGCCCTCGGGGTCGAGGCCGTTCATGGGCTCGTCCAGGATCACGATCTCCGGGTCGCCGGCCAGCGCGATGGCCAGCGCGAGTCGCTGCAGCATGCCGCGGGAGAAGGCGCCGGTGCGCTGGCCGGCCACGTCGGCGAGGCCGACCTGGTCCAGGAGTTCCTCGGCGTCGGCTCCGGCGCCGGCCAGCCGGGCGGCCAGGCGTACGGTGTCGACGGCCCGGCGGCCGGGGTGCGCGCAATGGCCGTCCAGCACCGCGCCGACCTTGCGGCCGGGGATCGGCCATTCGTGCAGGGGTTTGCCGTCGATGAGCGCGGCACCGCAGGTGGGACGGACGAGTTCGAGGAAAAGGCGGAGCGTCGTTGTTTTGCCCGCGCCGTTGGGCCCGAGAAAGCCGGTGATGGCGCCGGCCCGCACCGAGAAGCTCACGTTTCTCAGGGCGGCGAGTGAGCCGAATCGTTTGGTGAGGTTCTCCGCCTGCAGAATCGGTCTCATGCGCGACGCGACCCCACTTCCTCTGAGACGGGGAGCTTGGAGCGCTAATACCCACCAAACCCGCCGTAATTCCCCGTGTCAGTGCAATTACACAAAAAAGTAGTTAGCTTGGGCACATGTAAACACCATGGTCAACATGGTGTCAACACTGGGGAGCGGCCCTGGGGCCGCGGGACCTCGGGTGAGGCACCGCGGCCCGGTGACGGTCAGCCGAGGTCACGGCGCTGGTGGACGTACACCGCCAGGCCCGCCGCGATCGCCACGTACAAGGTGAACATCCCCAGTCCTGGCAGAGCTCCCAGGCTGAGGTTGGCCGCGGCGGCGCCGACCGTCTTGAACGGCAGGAACGCCACCACCTCCGGCGGAATCGTGTAGACCAGCACCGCCTCGACGGCCAGCGCCCAGATCAGCAGCGCGGAGATGGCGCCCGCCGTGTTCCTGAGCAGCATGCCGACGGCCGTGCCCAGCACGGTCGCCAGCGGCACGGCCACCAGGTGCGTGATGATGAGCATGGTGCCGTCGCCGGCCAGGGGCGAGAACCGGCTGCCTCCGGTGATCAGCCCGCCCACCCAGGCCGCGGCCAGCGCGACGATCGTGATGACCAGCGCGATGGCCGCCGCCGCCGAGAACTTCGCGGCCACGACGCGGTTGCGCCACGGAGCCATGATCGAGGTGATGCGGAAGGTGCCGCTGCGCATGTCGCCGGTGGCCATCAGCACGCCCAGCACCAGCATGGCGTAGATCACCACCTCCATGGGCAGTGTGATGACCTGGATCGAGGTGCCCAGACCGGGCACGTTGCCCTGGTCGTCGAGTGCGCCGCCCACGATGGCGCCCCCGATCCCGGCCACCAGGATGGCCGCGACCGCGGTGATCAGGTAGCTGCGGAGCGTACGGAACTTGATGATCTCTGCGGACCACAGATCGGCGAAACCCACGGTTCAGCCCACCTCTCCCTTGATCCCGGCCTTCTCGGCCGTCGCCTGGTTGAATGCCTTGAGCAGGCTCCGCTCCTCGCGGAGCTCGTAGATCGCGACGCCGGTGCTCTTCGCCAGCTGTCCCACCAGGTCCGGTTCGAGCCCGGTGACCTGGAGGCGCTGCGCGTCGGCCACGCTGATGAGCCGGCCGCCGGCGTTGGTGATGGCGGCGCCGAGCGCCTGCGGGTTGTCGCACTGGACGCTGACCGTCTGCGTCTGGAAGCGCTGGATGAACGCCTGCGCCGCGCCGGCGCCGACGATCTTGCTTTGCGCGATGACCACCAGGTCGTCGACCATGTCCTCCATCTCGGCCAGCAGGTGGCTGGAGACGAAGACCGTCCTGCCCTGGTCCCTGAACTGCCGCAGCAGCCCCTTCATCCAGGTGATGCCCTCGGGGTCGAGGCCGTTCATCGGCTCGTCAAGCACGACCACCTCGGGGTTGCCCACCAGGGCGATGGCCAGCGCCAGCCGCTGCCGCATGCCCAGCGAGAACCGTCCGGCCCGCTGGCCGGCCACCGCGGACAGGCCCACCCGGTCCAGCAGTGTCTCGGCCTCGTTGTCCTTCGCCCCGGCGAGCCTGGCCGCCCAGCGCACGCTGTCGATGGCCCGGCGGCCAGGGTGGGCGCACTGCGTGTCCAGCACCGCGCCGATCTTGCGGGCGGGCACCGGCCACTCGTGGATCGGCTTGCCGTCGATGTGGGCCGTGCCGCTGGTCGGCCGGTCCAGGCCCAGGAAGAGCCGCATCGTCGTCGACTTCCCCGCCCCGTTGGGCCCCAGGAACCCGGTGATCGCGCCGGAGCGCACGGCGAAGCTCACGTTGCTGACCGCGAGCACGGGTCCGTACCGTTTCGTCAGACCCTCTGCCCTCAGCATAGGTTTCATCTGATCTCCCGTTGTGTCGAAGTGCTGGTGTCGTGGCAGGTCAGTGGGGATTGCAGGAAGGGGAGGCCGGGGCCGTCGCCCAGGGCGGTGTGCAGGGCGAGGAGCACGCCGGCCGCGCCGGTGGCGAGGTCGGCCGACAGACGCAGCGCCTGCTCCCCGATGAAGGCGACGTGGCCGTCGTGCGGCACGCCGTGCCAGGCCAGGTGCGTCAGGTGGCGCGCCAGCCGGGGCGAGTCCGGCCGCTCGCCCAGCCTGGCCAGCGCCAGCATGGCCCCGGCCCGGCCGGTGAACAGCCCGGCGCCGGTGACGACGTGGTCGGCGACGGCGCGGTGGAGGTCGTCGAGGACCTCCAGCAGCTCCGGGTCGGGGTAGTGCTCGATCATCAGCCGCAGCACCATGGCCACGCCCGCCCCGCCCATCGCCAGGGCCGGCTCCCGCCAGGGCGCGCCGATCGGCGCCGGGGCGCCGGAACCCACGCCCATCACCGCCAGGTCGCGGCGGAGCGCGGCCTCGGCGTGCCTGAGCAGCGCGGGTTCCCTGGTGTCTGCGTAGAGCCGCAGCAGCAACAGCGCGGCCCCGCTGGCTCCGTGCATCAGTCCGGGCGGCGGCCCCTCGGTCTTGAGCGGCAGGCGCTCGATGAGCCGCTCGGCGACGGCGCCACAGTCGCGCCCGAAGTGGTGCAGCGTCAGCCCGACCCCCGTCAGCCCGGAGTACAGCCCCATCCCCGGCACCTGGTCCAGCGGCGTCGCGGCCGCCCGGTCGAGCGTCTCCAGCGCCTCGGCGGTACGGCCGAGCCGGTCCAGGGCGAAGGCGATGCCGCACAACCCGTCGTAGAACCCGGGCCGCGCCCCGGTCAGCTCGCGCGAGCGGCGCACCAGCCAGTCCACCTGCTCGGCGGGGACGTCCGCCCCGGCCTCGCCGAGCGCCCAGAGCACACCGGCCGCGCCGTGGGCGAAGGCGACCCCGCCGCCCGGGGTGAGGAACTGCGCGATGTCTCCGGGGAAGAGCCGGTCGGCACGCTCAGGCGTGGCGGTGGCGGCGATGCCGTCCGCGATCGCGGTCCGCAGCCCCGGCCAGGCCGCCGCGCCGGGCTCCGGCCAGGTCAGCGGCGGGCGCTCGGCGGGCTGGCCGACCAGCTCGGTCCAGTGCGGCGCCGATCCCAGGTCACGGCGTACCTGCTCGGCGAAGTCCGGAGGGACGGGGAAGTAGGTGGTGATCAGGTCGAGGAGCTGGTCGCCCTTGTCGGCGCCCCAGGGCAGCAGGGCCGTCATGGGGCAGAAGACGGCCAGCCGGATGCAGCCCAGCCCGAAGCGGTCCACCGCGACGCCGGTGTAGGAGGGCGGTGCGACGAAGCCGGGCGCGGCCATGGTCTGGACCAGGTCCTTGTCGGCCTCCATGGCGCCCTCCATGTCGATGAAGGCGATGGTGTCGTCGGCGCGGACCAGGATGTTGGCCGGGTGCAGGTCGCCGAAGACCACGCCCCGCTCGTGCATCGCGGCGACCGCCTCGTCCACCTGCCGCAGGATGTGCAGCGCCCACGTGGTGTAGGACGCGAAGTCGGCGGCGGAGCGGTCGGGCCGCAGGATCGGGTTGCGGCGGGCGATCTCCCGGCCCAGCGGCTCGCCCTCGACGTGCTCGCGGGCCAGGAAGTAGTGCTCGTGGCCGATCCGGTAGTCGATCAGCCGGGGGATCCAGGGCAGGCCGGCGAGCCGTTCGAGGGCCCAGTGCTCGCGCTCCAGCCGGGCGACGGCGTCGTGCCCGTCCTGGTCGAGCCCGGCCAGCGGCCTGGCCTCCTTCAGCACCAGCACCTCGCCCGACCTGGTGTCGGTGGCGTAGTAGACGCCGCCGCCGTTGGAGAAGTGGAAGGCCTTGGTCGCGCGGAAGGGGAAGTCCTGGAGCGTTCCCCGGTTGCGTGCCGCCAGCGCCTCGGCCAGACAGGCGGGGGGCTCGGCCCACGGGGGCGGGCGGAAGGACGGGCCGCGGACGTCGGGCACGAGCCGGCCCTGCGGGTCCTCAAGGCAGTAGACGGTCTCGCCGTACTCGTTCTGGATCGTCCGCTCGATGAAGGCGCCGTAGCGGACGTACAGCGGGCCGGAGCGCCAGCGCAGGTCGCTGAGGATGTGCGGGCCCCGCTCGCCGTCCAGCAGGTCGCCCAGCTCGTGGAGTATCCGCTCCAGCTCCTCGTCGTCGCACGGGTAGAGGGTGGCGAACTTGCCCGCGGCGCCGCGGTCGGCGTACTTGCCGTTGCGCCGCCTGAGCACCGCCTCCGAGCGGAGGAACTTGAAGCTCACCCGGTGGGCGACGCAGTAGTCCCAGACGGCGGTGAGGATCCGCTCCGCGTTCTCCGGGGTCGCCGAGATGTGGACCTTCCAGCCCTGCCGCTGGATCCGGTCGACCGGTGCGTTGAAGATGATCCAGTCGGTGTTCTCGTCGCGTTTCCAGTCCGCGGGAGCGGGCGTCCCCGTGTGGGTGAACCCGGCTGCCGCGGACTGTTCGACGATGTCGTAGAAGGGTTCTCCCGGCGGGCAGTGCTGCAGATACTGGATGAACTCCATCGCTCTTTCTCTCCCCCTGTCACCAGGCGCCGGGCAGGTACGTCGCGACGAGCCACTCACCGAGTGGCAGGGCGCCGGCATCGACCCGCGCCGCGCCGCTGCGTTCCGCCGGTGTCTCCCGCACGGTCAGCGGGTAGGCGGACACGGTCATCGGAAGGTCCTGTTCTGTACGGATCGGAAGGAGCACCGAGACCGGGGCGGTCGTGCTCGACGCCGTTCCTGAGGCGACCACGGCCGATCCCACCCGCGGCCGGAGGACCACGCCGTTACGCAGCAGCCGGACCTCCGTCCCCGGCGCGATCGCGCCGTTCCCGCCCGGCACCACCAGTTCGAGCCGTCCCTGCTGGTAGTGGTAGCCGCCCGAGATCACGTAGGGCACCTGCACCGTCGTCAGCAGGGCCGTCAGCCCGGCGGCCAGCGCCGCGATCACGGCCCCGATCCGCCATGGGGAGGCGCCCGACGTCCGCGCCTCGTGCACGCGCAGCAGGAACCCGAAGGCCAGGCGGCCGAGCAGCAGCAGGACGACGACCAGCATGGCCAGCGTGCCCGCCACGCCGAGGCCCCGCAGCAGCTCGCCCCAGAGGGACAGCGCCAGCACCCCGACCAGGTAGACGGGAAAGACCAGGCAGGCCAGCCCGTACGGCACCGCCCACCGCAGCCCGGGTAGCTCGGCCTGGTAGGAGCCGCCGAACAGCAGCTTCGTGACGAACCGGCGGGCGTCGATCATCGCCCGCTTGCGCAGGTCCGAGATGTCGAGGTGGCTCATCAGCGCCAGGTAGCCGTCGAGCTTGACGAAGGGCAGCAGGTTGAGCAGCCCGCTCGCGTACGTGACGACGGAGAAGACCAGCAGCGCCTCCGAGCCCGTCGGCAGCGCCGCGAGAGCCGCCGCGCCCGCGACCACGATCTGGGTCGCGATCCCCGCCAGCGCCACCCGCACGCGCTGCTCCTTGTGCCCCAGCCGCCAGCCGTCGGAGACGTCGCAGAAGAACGCGGGCAGCAGGTAGAGCAGCATGACGCCCATCCGGCTGGGCCGCCCGCCGTAGTGGCTGAGGACCGCGCCGTGGCTGAGCTCGTGCAGCACCATCACCAGGTACGTGCCGGCCGCCACTCCCGCGTAGACGTCCAGCGGCAGCGGCGATCCCAGCGCCAGCGCCAGCGCGCCGCCGTTCAGTGCCAGGCTCACCGGCCCGGCCAGGGCGATCACCACCGCCAGCATGGTCCAGAAGCGGCCGGCCAGCGCGGACAGCAGCGGCGCGCACCAGGCCAGCAGGCGTGCCGGGCGCAGCAGGGTGATCTGCAACGTCAGCGGCGGAACGTACTTCACCCAGGGTGCGCCGCGGCCCCGGCCGCGCGTGCCGTCGTCCAGCAGGTGCATCCGCTGCAACTCGCCCAGCGCGTAGCCGAGCGCCTGCGGGGTCCACTTGGGCCCGAGGTCGGACATCAGCTCGGAGTGGTCGCGGTCTCCGTCGAGCGCGCGGCCCAGCCTGGCCATGTCCGCGCCCACCCGGAGGTAGCGGCCCGAACCGCGCTGGATGATCCACGGCGCGCCCTCCTGGGCGGGCTCGTGGACCTGTACGTCGTCGGCCAGCCGGGGACGGGCGGGAATGGACGGGTCGAGTACCTCCCGTTCCTTCCTGCCGAGTTTCACGCTCACCGTCCGATCGCGTTCATGACCATGAGGGCGAAGCAGGCCAGCGCGGCGATGCCGAGCACGACCAGCACCACGATCTGCGTGATCCCCGCCAGGCTGCTGTTCGCGACCAGGGCGAACGCGACGACGAAGATCCCGGCCGCGATGATCAACCACACCGTGGACACGTTGCTCACTTCTTCACCTTCCGAGCGGGGGTCGATGACGGGCGGTGGCGGCGGAAGGCCGCCGCCACCGCACGGTGTGATGCCGCTACCTCCGCCTCGGGCTCCTGCATCTCAAGCTCGAGACCGAGGGCCGCATCAGGGGGATCAGGTGATCACGCTGATGCTGCTCATGATGGCGGTGACGCCGTACGAGACCGCAGTGCCGACGGCGCTCACCACGGTGACGCCGGTGACGACTCCCCAGAAGGTCCCCCAGCCGGGGGCCTCCATGGCCTCGAGCTCCTGCATACCGAGCTCCAGCGGAGCGTTGGCCAGTTCGTTCATGTGCTTGTTCTCCTCTCCGGAAAAGTGAGGTCAGGTCGCCGCGCTGGCGACCGCGCTGGCGAAGGCCAGCGTTCCGAGGGTGATGACGATGCCCTGTTTGAAACCGGACCAGAATCCGGGGGCGTCCATGGCCTCGAGTTCCTGCATTCCCAGCTCCAGCGGGGCGTCCGCCAGACCGATCATGTTTGTCTCCTCTTGATGTCAGGTCGCCGCGCTCGCGATCGCGCTGGCGAAGACAAGCGTCCCGACCGTGACGACGATGCCCCGCTTGAAGCCGGACCAGAATCCGGGAGCGTCCATGGACTCGAGTTCCTGCATGCCAAGCTCCAATGCGGGAGTCAGGCCCGAGGTCGCCGTCATGTCCAACGCCACACCTCCTCTCCTCTCTGCTCGCCCGCGGTCCGTCATCCGCGGGAATCCTGGGTGCTCACGGCGGTCGCGGCCTCCGGTGTGCGAACCACCTGGGCCAGCAGCCGCCGTACCTCGTCCTTGGTCAGGCCGCCGAGCATGGGCAGCCCGGCGCCCCACGCGCGCACGATGCGCGAGGCGATGGCGTCGAGCGTGTCCTCGCCCGCGCTCAGCCGCCGCTCCACCAGCCACGAGTCGATGAGCGCGGCCATCCCGCCGGCCGGGTCGCCGGGCAGGCCGTCGGGATCGACGGCCCGCAGCACCGACCAGAGCCTGGCCAGCTTCCTGGCGGACCCGAGCCGCTCCTCCCCGCCGGCGATGGCCTCCCACAGCGGCGGCAGCAGCGCGGCGACGGCGCGCATCTTGCGTACGCCGAGCGCGACCGAGACCTCGTTGGCGATCAGCCAGCCCTTGTTGGCGAACGCGGCCCGGCCCAGGTGGATCCACTCCTGATGGGTGAGCCCGCTCAGCTTGGCGATCTCCAGCCGCAGCGGGCGCTCCACCGGCCGCCCGCTCCCCCGCGCCCGCCGCACCTCGTGCCCGGCCGTGACCAGCCGTACGGCCAGCGCCTCGGCCAGGGCGTCCTCGGTGGGCAGGTCCGCGTGGTCGCCTGCGTACATGCTCACCAGGCGGAAGAGCGCCTCCAGCACGCCTTCCGAGATCAGCTCGGCCGGCAGCGTGTCGGTGGCCACCGGGTCGAGCACCGCGATGTCGGGCCGCAGGCACTCGCCGGAGATCAGCCGTTTGCCCTGGGGATATTCCAGGCAGGCGACCGTGCTGAGCTCGGCGCCGGTGCCCAGCGTGGTGGGGACCGCGACGAGCCGCACGGCCCGCTCGGTGTCCTGCGGGAGCACCATCATGCCGCTGCGCTGCGGGACCGACAGGCGGGCCCGCGCGGAGGGGCTCTCGTGCAGCAGGGCCAGCAGTTTGGCCTGGTCGAGCAGGGAGCCGCCGCCGACGCCGACGATCAGCTCGGTCCCCGCCATGCGCCCGGCCTGGTCCACGACTCCGGCGAGGTCGCCGGGGCCGGGCAGGACGAGCAGGTCCTCCTCGCGTCCTGCCTTGGCCACCTGGCGGCGTACGCGGGCGAGGATCTCGGAGTCCAGCACGCCGGGGTCGGCGAGGAGGGTCACCCGCCGCCGGGAGCCTCTGGCCAGCCACGGGGCCAGGCCGTCGCACCCGAAGATGGTCCGGGTCAGGCACTGGGTGCTCTGCGTCATGCCGGGACCTCCCTGCCGCTGTAGGCCGACAGGCCGGCGCGCAGACAGCCGAACAACTCGCTCAGGTCGGCCTCCGAGTAGGTGAGCGCGGGCACGAGCTGGATGCCGTTGACGCCCGGGTGCACGACGGCCCCGGCCCGGCGGACCGCCGCGACCACGGCGGGCACCTCGGCCTGCGGCAGTTCGGCGCCGTCCGGCGTACGCAGCCTGATCGCGCGGAAGCAGCCCAGCCCCGAGGTCCCGGCGACCATCGGGTGGCGCAGGGCGGCCAGTTCCTCCTCCAGCCGGTCGGACACCCGCCTGCCCAGCGCCACCGCGTCCAGGCGGCGCATCTCGGCGATGGTGGCCAGGATCGCGGCGCAGGTGGCCGGCGTCCCCGCCTGGGTCTCGGCGTGGGCGAGCACCGCTCCGGCGGCGGTGAACGCGGAGGCCACCCGCCGGGAGGCCACCACCACGGCGGCGGCGGCGACACCGTTGGTGAGCCCCTTGGAGGCGATCAGCACGTCCGGCGGCTCCGGCCAGCTCTGGGAGGCGAAGAAGCTGCCGGTGCGGCCGAATCCCGTGGCGACCTCGTCGGCCACCAGCAGGAACCCGTACTCGCGGCGCAGGCGCAGCAGCTCGGCCACGTACGCGCCGGTCAGCGGGATGGCTCCGCTGCCCAGGACCGGCTCGACGACGACCGCCGCCACCTGCCCGCCCTGGCGCTCCAGCAGCCGGGCCAGCTCGTCGGCGGCGTTCGGCGTGACGTGCCGGATCAGCCGCTGGTCCACACCGTAGAGCCGCTGGCCGAAGTCGTCGCCGGTCAGGGCGAAGCTGCCGAAGGTCATGCCGTGGTAGCCGCCCTTGAGCCCGACGACGAGCTTGCGCCGATCGGCGCCCTCCAGCGCGTGGTACTGCCGGGCGAGCTTCATCACCAGGTCGTTGGCGGCGCCGCCGGAGGTCGAGAACACGACGCGGCCGTAATGGTCGGCGCCGCACAACTCGACCAGGGCGGCGGCGGCCCGGCGGGCGTAGTCGTTCTCGTAGCGGAAGACGTTGAGGTAGGACGCCTCGACGAGGGCCTTGGCGACGGCGTCGGCGATGGCGCGGTTGCCGTAGCCGAGGTTGGTGTTCCACAGCCCGCTGGTGCCGCAGAGCAGCTCGCGGCCGTCGGCGAAGCGGATCCGTACGCCTTCGGCGGAGACGGTGCAGAGCTCGTCCCACCCTTGCTCGTCCGCCGGCATCAGCGCGGGCCACAGCGCGGGCCACGGGGGCGCGGTCACTCGGTCACCTCGGCTTCCAGCAGGATGTCGCGGTGCCTGGCGCCGGGGCCGGTCAGGGCGTGGCGGGAGCGTACGGCCAGACCCGCCCGCGTCAGCTCGGCCTCCAGCCGGTCGGCGGGGACCACGGCGATGGTGCTCGTGCACACGGTGACGGGCCCATCCGATGGCCCGTCCGGTGGCTCTTCAGGGAAGATGGCCACCACACGGTGTCCCGCGTCGGGGTTCCAGCGTTCGAAGAAGCGGTACGACCTGCCGCTGACACCGACGAAGCCGACCTCGACCTCGTGGCCGTCCATGGCGTCGAGCTCGACGGTCGACAGGACGAACCGGCCGCCGGGCGCCAGGTGCGCGCGGACCGTGCCGTACAGCGCGGCGCGGCCCTCGGCGTCGAGCAGGGAGATCGACGAGGTGCCGAGCACGATCACGGCGAACCGGGACGGCGAGGAGAAGGTCCTCATGTCGGCCCGGACCAGCGTGCACCGCTCGCGCAGGCGGGCCGGCGCCTCCTCCAGACGGGCGGCCAGCAGGCCCAGCATGCCTTCCGACAGGTCGACCGCGGTCACCTCCCGGCCCAGCGCGAGCAGCGGCAGCGTCAGCCGGCCTGAGCCGGCCGCGAGGTCGAGCACCGGGCCGGGCACGCGGCGGACGAGGGCGATGAGCTCGCGCACCTCCTGGGTGTCCGTGCCGGCGACGTCGTGGTAGACGGCCGAGCCCGTCCTGTCGTACAGGTCGCACACGACGGCGCGGTCGCCCAGCTTGGTCACCAGCTCACGGGCCTGGTGTGGCAGGTCGGTCTGGAGCGTCATGTCAGCCGCACCCCCGCCTTGGAGAAGTAGGCGGCCACGGTGTCCAGCCCGGCCTGGCCGTCGTGCTCGGCGGCGGCCTCGATGGAGCCGCACACCAGCAGCGTCTCGGCCAGCTCGCCCGCGCGGCGCTCCACCTCGAACGTGCGGGCGGGCCACTGCTGGTGCACGTAGGCGGCGTCGTCGGTCCACAGGAGCAGCGGCAGTTCAGGTCGCGCGAGGTCCGCCGGGGCGGCGACGGACTCCAGGGCGGTGGAGAGCCGGCCGCCGAAGCCGGAGACCCGCACGTCGGAGGCGCCCCGCAGGCGCAGGTCCCGGATGCCGGTGAGGGCCGCCAGGTAACGTCCCAGCCACGGCCGGGCGGCCAGCTCCGCGGTGCGCGTCTCCTCGGGGACGGCCGCGCCGAGGCAGACGGCGCAGGGGTGCGAGCTCCCGGCGTTGATCCTGGTCCACGCGGCGGTCAGGACCGTCAGGTCGTCGCCGACCTTGCCCAGGGGAAGGCCGGTCGGGGAGGTGGACAACTCGCCGTCCGGGCCGGCGTGAAGGCGCAACCGCGGGCCGTCGGACCCTAGGTCGGCGCCCGATCCAGAGCCTGCGCCCGACCCGAGGCCCGCAACCGATCCAGAGCCTGCGCCCGACCCGAGGCCGGCACCCGGTCCAGAGCCTGCGTTCGGCCCGGGGTGGCGGCCGGCGGGCTCGGGGGCCGCGCCGAGGGCGGGCACGTCGGCGAGGCGCACCGTCGGGTGGGTGAGGAATTCGGCGAAGTGGCCCTCGGCGGCGGCCCGGTCGGCGTCGGACAGGTAGAGCTCGAAGTCCTCCTCGCCGAAGATCCGGATCGCGGTGGGGCCGATCACCGACATGTACTCGCTGGTGGCGTAGTCCTGCATCTGCAGGAAGAACGTCTCGGAGAGCGACATCTCCGCGCCCGGCTCGCTGGCCGAGCCCTCGTACGGCACGACGACCGGCCCGGCGGCGTCCCCGGGTCCGTCGGGAACGAAGATCACGGTGTCCTGCCCGGCCAGGCCGGACTCGATGACCGTCGTCAGGTGGTCGGAGTTCTCGAGCACGATCACGGAGACCTCGTCCGGCAGCGCGGCTCCGCCCGCCTGCCCCGTCGCCCACCGCATCAGCTGGCGCTTCGTCCCGGCCAACGTCTTCCCCCGTTCCTTCAGTTGAACGTGCCGCCGACCAGGGCCCCGAGCAGGGATTTCAACTCGTTCATGGTCTCCTTCTGACCTTGGAGGTTGAACACCCCCGTCAGGTTGAGGATGATCTCGTCGGCCCCGGCCTGCTCGTACTCCTTCAGCGCGGCGACGAGCTGGTCGAGGTCGCCGCTGAGGAACGCGCCCCCGGCCACGACCGCCTTGGCGTCGGCGGCCGGGTCCTTCCCCGTGACGTCCAGCCCGGCCTTCTGGAGCATGTCGATGTAGTGGGGCGCCTGCAGGTGCAGCGCGTTGCTGGCCATGGCCTGCTCGACCGGCGTGCGGTCGGGCCTGGCCAGGGCGATGGGCACCATGGCCGCCAGCCGCGGAGCCGGCCGACCGGCCTTCTCCGCGCCTTCGCGCAGGCCCGGCACGACGGTCCCGGCGAGGTAGTCGACCGGGGTGAGCCACGTGATGGCGACGTCGGCGATCTCGCCTGCGAGCCTGGCCATGCCCTTCCTGAGCACGCCGAGCCCGATCTCGATCTTGGGCGCCACGGCCGGGGGCAGCATGCCCTTGCACTGGACGTACTCGCCCCGTATGTCCACCACCCCGCCGTCCAGCAGGCCGCGGACGGCGGTGACGTACTCGCGGATGGCTCCGAGCTGGCTCGGGTAGCGCTCGCCGAGCAGGCTCTCCTGGAAGACGACGGGTCCCGGGCCGAAGCCGGCGACCACGGGCTCTCCTGTGGTCATCGCGAGCGAGCGCACCTGGAGTGCCGCCTCGTACGGATGGCGCATCGGCATGAGCGTCACCCCGAGCCCGGTCGGCACCCGGAAACCGGCTCCCGCCGCGTACACGAACCCCTGGTGCGGCTCGATGAGCGTGGCCTGCCCCTGCCACAGAGCGTGCGCTGAGGTCCACTCCACAAGAGCCGCGTAAGGAAGGATCTGCTCCGGTCGTCGCGGAACAAATGGGATCATTACAGAGTATTTGGCCACTTATCGCTCCCCGTCGTGTCATTTCGTGACCGGTCTCTGTCTTACTCCGCGGCCTCTTCCCCGAGGCTTCCCCGGCCGCCACGGGCGAGCGCTTTCCCCAGTTGAAGCCGGATATGACCCGGGAACATGACAGATGTCATACGGGACCGGTGACGACGGCGACTATGGCCTGGCCATCGTGTGGATCAGGCTGGATGCAGCAGACGTCTACCATTGTTCGATGTACGGCTGGTGCCCGGCTCCTGCATCGTCCGGCGCCAGCCGTACTCCCGGGGGCCGGTGGCCCTGAAGGAGGTCAGGACGCCGATGTCAGCCACATTCTGGTCATGGGTGCTCGCGGGCGGCCTGGCCGGATATCTCGCGGTCGTCGCACCGTTACTCGGCCGCCGTTCGTACGAGCGGCTGAAGAGCGGCCTCACCCCGCTCTCGCGCAGTTACGCCCTGGGCATCGCCGAGTTGTGGGCGCTGGCCGCCGTGGCTCTCCTGGTGGTGGCGCTGTCGCCGTCCCTGGACCTGGCGAGCGCGGGCGTCAAACCTCCCGACGACCCCACCCTGACCTACGGCCTGGCCGTCGCGCTGCCCGTCGCGATGGTGCCGCTCGTGTTGTTCATGCGCTGGCTGGTCAGGAACGGCGGGAAGATCCCCGGATCCGACGCGTTCTCCGCCATGCTGCCGCGCACGCCGGGGCAGCGGTGGCTGGCCGGCGGGCTCGCGGTGTCGGCGGGCATCTGCGAGGAGCTGGTCTACCGGGGGCTGTTCATCGCCCTGGGGCTGGCCCTCGGGCTCAGCCCGCTGGCCGCGGCGGCCCTGGCGGTGGCGGTGTTCATGCTCGGGCACGCCTACCAGGGACGGTCGGGGCTGTTGCTGTCGCTGGTGGCCGGGATCGCGTTCACCGGGCTCTACCTGCGTACCGGAAGTCTCATCGCGCCCATCGTGGTGCACATCCTGGTGGACATCAGGTCGCTCGTGCTGATGCCACAGCCGGAGCCGCAGCGGGCGGAGTCGTGAGGTTCTCGGTCATCTGCCCCACCTACAACCGCGGAGCGGCGATCGCGGCCACCGTCGAGTCGGTCGTGGCGCAGTCGGTGCGCGACTGGGAGCTGCTCGTCGTCTCCGACGCGAGCGACGACGACACCGACCGCGTGGTCGCCGAATGCGCCCGC
Organism: Nonomuraea insulae; assembly: GCF_042656245.1. Taxonomy (NCBI): domain Bacteria; kingdom Bacillati; phylum Actinomycetota; class Actinomycetes; order Streptosporangiales; family Streptosporangiaceae; genus Nonomuraea; species Nonomuraea insulae. The sequence continues at coordinate 254,196 of NZ_JBHSPA010000031.1, forward strand.
GCGGACGGCCGCGTCCGGCTCATCCGGACCCACCGCCACGGGCACCCCTCCGGGCCGAGGAACATCGGGCTCGCCGAGGCCCGCGGGGAATTCGTCGCCTACCTCGACCACGACGACCGGTGGGCCCCCGGGCATCTGGCGACCCTGGCGCGGGCGCTGGAGGGCGAGCGGTTCGCGGCCACCGGGGCGACGCGGGTGAACGCCGCGGGCGACGTGCTGCACGTGACTCCCCCGCTGACGCTCTGCTGGCACCCAGAGCTCCAGACCATGAACGCGATCTTCCAGCCCTCGCAGGTGGCGCACGTCGCCGGCCTGGCCGAGTCGGTGGGCGGCTGGCGCACGTCCGAGACCGGGCTGGAGGACTGGGACCTGTGGCTGCGCCTGGCCGACGCGGGCGTACGCTGCCGCACCGCGGCCGCGCCCACGGTGATCGAGCTGGTCGACCCGTCCACCCGGCAGTCCCGGGTGAGCGCCGCGCACGGGTGGGAGGTGGCCAGGTTCCCCGACGGGCGGGCGGCGCGGGCCGCGTACCGTGCGCTCAAGGACACCCGGCGGGTCGAGGCCGCGCGGTCGGCTCTGGAGAGTGACCTGCGGGCCTGGTACGCCGCGCTGGCGGCGAGCGGGCAACTGGTCATCCCCCACGGCTGGCGGGCGGACGCGCGGGAGCTGGACCGGGCGCTGCGCGAAGCGGTGGCCGCCGCGCCGATCGGCGGCCAGGAGCTCTGGCCCGACCTGGCGATCGTCCCCCGCGACGGCCACGTCGCGCTGGTCCACCTGATCTCCTGCGTCACGCAGGAGCACGCCGACCGCATCGGCACGCTGAACCGCAGGATCATGCGGCACCAGCTCGCGATGTACGCGGACGTCCTGACCTAGTCGCCGGCGGGGATGATGTTGTGCATGGCGAGGCTGGTGTTGATCCGCACCGCGGTGTTGATCGCGGCGATGGACTCGGCGACGGCCGTGCCGCTCCACTGCCCTTCCGCGACCTCCTTGACCCTGTCGCGTCGCGCGCCGGGGAACAACATCCGGTCGAGATCGCAGGCGCGCAGCAACGCGACCAACACGCTCACCCGCTCGTCGGGCGCGGCTCCGTCGAGGACGTCGCCCACCCGGCGGCGGACCTCCCGCTCCACGCTCGGGTCGCGTTCCGGGTATTGCGTGGTGCGGAACAGGCCGAGGACCCTGCCGTGCTCCTCGCTGAGCACGCCGCGCTCGGCCAGCCGTTTCAGCAGGCTCCAGCGTCGCTTCGGGTAGGTCAGCCGGTCGAGCCACCACGTGGCCTCGCGCGGCTGGGACTCGGCGATGGCGGCGAGCACCCCGTCGAGCTCCTCGTCGCCGGTGGGCGTCGGGTCGAGGGCCTCGAACCGGTCCTCGACGATGTGGAGGCGGCCGGCGAGGGTCAGCTCGGCGAGGACCGCGCCGGTCACGGACACGTCCACCGCTACCTCACGGATGTGCGGCCTGCCGGTCTCCTCGTCGTGGGCGAGCAGGAGCAGTTCCTCTGCGATCGTGATGTCCACCCTGAGCACCCTAGTCCGCGACACCCAGGGGCGCGTCCGTCAGGACGGTGACCGGCCCGATGGCGAACCTCCGCCGCCTCTTCGCGACGGTTGACATCCCTAGGCCTTCGACCGGTCCTGTTCGATGGCGGCCGGGCGTTGCTGGGCCGAGCGGATCCGCGAGACATCCAGCTTGTTCGTACGGTCGAAGCGATAGACGCCGTTCTGCTCCTGGAAGACGTCGGTGAGCTGCGTGTAGCAGTAGCCGAACATCCGGGGGTCGTCCAGCAGGACCGCGACCAGCCCGGCGAAGCGCTCCTGGAGCTCCTCCTCGCTCTCGGGGCGTTCGCCGTATCCCCAGGAGCTCTCCCCGGGCCGCGCGTCCGGGTTCCACCAGATGCCGCCGAACTCACTGCAGAAGTACGGCTGCCCGACGTACGGCACCGACCACGCCGCGCCGTCGGGATCGGCGTTGACGTAGGGCGCCCCGTCGGCCAGGCCCGCCATCAGCTTGCCGAACGCCTCGGGATCCTGCTCGTAGCAGTGTGAGTCGTAGACGTCGGCGCCGAGGACCCGGTGCGCGTAGCCGGAGGCGTCGACCACCGGGCGGGTGGGGTCGGCCGCCTTCGTGGCCAGGTACATGCCGTGGGTGACGTCGTCGAGCACGGTGATGTGATCGTGCAGCCGCTGCCAGGTCTCGTTGAGCGGGCACCAGCCGACGATGCTCGGGTGGGAGTAGTCGCGATCGACCGCCTCCAGCCACTGGGTCACGAACGAGGCGGTCGGCTGCTGGTTGTCGCCGGGCGGCCCGCCGACATTGGCTCCCCAGTCGCCGAACTCGCCCCAGACCAGGAAGCCCGCCCGGTCGGCGTGGTAGAGATACCGCTCCTCGAACACCTTCTGGTGCAGCCGGGCGCCGTTGAACCCCGCCGCCACCGCCAGCTCGATGTCGTGGACCAGGGCCTCGTCCGTGGGCGCGGTCATCAGGCCGTCGGGGTAGTAGCCCTGGTCGAGTACGAGCCGCTGGAAGCGCGCCTTCCCGTTGAGCAGGACGGCGTGCCCGTCGATGGCGACCGAACGCAGCCCCGCGTAGCTCTCGGCGGTGTCGGCCACGGCGCCGCCGGCGTCGAGCAGGTCGATGCGCAGGTCGTACAGGTGGGGGTCCTCGGGGCTCCACAGCCGTACCCGGTCCTCCGGCAGCGGCAGCCACAGCTCGGGGGCGAGGTCGAGGTCGGCGCGTGCCCGCGCCTGTGCGACGACACCGCTCCGGTCCGACACCGTCACCTCGACGTGGTGCCCTGGGCGGTTGGCCGAGACCGGCACGGTGACCCGCAACGCGGACGCGGCGACGTTCGGCGTGATCCGCGGCCGGCCGAGGTGCGCGTCGGGCACGGGCTCGCACCACACCGTCTGCCAGATGCCGGTGGTGCGTCCGTAGCGCGCGCCGCGGCCCTGGAAGGTGGTCGCCTGCTTGCCCCGCGCCTGGGGACCGCTGCCGGCGTCCCGCGCGCGCACGACCACGGTGTAGGTGTGCGCCGGGTCGGCCGCGGCGGCCAGGTCGCAGCTGAACGAGGTGAACCCGCCCCGGTGCCGGCCGGCTTCGACGCCGTCCACCCACACCGTGGCGTCGTGGTCGACCGCCTGGAAGTGCAGCAGCACCCGCTGCCCCGCCCAGCCTTCCGGCACCCGGACGGTACGGCGGTACCAGACGGCCGGATGGAAGTCCGGGTCGCCGATACCGGACAGCTCGGACTCCGGGCAGAACGGCACGGTGATCTCGCCGGTCAGGTCCCGCTCCAGCAGGTCTCGCTCCAGCCCGGAGTCGCCGGGGTCCCTCTCGAACTGCCAGGTTCCGTTCAGGCACTGCCATGCGGTGCGGACGAACTGCGGGCGGGGGTACTCCGGGCGGGGAATCTCAGACAAGATACTCACTTTCTCGGTAGGGATGATCAAGCTTTGACGGCGCCGGCGATGCCTTCGACGAAGTACCGCTGCAGGGCGATGAACAGCGCGACGACCGGCAGCAGCGAGATCGTCGCCGCGGCGGCCATGCCCGACCAGTCGGTGCCGTTCTCGCCGACGAAGGCGAGCATGCCGACGCTGACGGTGCGCAGGTCGGGCCGGGAGAAGGTGAAGACCAGCGGCAGGAAGAACGCGTTCCAGGTGGACAGGAACGTGAGCACGGTGACCGTGGCCGTCACCGGCTTGGCCAGGGGGAGCATGACGCGGAAGAAGACGGTCCCGAACCCGGCGCCGTCGATGAGCGCGCTCTCGGTCAGCTCCTTGGGGATGCCGCGGAAATATCCGACGTAGAGCAGGATCGCCGCCACGTTCGCGCCGCCCGACAGCGCCAGGATCATGCCGGTCAGCGAGTTCAGCATGCCGAGCCGCTGGGAGATGTCGACCAGCGGGATGATGGTGTATCCGGCCGGGACGAACAGCGTGGCGACCAGGACGCCCATGATGATCTTGCGCCCGCGGAAGTCGTGGCGGGCCAGGACGTAACCGGCCATGGCGCACCGGACGACGACCACCACCACCGTGCAAACCGTGACAATCACGGTGTTGAGCAGATATTTCCCGAAATCCGCTTCGGCCCACGCGCGCTCGTAGTTCTCCCATATCGGGTTGCCCGGCAGCAGGTCGAGCCCCTTGGTGAAGACATCGGCCGAGGTCTTCAGCGACGCGGAGACCATCCACAGGAACGGGTAGATCCAGATCAGGCAGCCGATGGCGAGCACGGCGGCGGCGAGCCACCAGGGCAACCGGCGCAACGTCCCGCGCCAGGTCCTGGGCTGGGCGCTCATGCCGCCCTCCTGGTCCGTCGGGTGGCGCGGACCGCGAGCAGCTGCACCATCCCGACCAGGCAGACGAACAGACCGAACAGGACGGCGGCCGCGGAGGCGTACCCGAGCCGGGGGATCGTCGAGCCGAAGGCCCATCGGTAGATGTAGACCTCGATCACCTCGGTCGAGTAGAAGGGGCCGCCACCGGTCATGGTCAGGACGAGGTCGAAGACCTGCAACGACGCCTCGATCGACAACAGGGTGATGATGACCAGGAAGGGTTTGAGCAGGGGCACGGTGATGTGCCGCAGAAGGGCCGGCGCGCCGGCGCCGTCGAGTCGGGCCGCCTCGTACACCTCGTTCGGCACGGTCTGCAACGCGGCCAGCCAGTAGACCAGGGTGATCCCGAACCACTTCCACACGTACACGGCGATCGTCGTGCCCAGGGCCGTCGAGGACTGCCCGAGGAAGTCGACGCCGTCCGTCACCAGGCCGAGGTCGCGCAGCGCGAGGTTCACCGGGCCGCTCGCCGGGTCGAAGATGAACTGCATGACCACGCCGATGATCGCCGTGGTGGTGACCACCGGCAGGAACAGGGCGGTACGGAACAACCTGCGCAGCGGCATGCGGGGCGAGTTCAGCACGATCGCGATCAACAGCGTGACCAGCACCTGGAGCGGCACCGCGACGACCATGAACGTCAGCGTCAGCCGGAACGAACTCCAGAACATCGGGTCGGCGAGGACCTCGCGGTAGTTCTCCACGCCGATGAACGACCGGCCCGTGTCGAACCCGTTCCAGTCGGTGAGCGAGTAGAGGTAGCTGCCGATGATCGGATAGAGGGTGAACGCGCCGTACAGCAGCACCGTCGGGGTCAGGAACAACCAGACGAACAGGGTGGTGCGCGAGCGGCGGGCGGGGGGAAGGGCGACCGTCATCCGCGCGCCTCGGAAGAGGTCCGCCCGGGAACGCCCGTGGTGCTCTCGTCGATCATCAGGCGCCACGGCGCCTCCAGCTGGGCAGGCGGGCTCTTGTCACCCTCGACGCGCTCCAGCAGGCGGGTCACGGCGAGCTCGGCGATGCGCTCCTTGTCGGGCGCGATGCTGGTCAGCGCCGGGGTGGTGAACCGGCCCTCGGTGATGTCGTCGAACCCGACGACGGCGATGTCCTGCGGAACGCGTAGCCCTCTGGACAACGCCGCCCGCATCGCCCCGATGGCCAGCAGGTCGTTGTAGCAGAACACCGCGTCCGGCGGCTCGGCCAGATCGAGCAGGCGCTCCATCGCGTCCCGGCCGTCCTGGCGCTGGTAGCGCCGCACCGGCACGGCGAGCTCGGGCAGGATGGGCAGCCCCGCTTCGGCCAGCGCCTGCCGGTATCCGGCCGACCGATGTGCCGCGGTGTTGCCCGCCGGCCGGTCCACCAGCCCGATGGCGGCGATCCTGGTCCGGCCCAGCGAGGCCAGGTGCGCGGTGGCGCACTGGGCCGCGGCGGTGTCGTCGATGGCGACGTGGTCCACGCCGTCCACGCGCAGCTCACCCAGCGTCACCACCGGGCAGTTGCCCGCCCAGCGGCGCAGCTCGTCCTCGGACAGACCGAGCGGGCTGAAGATGAACCCGTCGAAGACGGCCGCCCGGTCGCGCCGCATGAGGATCTGCCGCTCCCGTTCCGCCACCCCCTCGGTGCGGTCGAGGAGCACGGTGTAGCCGCGTTCCTCCGCCCTGTTCACCACGTGGGCGGCCAGCTCCGTGAAGTACGGCACGTCCAGCGGCAGCACGAGGGCCAGCAGGTTCGACCGGCCCCTGTTCAGGCTGCGCGCCGCGATGTTGGGCCGGTAGTCGAGTTCGTCCAGGGCCTTCTGCACCTGGGCGCGGGTCTCCTCCGCCACGTAGGCGAAGTTGTTGACGACGTTGGAGACGGTCCTCACGGAGACTCCCGCTCGCCGCGCCACGTCACGTTGTGTCACCACCAGTCGTTCACCCTCCAGTCGGGAGTCGATGGCATCGAGTTGATGACGAGTCTTGCCGCGCGGCTTGCCACGTGGCAAGAATGACTTTGCCACGCGGCAACATTCATTTACAAGACGTTCACAGCCGTGGGGTAGGAGGCAGGACCGATGAGCGCGATGACCCGGCGAGGATTCCTCGCCGCGGCGGGCACCCTGGCCGCCGCGGCGGCGACCAGTGCGTGCGGCGGAGGCGGCGGCGGTGCCGGCGCGAACTCGCTGACCTGGTGGGACCACCAGAACCAGCTGGAAAAGGCGAAGACGGACATCTTCGGCAAGTTCGCCAAGAGCCCCGGCGGCGTCCCCGTGCAGTACACGTACTACAACCCGGCGAAGATGGGCCAGGCGCTGCAACTGGCCAAGCAGAGCGACCAGTTGCCGGACATCCACTCCAACGCCGGGCTCCTCCTGCCCGCCCCCGCGCTCGTCGCCGCCGGGTGGGCGCAGCCGCTGGATCTCAGCGACGCGGCCAAGGCCCGGGTCCAGGACTCGCTCATCGAGGGCCTGCACATCTTCGACGGCAAGATCTACGCCTTTCCCGTCTTCAGCCATCAGAGCTACTCCACGGTGACCTGGTTCAACACCGAGCTGGTCGGGCGCGCCGGCCTGGACCCGCAGGCGCCGCCGAAGACCTACGACGAGTTCAGGGCGGCTGCCCGCGCGGTGCAGAGCTCCTCCGGCGGCGCCACGTACGGCTGGGTGTGGAACATCGGCATGCCGGAGCGGATGGGCGCGCAGGTCCACGACATGGCGCAGGCGGCCGGGTTCGCCGGCAGTCTCGGAGTGCGGTTCGACACCGGCGAGTTCGCCTTCCACGCCGACGAGTATCTCGACGTGATCGAGTTCCTGGTCTCGCTGCGCGTGGACAAGCTGCTGGTGCCTGGGGCGAACTCCTGGGCCGACGACGTGGCGCGGGCCCGGTGGATGGCCGGGGTGGCGGCCTATTACTTCGACGGCCCGTGGTGTCCCGGCGTGGCCCTGAAGAACACGCCGGAGTTCGGCAAGAAGCTCGGCGTGGGGCCGATCCTGGTGCCCGAGGCGGGCACCACCGTGACCACCTACCATCTGCCGCCGGCGGGAGACTACTGGTTGTCGCCGTCGAGCAAGAAGGCCGCGGCGGCGAACACCCTGCTGAGCGACTACTTCACCACCGAGGACTACTCGCGTCAGATCGCCGCGACCATGTCGCAGCCCCCGCGCGACATCGCCGTCGTCGAACAATCCCAGGCGCACCCCGCCTACAAGAAACTGGTCTCCTGGTTCCAGGAGAGCGTCTTCCTCGCCCCCGAACCGATCGCCGGCAACAAGGACCTCCAGCAGGTGCAGATCGCGACCAAGCCGGTCGTTCCCGGCCTCGGGGACATCGTGCAGGGTGCGCTCACCGGCGACATCACCAACGTCCGCGCGGCCTTGACCAAGCTGTCCAGCGACAACGCCAAGCAGCGGGACCTGGCGATCGCGGCGGCCAAGAGCAAGGGCGCGCAGGTCAGCCTGGACGACTACGCCTTCCCCAACTGGAAGCCCGGGGCCGACTACCTCAAGCCGATGTACGCCAAACGCTAGCGGCCGCCGGCGATCAGCTGAGGGACTTCCAGAAGTCGCAGCGGTGCTCCCGTGCGAGGTCCACCTCGGCGATCCCGTCCTGGCCGGGTGCCAGCGACAACACCCGGCCGCTGGAGGCGCGGTAGGGCGGCCACTCGGCCGCTTCGCCGCCGTTGGGGTCGCCGCCGTTGGGGTCGCCGTCGTTGGGGGTCGCCGTCGTGGGCGAAGCAGCTTCCCCAGGGCGACGTCGAATTCGGGCTCAACCGGATCCTGGACGGCATCGAGGCCCTGATCGCGGCGCGAACCGGTGAGGCGTGAGGCGGCCTTCGACGGCGTCACAGCCAATCATGTTTGGCCGCGTGCCAGATGAGCTGGAGCCTGGTCTCCACGCCGGCCAGACGGACGAGCTGGCTGACCCGCCGCTGCACGGTCCTGTGGCTGAGGCCGAACTGTTTGCCGATCGCGAGATCGGTGTACCCGGCGATGATCAGGGACAGCAGCCGCCGATCCTCAGGGCTGAGCGTGTCCTCGCTGGCGGGGAAGGGCACCGCGGCCTCCCACACGGTCTCGAACACCCAGTTGAGCACATCCAGCAGAGCGCCCGAGGTGATCACCAGCGCGGCCGGTTCCGCGCTGGCCGACATCGACGGCAGGAACGCCGTGCGCCCGTCGAGGATCATCAGCTTGGTGGGCACGTCGGTCGCGATCCTGATCGACTCGCCGTTGGCCGCCCACCAGGCCAGACGGTACGGATCGCCGGCCACGTCGATGATCGTGCGCTCGTACACGGTCCGGTAGACGACACCGGCGGCCATGGCCATCTGCTGGGCCTGGTTCTCGGTCGAGAACACGATCGGCTCCTTGATCAGGCCCTTGACCTCCTTCTGCGCCGTGTTCTGCAGGTACTGCCAGCGCGCCATGACCTCGGCGGCGCCGACGACGACCTCCACGACCTCACGGGCGTCGCGCAGGGAGGAACGCTCGCGGTACTCCTCCATGAGGGTGGCGACGAACGTCTGCACCCGCTGTATCTCTCCGTGGCGGCGCAGCAGATCGGGCCCGAAGGCGACGTCCGGCTGCACGGCGACCAGCCGGTCACCGGCCCGCCGGATGAAACCCTCCTTGACCAGGCGGTCGAGTGCCATAGTAATCTCTTCGGCGGGGCGCGCCAGGCGCTCGGCGAGCTCGTTCTCGTCGCTCGCGGGCAGCCGGAGCAAGGCTAAATAGGTGGTTTGCTCCAGGTCGTCAAGGCCAAAAGTGCCTAACAAACGAACCTCCCTTCGACTGGATTCTTTCTGATCCAGATTCCTGACGTATTTCCGCCGTGTCGCTGATACGTCACCTGAATGCCGTTGATCCACAAACCAACCTGCCTGACTATCACTGTCAGATGACCTTGTACCCAAATGGTCATCGAAGTCCGCGCAGTCCCCTCGAAGGAGCATTGTGGATCGAAGCACCAGGCGCTGGCGTATGGCCATCGCCGGCATCCTCGCGGCCGTGGCCTTACCCCTGGCCGCGGCACCGGCCCTCGCCAACGACGACCCGCCCGAGGCCGTTCAGGAGAAGACGGAAGCCGAAGTCCTTCAGCAGCTCGGCAAGGACGACAAGGCCGTTTACTGGGTCCGGCTGAAGGAGCAGGCCAACCTCATCACCGCCGAGCGGACCGCGGAAAAGGCCGCCAAGGCCAGAGCGGTGTACACGGCCAAGACGGAGACGGCCGAACTCACCCAGAAGAACCTGATCGCACTGCTCGACCAGGCGCAGGTGGAGTACAAGTCGTTCTGGATCGTCAACATGGTCAAGGTCATCGGCGACACCGCGACGCTGGAGCGGATCGCCGAGTTGCCCGAGGTCGCCGCCATCGAGGCCGACGACGCGATCGCGATCGACAAGCCCGCGCCCGGCAAGGACGAGCCCTCGGTCAACTCCATCGAGTGGAACGTCAGCGCCGTCAACGCGCCCAGGGTCTGGAACGAGCTGGGGGTCAAGGGCGAGGGCATCGTCGTCGCCAACCTCGACACCGGCGTCGACTACACCCACCCGGCGGTCAAGTCCAGGTACCGGGGCCTGAACGCGGACGGCTCCTACACCCACGCGTACAACTTCTTCGACCCCACCGGCACGTGCACCGGCGGCGTCCCGTGTGACAACAACAGCCACGGCACCCACACCATGGGCACCATGGTCGGCGAGGACGGCGCCGAGCAGATCGGCGTGGCGCCCGGCGCCAAGTGGATCGCGGCCAAGGGCTGCGCGGGCAGCAGTTGCGCCCGTGAGCACCTGCTGGCCGCCGGCCAGTGGATCGCCGCCCCGACGGACGCCGACGGGCTCAACCCCCGCCCCGACCTCGCCCCCGACGTGGTGAACAACTCGTGGGGCGCCAACGCGATCGACCTGTGGTACTCGCAGATCGTCGACTCGTGGATCGCCGGCGGGATCTTCCCGTCCTTCTCCATCGGCAACGCCGGCCCTTCCTGCGGCACCGCGGGCAGCCCCGGCGTCTACCAGCAGAGTTACGCCAGCGGCGGTTTTGACAGCGCTGGCAATGTCTACAACAACGGCTCGCGCGGCCCCGGTGTCGACGGCGACATCAAGCCGGACATCTCCGCTCCGGCCGTGAACGTGCGCTCCAGCCTCCCCGGCGGCGGCTACGGGACCAAGACCGGCACCTCCATGGCGGCGCCGCACACCTCCGCCACGGTCGCGCTGATCTGGTCCTACTCCCCCGCGTTGCGCGGCAACCTGGCCGAGACCCGGGCCCTGCTCGACCAGACCGCCCTCGACGTCGACAACGTCACCTGCGGTGGCACCGGAGCCGACAACAACGTCTGGGGCCAGGGCAAGCTCGACGCCTACGCTGCCGTCTCCATGGCTCCGCACGGCGCCACCGGCATCCTGGCCGGCAAGGTCACCTCGGGCGGCGAGCCCCTCTCCGGCGCGACGCTGGACATCGCGGGCCCGATCAAGCGCACGGTGACCACCGGCGCCGACGGCACCTACGAGGCCAAGAACCTGTCCGTGGGCGACTACACGATCACGATCGGCAAGTTCGGTTACGAGAAGGCGACGGCGACCGCGACCGTCCTCGAGAACCAGACGGTCACCAAGGACGCCGCGCTGACCGCCGCCCCCAGCGCCAAGGTGAGCGGCACGGTCAAGAGCCGGATCGGGGCCGCCGCCGGCTCCGCCATCACGGTGACGGGAACCCCGGTCACCGCGACCACCGACGCCCAGGGCAAGTACAGCCTGACGCTGCCGCTGGGCGACTACAGCCTGCTGGCCACCTCGCCCGACAACTGCGCCTCGAACGCGACCAAGGCGATCTCGGTCACCGGTGACCTCACCGCCGACGTCGACCTGCCCGACCGGCTCGACTCCTACGGCTACACCTGTACGACGGGCAAGCAGCCCTGGGTCGAGGGCACCGACAAGCTCACCCTGGCGGTCGGTGACAGCACCGTCGCCCCCTTCACCCTGCCCTTCACCTTCAACCTGTACGGCACGCCGTACACCGCCGGGCGGATCGGCGTCAACGGCGGCGTCGTGTTCAACGGCACCTCGCTGACCAACAGCAACGTCGCCATCCCCTCCACCGCCACGCCGAACGCCGCCCTCTACGCCCTGTGGGACGACCTCTACCTGGACGAGGACTCGGCGGTCTACACCGCGGTCACCGGCACCAGCCCGCACAGGACGTTCGTGGTGGAGTACCGCGACATCGCGTTCTACACCCCCCGTACGGCCCGGCTCTCCTTCGAGATCCTGCTGGGCGAGGACGGCTCGGTCGGCTACCGCTACAAGGACATCGACCCGGCGGTCAGCAAGGAGACCGGGGCCGAGGCCACCATCGGCATCGAGAACCACACCGGCACCGTCGCCTTCCCGTACTCGGTGAACCAGCCCGCCCTGTCCGACGGGCTGAGCATCGACTTCAAGCCCACCAAGACCGGCATCCTGTACGGCGCGGTCACCGACGCCAACGACGGCCAGCCCGTCGCGGGCGCCGCGGTGACGGTGAAGTCGGGTGAGACGGTCGTCGGCACCACGACGACCATCGCCGACGGCACCTACTCCGTCCAGTACCCGGCCGGGGCCTACCAGGTCGAGCTGGCCGCGCCGCACTACGAGAGCGCGACCAGGACGGTGACCCTGGAGGGCGCCGGGGTCAGCGAGGGCTCGGCCGCGCTGCGCACCGGCGCGGTGGCCTCCTCGATCGACAGCCTCGACGTCGTGGTCCCGGTCGCGCAGACCAGGACCAGGACACTGGAGCTCAGCAACCCCGGACTGGGCACCGCCTACACGGTCGCCGGCGCCACCCCGTGGCTGACCGTCACCCCGGCCACCGGGAACCTGGCCACCGGTGGCAAGAGCACGCTGACCTTCGGGATCGACACCTCCGCCGCCGCGCGGGGCACGGTCCTGGAGACCACCCTGGTGGTCACGTCGGAGAGCGGCAGGACCCCGGCGATCAGCATCCCGGTCAAGGTCATCGTCCCGGCCTACCAGGCCGCGCTCGACTCGGCCTCGCGCACCTCCAGCGTGGACGCGGCCGGTGACACCTGGTACCAGGATCGGGCCTACACCACCAGCTCCGGCGTGGGCTACCTCGGCAGCACCACCACCAAGTCCACCAGCCGCACCATCACGGGCACCGACAACCAGACGGTCTACCGCGGCAACCTCCAGGGCATGTACGAGTACCGTTTCGACAACGTGCCGAACGGCACCTACACCGTCGAGCTGGGCTTCGCCGAGGTCGAGTCGATCAAGGCGAACAAGCGCGTCTTCGACGTCCTGGTCGAGGACACCGAGGTGCTGCCCAACCTCGACGTCGCGCTGAAGGTGGGCACCTACGCCGCGCACGCGCGGACCTTCACCACCGAGGTGACCGACGGTCAGCTCAACGTGCGTTTCGTCGCCAGCGCGGGCAAGCCGCTGGTCAACGCGATCAGGGTCACCGAGCGTCCCGACAAGTAAGTCCTCATCGGTGATCGGCCGGGGTCCCGTCCGGGGCCCCGGCCTCCGCGTGCCCGCGCTCAAGGTTGAACGCAGGCGCCCACGGACGGCCGGCTCGTTCACCCCTGATCATCGCCGGAGCGGAGAAGGAAGGACCATGGTCACGCCGTGCTCGTCACCGGCGGAGCCGTTCTCCAGCTCCGTGATCGCGGTCAGAATGCCGCGCAGCCCCACCTGCCCGCGCTCGGTTTCGGTGGGATCGAGGACAGGGCAGGGGATCAGGTTCCGGCGATGGCGGGTGCCGCGAACGGCACCCGCCGGGTCAGCCGTCTTCGTGGCGCCGCCAGTGCTCCTCGAGTGCGGCGGCCACCTGGGCGGGCCGCGGCGCGGAGCGGAGCGGAGCGGTGGAGCCTGAGGATGCTCTCCTTCATCAGCGCGTCCACGTGCCGCACCATCTCCCCGGTCGGGAACCCCGTGAACGAGGATGGCAGGCACGGGAGCGTCACTCCTTGATGTGGTCGACGGCGTCGAGGATGACGGCGGTGACGGCGCCGGGTTGGGAGAGCGCCAGCGCGTGGGAGGCGCCGGGGATCTCGCGGGTTGCCCGTGCGGAGGCGCGTTCGGCCATGAAGCGCACTGTCTGGGCGGGGATGTTGAGGTCGTGCTCGCCGTAGACGAACCAGGACGGCGCGGTGTGCCAGCCGGGTTCGCTCGCGGTGAGCTCGTCGGTGAGGGCTCGTTCGGTTTTGACTTGCCTGACGGGAAAGTAGCGTGTTAACTTTCCTGCTAGGCAAGTCAAACCGTGGAGGAGTTCAGCATGAACCACACCGATGACGCTCAGGCCGGCCTCGCGGAGATCGCCAAGCGCCGCAATCAGGTCATCGACGGCGCGTCCCGCGGCCGGCACCGCGGCTGGGACGCCACCGGCATGGTCGCGATGATCGCCGGATTCGCGGCACTGGATCTTCCCGTGCCCTCGGCCCTGCAATTGAGCATCCTCGGCGTCGCCCTGGTCGCCGGTCTGACCTGCTTCACCATCGCCGGCCGGCGCAGCAGGGCGGTCATGCACCAGTCCCAGCTGACCGGCCGGTTCTGGGCCGTACTCGGCGGTATGGCGCTCGCCGGCGCCGTCCTCGCCTTCGCCGGGATGTGGCTGGTCGACCGGATCGACTTCCCGCTGCGTCACACCCTCATCGGCGTCGTCATCGCCGTCATCGTCGCGGCCGCCGAACCGCTGTACCGGGCGTTGATGCGCCGGGCGACGGCATGACCACCCCGGCCGGTTTCGACGAGCTGATCCATCCCCCGACCCGGCTGGGGTTGATGGCGCTGCTCGCGGCGACCGAGTGGGCCGAGTTCAGCTTCCTCAAGGAGAGCCTCGAACTCACCGACTCCGCGCTCTCCAAACAGATCTCCACCCTCGCCGAGGCCGGGTACGCCGAGGTCCGCAAGGAAGGCGCCGGCCGCCGGCGCCGCACCCTGGTCATGCTCACCCCGCAGGGCCGGACGGCGTTCGACGGCCACGTCGAGGCCCTGCGGCAACTGGTCGGCCGCGCATCACCGGCCTCCCCCGCACGAAAACCCTGACCGACCCGAAGGTCCTTCGGCTTCCCCACACGAAAGCCCTAGCCGACCCGGAAGCCTTCGGCCTCCCCCGCACGAAAGCCCTAGCCGACCTGAAGGTCCTTCGGCTTCTCTCGCACAAAGCCCTGGCCGGCCACGAGATCCTTCGCCCTGTGGTGGTCGTACGGTGCGCCGAGCCGCTCGGCCGTCCTCATGGCCTGCTCCGCCGCCTTCCCCGCGGCCTTGCGCCGCCCCCCGTGAGCCAGGACGAGGGCGCGGGCCCAGCCGATGCGGGCCGCGGCGCCCGGGTGGCGGGACTGGTACGCGGCCAGGTGCCGGTCGAGCCGGCGCGCCGTGGCGGCGTCCGGAGGCAGGGACACGAGCAGTTCGGCCAGCCCGGACCAGCACTCCAGCATGCCGCGCTGGGCCGACGGCAGGCGGCCGGCCAGGTCCAGCACCGCGGTCAACGCCTGCCCCGGGTCGCTCCGCCCGAGGCGGGCCGCGGCCGTGAGCAGGCGCATCTCCTGGATCACCGGCATGACCGGGCCGTCACGCAGGCCGAGTCGCTGCTCGTGGGCGCGGCGGCGGTCGGTCGAGGCGCGGGCCGCCGTCAGCACCTGGCCGATCCGTTCCGCGCTCGTCCCGTCGATCCGCAGCAGCGCCTCGGCCTGGCCGATCAGGCACCAGTGGCGGCCGATGTCGTCGCCGCCCACCCGCCTGGCCGCCTGCTCGGCCGTGTCGGCGAACAGCTCCGCCGCCTGCTCGAAGTCGCCGCGCCACAGGGCCGTCTCGGCGAGCATCCCCGCGCAGTTCTCCGCCACCCGGGGATCGAGTGTCCTGGCCCGGCACTCGGCGAACGAGCCGCGCGCCCCCTCGAAGTCCCCTGCCGCGAGCAGGTCCAGGCCCCTGGCCAGGCGGGCGCGGCCGGCGGGCTCCGTCGGGTGGTCGATGTCGCTCAGCGACCGATCGGCGAGGGCGCCGTAACGGGCGGCCAGGCGGTGCTGTCCCGCGACGCGGGCGATGGTGGCGAAGTTCGCGTACGCCTCCGCGCGCAGGGCCGGGTCCGGCGTCCGGTCGGCGGCGTTGAGCTGGCGTAACGAGGCGGCCACCATGGTGAGCAGGTCCTGCTGGTGGTAGGCCAGCCGCGCCAGGAACGTCAGCGCCTGCGCCACCTCGGCCTGCGTGGCGCTGCCTGAGCGGCGGATCGGCAGCGCGCGGTGGAGGAACTGGCGGGCGGCGGCCGTGAGGGCGGCGGCGGCGAGTCCGGGACGGGACGTCGGGAGCCGCTCCCCCACCGCGTCGAGCGCCGCCCTGGCCAGGCGGGTGGACTCGCACTCCCTGGCGAGCTGGTGCTCGCTCACCCCCGCCATCCGCAACCACCGCGCCCGCAGGTACGGGGCCTCGGACGTACGGGCGAGGTGCCGCAGGACGATGGCGCCGGACTCCTCGTACAGGCGCAGGCGCAGGCACAACACCCAGTAGCGGTCGAGGAAGCCGGGCCGGCCGGACACCGCCCAGGCCGGCCGGATGTTGTCCATCTCCGCGCCCAGCAGGCGGGTGACCTCGGTGTCGGAGGCGTCCTGGAGGGCGGCGGCGTGCCGGTCGAGCAGGCGGCTGAAGCAGGCGGCGTGCCGTTCCCGCACCGCGCGGCGTTCCCGGGGGTGCAGGTGACCGGCGGCGAACTGCTGGATGAGGGGGTGCAGGACGTACCGGCCGGACGGGGTGAGCTGGATCATGCTGTGATCCACCAGGCGGATCAGCACGCGCGGCGTGGTCCTGGCCACCTCCAGCGCGGCACGCAGCGTGCAACCGCCGCCGAACACCGACAACGCCGCCAGCGCCGCCTGCCCGGCCGGGTCGAGCAGCCGCCAGGAGGTCTCGAAGACCGTGCGCATGCAGGCGTGCCGCGACCGGGCGGCCGGCCCGTCGGCGGACAGCAGGCCGGCGTTCGCGCCGAGGCGCTGGGCCAGCTCGGCGAGCGGCACCGCGCGCAGCAGGCCGGCCGCCAGCTCGATGGCCAGGGGCAGGCCGCCGGTGGCAGCGCAGATCGCGGCGACGGGGGCGGCGTGCCGGTCCGGGTCGAACGCCGGTTGCGCCCGTAAGGCCCTGCAGACGAACAACGCCTCGGCCGCCGGGCCCGGCAGGCCCGCCACCTCGAACGTCACCTGCCCTGGCACGTCCAGGCGGCGTCTGCTGGTCGCGAGGATCCGTACCCCGGGAGCGGTGCGCATGATCCGGCCGATGACCGGGTCGAAGGCCGGCAGGTGTTCGAGGTTGTCCAGCACCAGGAGCTGCTCGCGGCAGGACAGGGCGGCCAGCAGCAGGTCAAGGGCGGGGCGCTGCGGGGAGAGGTCCACGCCGAGGCGTTGGGCGAGCGTCGTGACGGCCGCCTCAGGGCGTACCCCGGCGAAGGACACGAACGCGCACGACGACGCGGCGGCGGCGATGGCCAGGCGGGTCTTGCCGACGCCGCCGGGGCCGCGCAGGGTCACGAGGCGTTCGCGGGCCAGCAGCGCGCGCAGTTCCCTGATCTCCGTGTCCCGGCCGAAGAGGTCGGTGCGGGGTACGGGCGGGGCGGCGCGGCGTACCGGAGTCACGAGCAGCCGGCGGACGGCGGCCGTCTCCGGCGCGGGCTCCACTCCCAGGTCGTCGGCCAGGCGCCGCCGCAGGTCGTCGTAGCAGGCCAGCGCCGCGCCCCGGTTGCCGGCTCCGGCCAGCGCCGTGATCAGCAGCCGGTGCGCCTCCTCGTCGTACGGGTTCAGCTCCGCCACCAGCCGCGCCAGCCGGACGAACTGCTCGGGCGGCGCGGAGCCGGCCCGCAGCAGCAGCTCGCGCAGCAGCAGCCGGGCCCGCCCGCGCTCCGACTCCAGCCAGCCGCCGAACGCCGGGGCGTCGCAGAACTCCACGCCGTCCATGAAGTCGCCGCGCCACAACCGCAGCGCCTCGGCCACGGTGGGCGTCCTGGCCAGGTGCCCGTGGTCGACGAAGCAGCCGTCGCCGGCGAGGAAGCGTACGTGGTCGCGGGTGATGTCCAGCCACCCGCCCACCTCCTTGCGCAGCTCCGACAGCGCCAGGCGCAGGCTGCCCCGGGCGTTGGCGTCGGGCCGCTCGCCCCACAACAGCGCGGCCAGCTCGGAGCGCGGGCGCGGGCCCGGCGTGGCGGCGAGATAGCAGAGCAGGGCGCGCGTCTTGGCGGCGCGGATGCCCACCGGCCGCCCTTGGAGGGCCAGTTCCGGCGGTCCGAGCAGCAGCAGAGTCAGCGAGTCTCCCATAGACGCAGCACAGTAGGCGCGTCCCGGCCGCGTGGCTGCGCAAAAGGGCGCGGATGGAGCGTGCTGTCCGCCACTGACCTGGGCTCTCACGATGCGCTCACGCTGCCGGCCGCACTCTGATGCCGTGCTTCGCGAGGAACGCGGAACGCACGTCACACCGAGGAGAAACAGCATGCGCTCTCATAAGCTGATCCCCACACTCGCCCTGGCGGCGGGCCTGGCCGTGCCGGCGGCGGTGGTCGCGGCCCCATCCGCCGGTGCGACGGCCAGGACCCCTACGTGCCGGGTGGAACTGGACCACGTCGACGCGAACAACGTGGACGAGTCCGACGGCGTTGACGAGATCCGTGTCAATCTGGGCGGGATCATGTATCCCGCCGGCAACACCTGGGTCAACATGTGGGCCGGCGCCAGTGCCACTTCGGGGGCCTTCGGCAGCCCCAGCGCCGTGATCAGCTCCACCGGGTCGGCGCTCTACACCCTGAGCGAGGTCACCCCGCCGTGGGTCGCCGGCGGCACCACTCTCGGCACGATCAGGGCGCAGGGCGCCGTGTGCGCGGGGCTCTCCGTGGGACAGGTGGCCGGCATCACGAAGACCATCACCGGAACCGACGACACCTTCTACTCGTACTTCATCAGGCTGGAGATGACGGGGCTGTAGCCTCCCACGATCCGAAGGCCCCGCTCTGGTCCCGAAGCGGGGCCTTCAGGTCGTGCCGAGCTCCTACGGGGCTACCCGAACGTGATGCAGTCCGGATTCGGCACGGGCATGGACGTCCCGGTGTCCGTCAGCCTCCCGGACCGGGGATCGACGCCGAACAGGTTGACCGTGCTGCTCACCTGGTTCGCCACGAGCATCCACCTGCCGCCGCGGTGGATCGTGAAGCTCCAGGGCGACAGGCCGCCGCAGGGAACGCGCTGGACGAGCGTGAGCCGGCCGGTCCGCCGGTCGGTGGCGAAGACGACGATGGTGTTGTCGCCTCGGTTCGAGGCGTAGACGAAGCGGCCGTCGCGGCTCATGCCCAGCTCGCCCCCGCTCTTGACGCCGGTGTGCCCGGGTGCGTCGATGGGCAGGCTCTGGCCGGGCGTGATCCGTCCTTTCCCGGGGTCCCAGTCGAGGGCGTGGAGGTCCGCCGTCAGCTCGTTCAGCAGGTAGAGGTTGCGGCCGTTGGGATGGAACGCCAGGCGCCGCGGACCCGAGCCCGGGTTCGTCGCGTAGGAGGGCGGGCCGCTCGCCTCGCCCGCGTACGAGGGAGGGCCGCTCGCCTCGCCGGCGGACAACTCGCGGGTCGCGCGGTTGAAGCGGTAGACGAACACGCGGTCCGCGCCGAAGTCCGCGACCAACGCGTATCTGCCGCTCGGGTCCACGACCACGTGGTGCGGGTGCGGGCCCGCCTGACGTGGGTTCGGGCCGGAGCCGGTGTCCACCACGACGGACGCCGGAGAGCCGAGCCCGCCGTCCCTCCGGATCGGCAGCGCCGCGACCAGGCCCGCCGCGAAGTTCGCCGCCAGAACGGTGCCGGAGGGCTGGTCGGTGCCGATGTAGGACAGGCCGCCCGGCGTGCCCGCGCTGTCCGTCGTCACCTGGCCGATCAGGTCGAGAGCGCCGCTCCCCCGGTCGATCAGGAACGCGGAGACGGTGCCGCCGGCGTCCCCGCTGCCGACGTAGAGAACCGGTTTCGACGGGTGCTTGGCCTGCCAGCTCGAATTCACCTGCGCCACGGTGCCGAACGGGGTCATGGTCCCGGCCTCGGGGTCGAACCGGGCGCCGGTCACCTGGGCGCCCCGCCAGGTGCCGAGGTAGAGAAGTTCCTGCTTCGTGCCGGCCGCGGCCTCGCCGGTGAGCAGCGGCGCGGCGGCGGCGGAGGCCGCCAGGGCGCCCAGCACCCTTCTACGGGATGGCCGCCAGGCGTGTTCGGAGTCCCACATCGTTGCGATGACCTCTCTGTTCGCGAAGAACACCAGTCGAGGACCGCCATGTGAACGCCAAACGCTGAACCACGTAGTGCCACAGTCTGGACCGGCCGAGGACGGATTGTCTACGGCCGCCGGTCTGTACGGCTCCGCAGCCCGATGATTGTCGGACATTAGAGCCCGTTCAAGGCGGACTCTTGCAGGAATGAGTCGGCGCTGTTACGTTTCGATCAACTGCTTGTCGGACAATCCTTGAGTTGAGTGACAGGCGGCCAGACCGGCGTGCGAACGCCAGACGCACCAACCACGAGCCAGCGCACCAGCGACTGTGCGGAGCGGGTGACGCCACCCGGGCACACGCGCAGAACTTCCCTCCCGCCACTCCTGGGCGGTCAAGGAGGCACATTGTCGAACGACCATCCGGACGCACTCCGCTTCGAGCACGTCACCCTGGAGTTCCCCGGTGCTCGCCGGCCGGCCATCGAGGACGTGTCCTTCCAGGTCGGGCGCGGCAAGTTCATCGCCGTGATCGGCCCCAGCGGCTGCGGCAAGAGCACGATTCTCAACCTGGCCGCCGGGCTGCTCTCGCCGACGGAGGGCGAGGTCCACTTCAACGGCGAGCCGGTCACCACGGTCAACTCCCAGGCCGCGTACGTGACGCAGCAGGCCCACCTGCTGCCCTGGCTCAGTGTCAGGGCCAACATCGGGCTGGCGCTGAAGTTCCGCAAGGTCCCGAAGGAGGAGCGGAACGCCAGGATCGACCACTGGGTCAAGGTCGTCGGGCTCACGGGGTTCGAGGACCACTTCCCCCGGGAGCTGTCCGGCGGCATGCAGAAACGTTGCGCGATCGCGCGAGCGCTGATCTACGACCCCTCCATCGTGCTGATGGACGAGCCCTTCGGCCCGCTTGACGCCATCACCCGGCTCAAGCTCCAGCAGGACCTGCTCAACCTGTGGGAGGAGCAGAACGGCACGCTCGTCTTCGTCACGCACGACCTCAACGAGGCGATCTACCTGGCCGACGAGGTCATCGTGATGTCCGACGGGCCGGGCACGATCCGCCGCATCCTGCCCGTCCCCTTCGCGCGCCCGCGCCAGATCAGCTCCCTCGTCGAGTCGCGCGAGTTCTCCGAGCTCTACAACGACCTGTGGAGCCTGTTCAGGTCCGAGCCGCACACCACGGACGCCACGGCGTAGACGAGGGACGACACCTTGATATCGATCACGGAAGAGATCGCCGTTCCGAGTCCGCGGGCCCGCGTCTGGGAGGTCATCTCGAACCCCGCGGACGTCGTGTCCTGCATCAACGGCGCCGAACTCGGGGCGGCCCACGACGACGGCTCGTTCGACGGGACGCTCGTCGTCAAGTTCGGCGCGGTACGCGTCAGGTTCGCCGCCCAGGTCACCCTGGAACTGGCCGAGGACGAGCGGGAGGGCCGCCTGTCGGCGCGCGGCCGGGACGGCCAGCGGGCCACCCGCTTCACCGCCGAGGCCACGTTCCGGGTGGTGGAGGGCGACGGGCCCGGCGACGCGCGGGTGGCCGTGAACGGCGAGATCACCATCAACGGCAAGCTCGCCTCGCTGGTCGAGTCGGGCGCCGGGGCGGTGGTCACGCGGATGACCCGGGAGTTCTCGGACCAACTCCTCCAGCGCTGCGCCGGCCCGGTCCCGGTCGCCGAGCAGGTCGCGGCCACCACGACCGGCCAGGCGCCACGGCCCGCCGGCCTGTTCGGCCGGTTGCGCGTCTGGTGGGCGCGCCTGCTGGAACGGCGCCGACCGGCGGCGCCGGTTCCCGGCCGAGCACAGGAGCAGTCGAAAGAAGGGAGCAGTGGCAATGCCCAGGCTGAATAGGGTGATCGACGGCTTGGCGGAGGGGCGGCACGTCTTCACCTCCTTCGTCGCGCCGGATCCGGCGGCGGCCGTCGAGTTCGGCACGGCCGACTACGACGGCCTGGTCTTCGAGACCGAGCACAAACCGTGGGACGTCATCGCGCTGCGGGACAGCCTGCAGTACCTGCTGAACCGGCGCCAGATCTTCCGCGCCGACAGCCTCGCGGCCCCGGTCACCCCCCTCGTACGGATCCCCGCCAACGGCTCCGAGAAGGCGCAGTGGCACGCCAAGCAGGCCCTGGACCTGGGCGCGTACGGCATCGTGTGGCCGCACATCACCTCGGTCGACGAGGCGTACAACGCGGTCGCGGCCTGCCGTTACCCCCGGCTGCCCGGCACCCCTCGCTACGAGCCCGCGGGCCTGCGCGGCGACAGCCCGGCCGCGGCGGCGCGTTACTGGGGTGTCTCGAATGAGGAGTACTACGCCAGGAGCGACGTCTGGCCGCTCGACCCGGACGGCGAGATCCTCGTCGCCATCATGATCGAGGACCAGCGCGGCGTGGAGAACCTGCCCGACATCCTCGACCAGGTTCCGGGCATCGGCCTGGTGCTGCCAGGCGAGGGCGACATGAGCCAGGAGCTCGGGGTGCCGCGCCAGTACGACCATCCGCTCGTCATGGAGTCCAAGCGCCGCATCCTCGACGTCTGCGCCGAGCGGGGGGTCGCCGTCGGTCATCCCCACGTCACGGCCGCCAATGTCAAGCAGGTGCTGGAGGACGGCTACCGCTTCCTGATGTCGCTCCCCGTGCGCTCCTATCCGGGCCTCGACCTGGGCCGCGAGCTGACCGGCCGAGCCTGACGAGGAGACTTTCATGATCATCGACTGTCACGGCCACTTCACCACCGCCCCGCCCGCGCTCGGGCAGTGGCGGGAACGGCAGATCCGGGCGTACGAGGAATCGGGCGCGCGCGTGTCCCCCGACGACCTCCGCGTCGGCGACGACGAGATCCGTGCCGCCATCGAGCAGGGACAGCTCAAGCTGCAGCGAGAGCGCGGCACGGACGTGACGCTCTTCTCCCCGGGAGCGGGGAAGATGGCCCACCACTACGGCGACGAGCGGACCAGCCTGGACTGGTCCCTGGTCAGCAACGACCTGATCGCCCGCGTGTGCGCGCTGTTCCCCGGCAAGTTCGTCGGCGTGTGCCAGCTCCCCCAGTCGCCCGGCGACGCCCTGGCCGCCTCGGTCCGCAACAGCGTCGCCGAGCTGGAACGCTGCGTCGCGGAGCTGGGGTTCGTCGGCTGCCTGCTCAACCCCGACCCCTCCGACGGCCACTGGCAGGCGCCGCCGCTGACGGACCGGGTGTACTACCCGCTCTACGAGAAGCTGGTCGAGCTCGACGTGCCGGCGATGATCCACGTCGCGATGTCGCGGAACCCGGCCCTGCAGGGCACCTGCGCGCACTACCTCAACGGCGACACCGCCGTGTTCATGCAGCTGTGCATGTCGGACCTGTTCGCCGACTTCCCCACCTTGAAGCTCATCGTGCCGCACGGCGGCGGCGCCGTCCCCTACCACTGGGGCCGCTACCGGGGCTACATGCTGGACCAGGGCCGGCCGCCGCTGGAGGAGGCGGTGCTGCGCAACGTCTTCTTCGACACCTGCGTCTACCACAAGCGGGGCCTGGAGCTGCTGCTGGACGTCATCCCCGCCGAGAACGTGCTGTTCGCCTCGGAGATGATCGGCGCCGTCCGCGCGGTGGACCCGGAGACGGGCCGGCGGTTCGACGACACCAAATACCTCCTCGACTCCATCGACATCGATCACGAGGCGTTGTACGGCGGCAACGCGCTGCGCGTGTTCGGCCGGCTGGAGGGCGTGCTGAAAGGGACCCAGTTGAAGGAAGCGCTGACGTGAAGGTTTATGAAGTGCTCGCCCAGGCGTTCGTCGCGGAGGGCACGAGCGACGTCTTCGGCATGATGGGCGATGCCAACATGCACTGGATGAACGCGCTCGCCCAGCGCGGCGTGCGACTCTACGAGGTGCGCCACGAGGGCTCCGGCCTCGGCATGGCGGACGGCTGGGCGCGGACCGCCGGGCGCCCGGGCGTGGTGACCACGACCAGCGGGCCCGGCGTCGCGCAACTGGCCACCTCGATGATCGTGGCGAGCCGGGCGCGTACCCCGCTGGTCGCCTTCTGCGGCGAGACGGCCTGGGGAGACCAGGGCGCGGTGCAGTATCTCGACCAGCGGCGTTTCGCCGCCGCGATCGAGTGCGGCTTCGTCCACGTGTCCCGGGCCGACCTCGCGGAGGAGGCCGTGCAGCGGGCCTTCTACCTGGCCAGGACCGAGTCCCGGCCGATCATGCTCAGCGCCCCGATCGACGTGCAGAAGCAGGACTGCGAGGACGCGGACGAGTACGTCCCCTCCACCGACCTCATCCCCCAGGTCCGGTCGCTGCCCGACCCGGCCGCCGTCGAGACGGCCCGCGACATCGTCCGGGCGAGCAAGCGCGTGGTGATCATCGCCGGCCGCGGGGCGCGGCGCGCGGGCGCCGGCGAGCAGGTCCTGCGCCTGCAGGAGCGGACCGGCGCCCTGCTGGCCACCACCCTGCAGGCGAAGAACTGGTTGTGCGCCGACACCGACTACCACGTCGGCATCGCCGGCCTGTACGGCAACAAGACCGCGATGGAGCTGCTGCAGGAGGCCGACTGCGTGATCGCGGTGGGCGCCAGCCTCAACCACTACACGATCGAGCACGGCTACCTGTTCCCGGACGCCCGCTACATCCAGATCGACACGGCCCCGCACATCGTCATGGGCAACGGCGCGGTGGCCGACGCCTACATCAGGGCCGACGCCGTCACCGGGCTCACCGAACTGACCAGGGCGCTGGAGAGCCGGCCGGTCAGCCTGGAGGGCTTCCACACCGCCGAGGTGCTGCGCCGGCTGACCGCCCCGCTGGTGGCCCCCGCCGAGTTCCGCGGCGAGCCGGACCGCCTCGACCCGCGCGAGGTGATCCACGTCCTGGACGAGGAGATCCCCGGCGAGATCGGCCTGGTCCTGGGCAGCGGCCACCAGACCGACTTCGGCACCATGCTCTTCCAGCGCTCCCGCGAGGTCCTGTCGAACTACGGCATGTTCGGCGCCATCGGCCAGGCCCCGCTGCTGACCATCGGCTCGATCGTGGCCAACGGCAACAGGCCCGCTTTCGTGGTCGAGGGCGACGCCAGCTTCCTGATGCACCTGTCGGAGTTCGAGACCGCCTGCCGGTACGACCTGCCGATCCTGGTCGTCGTCATGAACGACGAGGGCCTGGGCGCCGAGTACCACAAGGCGCGGGCCAGTGGCCTGGATCCGGAGCTCGCCGTGATCCCCACCCCTGAGCTGGGCTCGGTCGCGGCGGCGCTCGGCGGCGGCGGCGCCACGGTCAGGACGCCGGAGCAGTTGCGCGCCGCCCTCGCGGAGTACGTACGCGCCCCCCGGCCCTCCGTGATCGACGTCCGGATCACCCGCGACGTGGTCAGCGTCCCCTACCGCCGGCTCCTGCACGGCGAGGACGTGTGAGATGCGCACGCCGACGGCCGTCTTGAGCGAGGACATGTGAGATGCGCACGCCGAGGGCTGTGCTGGGCGAGGACGTGTGAGATGCGCACGCCGACGGTCGTGCTGGGCGGGGACGGAACGCAAGACGGAGGGAGGCGGCGATGACGGGATTGCGGCAGCGGGGCGACGCCCCCACGCGGCGACCGGCCGAGTTCACGCCGGAACTGCTCGCGAAGATCGACTGGCGGCGGCGCGCGGCCGCTGAGCCCTTCCGCGGGGTGGCCACGTCGGACGGCGTGCGGCCGGGACTGTTCCCGCTGCGCGCCACCGGCCTGGATGTCAGCGGTGTGCGCCGGGCGGCGGAGGACTACCTGACCGCGCTGACGTCCCCCGAACTGGCGCAGGGCCGATTCGCCATCGACGACGTGTCCTGGCGGCACTGGGCGAACGGCGCCCGCTACTTCCTGCGGCACGGCCTGTGCCTGGAGAGCCTCGACGGCGACAGGCGCGGCAAGGCGCTCGACATCGTCCGCCGCAGCC
The DNA here is from genome assembly GCF_042656245.1 of Nonomuraea insulae. NCBI lineage: Bacteria > Bacillati > Actinomycetota > Actinomycetes > Streptosporangiales > Streptosporangiaceae > Nonomuraea > Nonomuraea insulae. Next base: position 279,650 of record NZ_JBHSPA010000031.1, read on the forward strand.
TCAGCGCGTACGGATACGCGCAGGTCATCGACATGATGCGGCTCAATCTGACCATCGGCGAGCTGCGCGGCGAGGAGCACCTGCTCAACGAGTGGCTCTACTGGTTCAGCCTCTACGGATCGCCCGAGAAGGGCGGCCCGTGGGGCTGGCAGCTCGACGGCCACCACGTGGGCGTGAACTGCGTCGTCGTCGGCGACCAGATGACGCTCACGCCCACCTTCCTCGGCGCCGAACCGGTGATCGCCGAATCCGGCAAGTACGCCGGAACCACCGCCTTCCGCCGCGAGGAGGCCGTGGGTCAGCAGCTCTTCACCAGCCTGACCGACGGGCAGCGGACCCAGGCGGTGATCGCGGAGGAGATGCCGCCCGACCTGTTCGTCGGCGCCTTCCGCGACAACCACGAGCTGAACTACGCGGGCCTGCCGCTGGGCGAGCTCGCCGGGCCGCAGCGCGCGATCGCCTCCGACCTGATCGGCCTGTACGTCAACCGCGCCCGCGACGACCAGGCCAGGCTCCGCATGGAGGAGGTCCTGGCCCACGAGGAGGAGACGTACTTCTCCTGGATCGGCGACGCGGACGACGTCTTCTACTACCGCATCCACAGCCCGGTGATCCTCATCGAGTTCGAGCACCAGGCCGGCGTCATGTTCGACAACGACACGCCGTCGCGCCGGCACATCCACACCGTGGTCCGCACGCCGAACGGCAACGACTACGGCATCGACCTGCTGCGCCGCCACCACGAGAGGTTCCACCGGTGACCGGGCCCGGCGGCGGTGCACGCCCATCAAGGAGGAAGCGCACGTGAAGTTGGTTCTGGGTCGCGACGATCTCGCGGCAGCCGCGGAGTCGGCCGTCCGCGAGGTCGGCACGGAGGCGGAGCGGCTCGACATTCGCCCGGTGAGCAAGGCCGCCCGCGGCATGATCGGCGAGTCGTCGGCGGACATCTGCGAACTGCCGATCGTGACGCTGCTGCAGGCCGTCGCGCACGACAGGCCGGTGGTCCTGCTCCCGGTCACCGCGCTCGGCCGCTTCCAGCACCAGACCCTGGTGACCTGCGGCGACCTGACCGTCGCTGACGTCGAGGGCCGCAGCGTGGGCATCCGCTCCTGGAGCCAGACCACCGGCGTCTGGGTGCGCGGCTTCCTCACCGAGCAGTACGGGGTCGACCTGCGCGAGGTCGACTGGGTGGTGTACGAGGGCGGCCACGTGGACGGGCAGCACGACCCGTCATGGGTGCGCCGCGCCCCCGAGGGGGCCCGCCTGCAGCCGGACTTCCTCGAAGGCCGACTCGACTTCGGGATCATGGGCAACGAGCTGCCGGAGGACGACCGCATCCGCACCGCCATTCCCGACGCCGCGCAGGTCGCCGCCGCGTGGTCGAGGGACAAGGGGTTCGTCCCGGTCAACCACGTCGTGGGCGTCGGCGAGAAGGCGGCGCGCGAGCACTCTGCCGCCGTCTGCGCGGCGTACGACGCGCTGCATGAGGTGCTCGCCACCTCACCTGACCTGCACCCGGTGGGTTTCGAGGCGCTGCGCGGCCCGGTGTCGCAGGCGGCGGCGTACGCGCTGGAGCAGGAGGTGCTGCCGCGGCCGGTGGACTTCGACGACCTGGTCGCGCGCTCCTGCGAGGCCCTCGGCGTCCCGCCGTCGCGCCTGGGCGGCTGACGCGAACCCATGACACCTACGGAAAGGCAGGCAATGGAGAAGCTCTCGGTGGCCTTCGGGGAGTACCCGCACGCGCAGGCGCTGCTGAACGGTGACGTCGAGGTGGACGGGTACCGGATCGAGCCGGTGGAGGTGCGGCCGATCATCGCCGCGTACCGCCGGATGATCAGGGACCTCGAGTTCGACGTGTGCGAGCTGGCGCCGGTGTCGTACCTGATGGCCCGCCAGGCGGGGGTGCCGCTCACCGCGATCCCGGTGTTCCTCAACCGGCGCTTCCACCACGAGGACGTCCAGTGCGCCGCGAGCTCGGGCATCCGGGCGCCGC